>JAITIR010000096.1 GCA_031279285.1 Spirochaetaceae bacterium | reverse complement strand
AGCCGCTTTAACAGCATATCGGCCCTGCCCCGCGCCCTGCACCAAAGCCGCTTCATACGCGGACCGTCATCAATCATTATTTCCCTAACATACAGCATATCTTCCTCAAGACGTTTATTAACATTCAACGCATTAGCGCCGGCCGATTTGAGCGTTTTGCCTATCAGCCTAGCGCCCTTGTGCGGCATATTTTCCAAAATAGAAACCGCTTCGGTATACATTTTCCGCCTTATAAGATTTGCCACCGGACGTATCTTGTACGGTGAACAAATTAAAAACTTCGATACTGCCTTATATCCGTTTGCCATCTTATCATCCTAAACCTTTACTAAGCCTAAAACCTCTTTTTACCAGACAAATGCCGCGCCGCCTACCGCCTCGCGTCATAACACAGCCACGCAACCTCAAACTGAGTCCTTTAACGGACACCTTTATTTTGAGGCTTTTTTGTCGGAGCCTGAGTGTCCACGAAAAATCCGCGTAGGTGAAAATTCACCTAGCTTGTGCCCGACAAGATTCTCGGTTATATACACAGGCACCCATGTTTTCCCGTTATAAACCGAAACTGTTATACCAACCATTTCCGGGATGATTGTCGAACAGCGCGAATAAGTTTTTACCATGCGCCGTTCTGTTGACTTATTCATCTCCAAAATCTTTTTGTACAAGCTCTTTTCAATAAAAGGGCCTTTCTTTATCGATCGCGACACCTTTACCCCTTACCAGTCCTATTTTTTCTTCCTACGACTTACGATGAAGCGTGAGGAAGTCTTATGCTTATCCCTTGTCTTGTAGCCTTTTGTCGGCTGTCCCCAGGGCGTTACCGGATGTATGCCTTTATTCTTGCCTTCGCCGCCGCCGTGCGGATGGTCTACAGGGTTCATAACCATGCCGCGTACAGTAGGCCTTACACCAAGCCAACGTTTACGTCCGGCCTTTCCGTAACGGATGTTCATGTGGTCTTCATTACCAGCAACGCCAATAACAGCATAACACTTTTTGAAAATCATACGCATCTCACCGGAAGGCAGTTTTATTGTAACATAATCGCCGTCTTTGGCCGCGACAAGCGCCGAAGCGCCTGCTGAACGAGCAAGTTGAGCGCCTTTGCCCAAGGTCAATTCTATGTTGTGTATAGTGAAACCAAGCGGAATATTTTCCAGCGGCAGCGCATTGCCCGGCTCTATAGCCGCCGCGGGCCCGTTAAGTATTTTACTGCCGACTTTGATATCTTTGGGCGCTATTATGTAGCGTTTCTCACCGTCGGCATAAACGACCAAAGCTATATTCGCGCTGCGGTTCGGATCGTATTCAATAGTAGCGACTTTACCGGGGATGTTTATCTTGTCTCTCTTAAAGTCTATCTCACGGTAAAGTCTTTTGTGTCCGCCGCCTTTGTGCCAGACGCTGATTCTGCCATTCGAATCTCGTCCGGCGCGTTCTTTACGCCCATGGGTGAGGGATTTCTCAGGCTTTGATACAGTAAGATGGGAAAAATCAAGGCTCTGCCATTGCCGCATACCGGAGGTAACCGGTTTATATGTTTTGATACCCATCCCTAAACTCCCTCAAACAACGGTATTTTTTCGTCTTTTGCCAGCGTTACAACGGCTTTTTTCCATGTTGACGTGTAGCCTCTCTTGTAACGCTGCCGTTTTGGTTTACCGCCGACAATAGCCGTAGTACAGGCTACGGGATGCACGTTAAATAGCACCCGCACAGCCTCTTTGATAAGAGGCTTGTTCGCCCGCATATCAACTTGAAAAACATAACGTCCGCTTTCGCGTAAAATATTTGTTTTTTCGGACAATACCGGACGTATCAATATCTGTTCATAATTCATGCCAGCCCCTCCAAAGTTACATTACGCCGGTTTTTATGAGCCGCGTAAAATTCGCTTATCTCTTTGGCCGCTGTTTCAAATAGAAAAACGCGCCGTCCATAAAACAAGTCGTGAACTCTAAGGCGTGTGGTGGAAAGAAAACTAAGCCATGGAATATTTCTGCCGGCACGTTTAATCATATTGATACGTTCATTGTCTTTTCCAGCTTCGTTCAAAACAATAACCGTACGCTCATCGGAACCGAAATTTTGGAGAATCCCAAAAAGTTTCTTTGTCTTTCCGTCTTCGACGGCAAAATCTTCGATAACTTTTAATGTACCTGTATGCGCCTTGAGACTTAAAGCTGTTTTTACCGCGAGCCGTTTTTCAATTTTGGGCATTTTATACGAAAAATCCCGCGGTTTTGGACCAAAAACCGTACCGCCGCCAACTAAAAGCGGCGATTTTTTATCACCACGCCTTGCGCGGCCGGTGCCTTTCTGCTTATAAGGCTTGGCATTTGAACCGTGAACCTCGCCGCGGTCTTTGGTACACGCCGTTCCCAGTCGTTTATTGGCAAGCTCGTTATTTATAGCGTACCACAAAAGACTTTCATTGACTTTAAGACCAAAAACATCTTCGTCCAGTTCTATCTTTCGCAGTTCCTGCCCCATTGTAGAATATACAGCAGTTTCCATTATGCCCTCTGTTTCTTCACCGCGGCGCGAACCACGACAAGCCCTTTATTGATACCGGGAACGGGCCCATTTATCAACAGCAGTTGTTTTTCTACATCTATTTTTATAACACGGATATTCAATGTAGTAACCTGTTCGCGCCCCATTCTGCCGGGAAGTTTTACATTTTTGAAAGTTTTATGCGGATAAGTCGATTGACCAGTTGAACCCGGCTCACGGTGAAATTTGGAACCGTGTGTTTTACGCCCTCCGCCAAAATGATAACGTTTAACAACGCCCTGAAAGCCCTTGCCTTTTGAAACGCCCTGAACATCGACATAACGGCAGCCTTCGAGAATTTCCACACCCAACGAATCGCCTACAGCGCAGTCCTTGCTAAAACCGCGGAATTCTTTGATATGTTTTTTGGGCGCAACCCCTTCGGGAAACTGCCCGGCGTAAGGCTTGGTAATTTTATTCTTTTTAGCGTCATCGACTCCAAGCACTACGGCATCGTAGCCATATTCTTCTTTGTCTTTGTGGGTTATCACAATATTAGGATCTACACGCAACACCGTTACAGGAACGAGAGCGCCTTCTTCATTAAAAATCTGTGTCATACCCAATTTTCTGGCCATAAGCCCTAACATTTTTTTCTCCTGCACGGTCAAGCCGCCGCACATTACGCAAACGACAAAACCGCCTGCCGTAAGTGAAGCGGCTATTGTTTTATCTCTACATCCACACCGGCGGGAAGCTCAAGCTTCATTAAAGAATCCATCACCTCAGGCGACGGTTCAATGATGTCGATAAGGCGCTTATGCGTACGCATCTCAAACTGTTCACGCGATTTTTTATTCACATGAGGAGAACGCAGCACAGTAATTTTATTTATTCGTGTAGGAAGCGGAATGGGCCCAGTTATCTTGGCCCCCGCCTTTACAACCGTAGTCACAATTGACTTAGCGCTTTGATCTATCAACTCAACATCGAAACCGCGTAACCTTACGCGAATCCGTTCCTTGGTCATCTTTCCTCCGGAAGACAAAACGGCATCCACGGCGCGTTTGCCGTGAAACGTCCATATCGTCTTTGCATTTATCCTTTACTCTAAAATTTCCGTAACCTGTCCGGAAGCGACGGTCTTTCCGCCTTCGCGAATAGCGAAACGCAAGCCCTTTTCCATAGCGATAGGATGAATAAGCTCGCCCTGTATCTCTGTATTATCACCGGGCATGACCATCTTTTCGCCGGGCTTTTCTTCGCCTGGGAGCGTAACGGTGCCTGTAATATCCGTTGTACGGAAATAAAACTGCGGCTTGTAACCGGTGAAAAACGGCGTCTTGCGCCCGCCTTCATCCTGTGAAAGGCAGTATATCTGTCCTTTGAATTTGAAGTGCGGGGTGATTGAACCGGGTTTTGCCAAAACCTGACCGCGCTCAACTTCTTTTTTGTCTATACCGCGAAGAAGAGCGCCTATGTTATCGCCGGACTGGCCTTCGTCAAGTAATTTATTGAACATTTCTATGCCGGTTACAACGGTCTTTTTGGTCGGCCTTATGCCGACAATCTCGACTTCTTCGTTGAGCTTGATGATGCCGCGCTCAACCTTGCCAGTAACAACTGTACCGCGTCCCTGAATCGTGAATACGTCTTCTATAGGCATAAGGAAAGGTTTGTCTATGTCCCGCACCGGGTCGGGGAAATAGCTGTCCATAGCGGCAAGAAGCTCGTCTATACATTTTATAGCTTCGGGATTATCCGGCTCGGTCATAGCCTTGAAGGCGGAACCTTTTATAATGGGAATTTCTTTGCCGGGGAAGCCGTTGGCGGTAAGTACATCGCGGACTTCTTCCTCTACGAGGTCTATCAACTCAGGGTCCTCAAGTTGGTCAATTTTGTTTAGAAATACTATCATGTTGGGAACGCCGACCTGACGAGCGAGTATAATATGCTCACGGGTCTGCGGCATGACGGAATCTGGTGCGGAAACAACGAGTACCGCGCCGTCCATCTGCGCCGCGCCGGTAATCATGTTTTTGATATAGTCGGCGTGGCCTGGGCAGTCGATATGTGCGTAATGCCGCTTTTCGGATTGATACTCCAAATGCCGCGTGTTAATCGTGATACCGCGCGCCTTTTCTTCCGGCGCGTTGTCAATCTCGTCATATTTCATAACCTTATCGCCATACTTTTTTCCGCAATGCATGGTGATAGC
>JAITIR010000076.1 GCA_031279285.1 Spirochaetaceae bacterium | reverse complement strand
TGGATATAATACAGACGGTAGCGGGCCTGGTTGAGGTTCCCGTAGCGGCGTACAGCGTCTCGGGGGAATACTCTATGATAAAGTCCGCCGCCGCCGCCGGCCTGATCGACGAGGCCGCGCTGGTGTACGAAACGGCGGTAAGCGTCTTTCGCGCCGGCGCTGACATACTGATAAGCTACTTTGCCCCGGAGCTGTCGGTCCGCTTGAGGGACAACCGGGCGGGCGGCCTGTAAAGATCTTATAAACGTTCCAGCGCGAGGCGGGCGGCCTCCTGCTCGGCATATTTTTTATTTTTACCCATTCCGGGGCCAAAGGTTCTGCCGTCGCAGCTTACTTCAACCCAAAAGTAACGTTCATGTTCCGGCCCCGACTGTTTTGAGAGTCTGTAACTGGGGTACCCTTTGAATCTGCTCTGACAAATTTCCTGCAACTGGGACTTATAGTCTTTCCTGCCCCGGTTTTGCTTCGCTTTTTCAATCTCAGGGATTATGCAGCGGCTTATAAAATCAAAAGCTATTTTAAAACCCGAATCCAGGTACAGCGCGCCAAACAGGGCTTCGAGGGTATCGGCAAGCAGGGTCTTTTTTTCCCTGCCGCCGGAAAGCTCCTCGCCCCTGCCCAACACCATCATCGTGTCTAACTGCAATTCCCTTGCAATGACCGATAAGGTTGCTTCAGAAACCACGACAGATTTTATCTTGGCCAGATCTCCTTCGCTGTTTTCAGAAAGGCCGTTGTAGAGCAGGCTGGCCGTAACGGCGCCCAGAATCGCATCACCCAAAAATTCCAACCGTTCATTGTTTGTTTTTAAGTTAATCTCGTTGGAAACGGAACGGTGCATGAACGCAAGCTGCAAGAGCTTAAGATTCTTGAATTTTATCCCTACATTACGCTGAAACGCGCAAAGTTCCTTTTTTCGCGCGGCGCCAATTTCGGGAATATCGGGAATCATCCATTTTACTTTTGTTCTGATTTTATAAATTCGTAAGCGTCCTTAACAGTTTCAAATTCATTTGCTTTTTCATCCGGAATTTTTATGCCAAGTTCCTCTTCAATAGCATAAACCAACTCGTAAGTATCCAGGCTATCAAGACCGAGGTCCTGCCTGAAAGACGCTTCGGGCATGATTTTTGCCTCATCAATGTTTAATTTTCCGGCAATCAGTTTTTTAATTTTTTCATATATAACTTCATCTTTGTCCGCCATACTAAACTCCTTGTGTTTAACCTAATTAGCCTTTTTTAGGCTCGATTACTTGTTTGCCCCGATAAAATCCGCATTTCGGGCAAACCCTGTGCAGTAAGACCTGGTTTCCGCAACTACTGCACTCAACAGTAAGCGGTACGTCAAGCCGCATATTGATAGTCTGCCGCCTGCTGGTCCTTGCTTTTGATGTTTTTGCTCTTGGTACTGCCATGATAACCTCATATTTATTTTAACAAAACCGTTATATTTTGTCAATCTGACGGGTGGATGACGGGTATCGAACCCGCGACAACGAGATCCACAATCTCGGACTCTACCGCTGAGCTACATCCACCATGATGAATTTTATTATCCACATACCCCTTTCCCGCGTCAAGGCCTCCGCGGTGAGACATCGAAAATGTAACCCAAACGGTATAAGTTGTTATATTACAAGAAATTGGGTGAAAGTTAAGTCCATACTGGATTTTGAAATGCCACACCGCGCAACGCTGGCTAGGCGGTGGCTAGGCGGTGGCTAGGCGGTGGCTAGGCAAATTTATGCTTTTCATATATGGTTAAGCGGGAGGCAGGTATGAAAAACAGGTTTTTTCCGGATGTATTCGCCGGTATTAAAGTTGCGGTCGTATTTTGTGGCCTGGTTATGTTTACGCTGCCGCTGTGCTTTTTGAACGCGGCGGCCCACAGCAAGGAGAAAAATTTGTCAGATTCATTTACGGCCCAGCCGAAAGCTTTCGAGGATTTAGGCGATGGGGTGTTCGCCGTTATAGACACCAACCGGGGTCAGATCGTGGTAAAACTGTATTACGATAGGGTTCCGCTTACCGTCAGCAATTTTGTGGCGCTTGCTGAGGGCAGGATGGACGCGGCCAAGGGTAAGCCGTTCTATGACGGACTCAAATTTCACCGTGTGATAGCCGATTTTATGATTCAGGGCGGCGATCCGCTCGGCAACGGCAGGGGCGGCCCAGGTTACAAGTTCCATGATGAATTCGATCCGGGCTTGAAACACGATGGACCGGGAGTGCTGTCGATGGCAAATTCCGGCCCGAACACAAACGGTAGCCAGTTTTTTATCACGCACAAGGCAACGCCCTGGCTGGACGGTAAACACAGCGTCTTTGGCCGTATCGTCCGCGGGCAGAGTGTGGTGGACGCGATAAAGGAGGGTGATACGATAAAAACCATAAGTATCGCTCGGAACGGCGCGTCGGCGCAGGCTTTCCGCCCGAATCAGGCGAGTTTTGACAGCCTGGAAAAGGCTGCCTCCAGGACGGCAGCCGAAAAGTTACGCGCCGGACAGAAAGCCGATGTTGCCAAAATCGAGGCTAAGTATCCCAACGCCTTAAAAAGCGCGTCCGGTATATGGTATGTAGTAAACAAGCAAGGCAAAGGGAGCAAGCCCAGTAAAGGTCAGAAAATCAAGGCCAACTACAGGCTTACGTTGCTTTCCGGCCAACTGGTTGACGCTTCCGACAAGCACGGGGGGCCCATTGAATTCAACGTCGGTACGGGTCAGGTGATTCCAGGCTGGGACGAAATGCTGCTCGACATGCGTCCAGGCGAAAAGCGGACGCTTGTGATACCGCCGGAACTTGGCTACGGTGAGGGCGGTGCAGGTAACGGCGTGATCCCACCGAACAGCTTCCTCGAATTCGAGGTTGAACTGCTCGATTAGCGTGCGAAAACCGGGCCGATGACTTCTTGTCGCCCTCATGAACGTCTCACAACAAAAGCAGGTCTTTCTTTGGCCGCCTTGCCGTGCAGGTTTTCCGTATATTCCCTTAAAAACTTTTGAACCTGAAAACATTTTTCGCCGGATGCCGGACGCAGGCGTTTCCACACGCCATCAGCGCCCAAGGCGTGGGCCTGGCAGTTGTCTTTGAAGAACGAGTCGAGGATAACCGACAGACGGTGTTTTATCGATGCATCCAGAACGGGAAACATCAATTCAACACGGCGTTCAAGGTTGCGCGTCATCCAATCCGCGCTGGACAGGTACATATCTGGGCTGCCTCCGTTTTCAAAAAATATTATCCGTGAATGTTCCAAAAAGTAATCAATAACACTTACAACTTTTATATTTCCGGAAAGTTCCGCAAGGCCTGGAATCAGCGTACAAACACCGCGTATATTAAGAAAAATTTTTACCCCGGCTCTGGATGCCCGGTAGAGGGCGTCAATTACATCCGTATCGGCAATGGCGTTCATCTTTGCCTTTATTACCGCGTTGTGTCCGCGGGATGCCTGTTCCGCCTCGCGTTCTATAAGTTCGACAAGGCGTTTTTTCAGCGTTAACGGCGCTATTATAAGGCGGCGAGTTTTTGCCGCGGCGGAATAACCTGTTATCATATTAAAAAAAAGTTCCGCGTCGCGGACAAAGTCGGTATTGGCGGTAAACAGGCACAGATCGGCGTACATTTTGGCGGTTTTGTCGTTGTAGTTGCCGGTAGAAAGGTGGAGGTATGAACGCAGGCCGCCGCCCTCCATGCGCACAACAAGAGCCGTCTTTGCGTGTACTTTGAGCCGGGCGAGTCCATAAATGACCGTTACACCGGCCCTTTCCAAATCCTTTGCCCAGTTAATGTTGCGTTCCTCGTCAAAACGGGCCTTCAATTCTACAATGGCCGTAACCTGTTTCCCGTTCAACGCGGCCTCTTTCAACGACTGTACGACAGGCGAATCGCCGCTTGTCCGGTACAGTGTTGTTTTTATCGCCTTCACGGAAGGATCGTGTACCGCGTCCGAAAAAAACGATAAAACAAGGTTAAAAGATTCGTACGGAAAATGCAGCAAAATATCATTTGTCCTGATCCGTTCCCACAAAGTTTTTTCATCATTATTGGAAAAAACATCAATGCTTTTTATAGAAACATTTTTTAACTTTTCAAAGCCGGATACTCCGAAATTTTCCATGTCGTACAGCGTGGAAAGATTCGCAAGGTTAAGAGGACCCGGTACAAGGTAAAGTTCCGGCGGCAAAAGTTCAAGATGACGGGCCAGCGCGTCACGCAAAAAATCACTTCCGGCAGAATGAATCATACGCATGGCGCGGGAATGTTCACGGTTTAAAATAACATCTTCCATCGCCTTCATAAAATCTTCATCCCGCTCTTCGTCAACAGAAAAATCAGCATCACGGTCGATCTTGAACAGTATATGTTCTTTTATGGAATAACCGGGGAAAAGGTACGAAGCGAAACGTTGTACCGCATCTTCAAGCAGGAAACAGCGTACCACGCCGTCGCTTGTGGAAGGCAGCATTACGATTCTGTCTTTTGGAATCCTGACTACGGCTATATTAAAATCATCTTTATCCGTATCATTTTCAAGCAGCATAAACGCCGCGTACAAAGTTTCACCCACGATAGGAATTCCAACATCCAAACGTAAGGGTGTTAGCAGCGGAAATACTTCATCAAGAAAGTAATGTTTTATAAATTCTTCCTGTAATTCGTCCCAGTCATTCATAAATAAAAGATGCAGTCCGTTTTTGGCAAGCGAAGGAAGCACGTCATTCAATAAACAATCGTACTGCTTTTTTATAATAGTTTGCGCCTTTTTTTGTGCTTGCAGGTAAAGGTCTTCTATTGCCTTGCTGCTTGAGGGATGTGCGATATTTTTATGCCTGATTGCCCGTTTCATAGCAGCCATGCGTACCATAAAAAATTCATCAAAGTTTGAAGAGACAATCGTTAAGAATTTGTAACGTTCCAGCAGCGGTAAATCCTGACGCAACGCCTCTTCAAGTACACGCGCGTTAAAATCCAGCCACGAGAGTTCCCTTTCAAAATAAATCTGGGACATACTTTAATTTATTATTATACCGGCTTAGTTTCAATTACGGTTTAACCGCGCCGGCGATTTAAAATTTGGAGCTTTTACATAAATTTGGACGCGCCGCCCAGCGAAAGCCGGACGAATTTTTGTGCTCCTGCTAACGCACGATACGGCCGGAAGCACCGCCCTTCATCAGAGTCAGCACCTCGTCTTTTGTAGAATAGTTAATGTCGCCGTATATTGAGTGGCACAGGCACGAGGCGGCAGCGGCAAAGGCGGCGGACTTTTCATCGTCCTGTTTAAGTTCATCGTCCTGTAAAGCGTAGATCAGTGCGGCGCAGAACGAATCGCCGCCGCCTATCCGGTCCACGATGTTCGTTATCCGGTAAGGGCTGTACGAACCATTTGAGCACGGGGCAAAATGTACGGCGCCGTTTGCCGTGTCGTAAAGCATACAACCCCAGTTGTTATGCGTCGCCGAGATACTTTCACGAAGTGTGAACGCGATTTTTTTGATGTTGGGAAACTTTTGCGCCACCTGAGCGGCAATTCCCGGATATTTGGTTACATCAATGGCGCCGCCGGCCGTGTCCAAACTGTTCTCCTTTATGCCAAAGACATCGCCGACGTCCTCCTCGTTAGCGATAAGGATATCAACAAAGCGAAGCAACTCGCCCATTACGCGGCCGGCAAGCTCGTTAGGGGACGTTCCTTCCTTCCAATGCCAGAGTTTTTTACGGAAATTAAGGTCGCAGGATACGGTAAGGCCGGCTTTCTTTGCCTTCCTTACCGCGTTAACCGTCACCTGCGCGGCAATTTTTGACAAGGCAGGCGTTATCCCCGTTACGTGGAACCAGTCGGCGTTCTTGAAAAGTCTGATCCACCTGTAACCGCCGGTGGTTTCTATCGAAACCGATGAATGATCGCGATCGTAAATCACGTTGCTCGGACGCTGGTTTGCACCCGTTTCGACAAAATATATACCCATCCGCCCATTTTTACTTCGCATAACGTTGGAAACATCGACGCCAAGCGCCTGTAGGCTGTCGAGGCAGGCGTCCGCTATCGGGTTTTCCGGCAGGGCCGTAACAAAAGCGGCAGAGCCGCCAAGCAGCGCATAAGAGGCTGCTACATTTGCCTCCGCGCCGCCGAATATCGCTTCCATATCGCCCGGTAGACTCTGCCGAAAACGCCTAAACGCCTTTGTTTGCAGGCGTATCATTATTTCACCAAATGTAATTAACCTAGCCATCATTTCCCTCTCACTTCACGGACAATACCGATCGCCTCTTCACAATTTTTGCTGATTCTGTCCCAGTTTTTTTCATTTATCAACTTCCGCGGCGCGAGCCATGACCCGCCGACGGCCAGTATCGCCTCGTTTTCCAGGTACGCTTTCAGGTTACCGATGCCGACACCGCCAAGCGGTATGTACCTTATGCCCAGGTGGGCATAAGGTGCGTTCACACTTTCCAGGTAGGAAATCCCGCCGAGACTTTCGGCGGGAAATAACTTGAGCGTTTTGCAACCCATCTCGTAGGCAGTCTCTATCTCAGAGGCTGTGCTTACACCCGGCGCGTACGGAAGTCCCATTATTCTCGCGCTCTTCAGCACGGTGGGGTTGTAGCCCGGCGCAACGCCAAAGTCCGCGCCGTGCTCTTTTGCCTCCCTCACCTGCACCGGCGTAAGGATCGTCCCTATACCGGCGGTAATCCCGGGCACTTCGGCCTTTATCTTCAACAGCGCGTCCAACGCCGCCGGGGTGCGGAGCGTCAGTTCAATCGCATCGACCCCGCCCCGCAGCAGGGCCTTTGCCAGCGGAACCGCGTCCGCCGCGTCATCAATCACAAGCACGGCGATAATCGCCGAGATTTCGATCTTTTTCGTGATCGTCTCATTCATCATCATAAAAAAGTCCATCAAACGAAAAAAGCGGGAGTTAAACCGCTTTTTCGGAAGCCGGTTTTCCCGAAAATAAAGTTACCGATCAAACCGGCTCATTTACCAAAGACCATATTCGGTATCCAGAGTACCAGATCCGGCAGAAATACCAGGATCACCAGTTCCACCAGCACCGCCGCCAGGAAAGGCAGCGAATGCCATGTGTACTCTTCCGGCGGGCAGTCTATTATGCCGCAGACCGTGTACAGGGCCGAGCCTATAGGCGGAGTCATCACCCCCAGCGTAACGACGGTTGCCATCAATACGCCGAAATGCACAGGATCTATGCCGGCCTCTTTTACCATCGGCAGGAAGATTGGGGTTAGGAGCAGAAAGTTGACGTTGCTGTCAACAAACATCCCCGTTATGAACAGGAAGCCGATCATAATAAGGACGAGGACCTGCGGGTTTGACGTGATGCCGAATATCAGGTTACTGAGCGCGACAGGCAGTTTTACCCAGGTTATCGCATAGCTGAATGGGCCCGACATCGCTATTATAAGCATGATCGCGCCGTTGTCCTTAAGAGTCGTGACGAGCGCCTGCTTGAAATTCTGCCAGTTCAGCTCTTTATACACGAATTTGCCTATCAGTATCGCGTAAATGACGGCAAAAGCCCCCGATTCGGACGGTGTAAACACGCCGAAGCGGATACCGACAATCAGGATGATCGGAAAGAGCAACGCCCATACCGATTCCTTGAGGTTACCGAAAAGTTCTGCCAGAGTTAGTTTGGGTGCGTCCGTTCTTGGCGGGTCGTATTTGTAGAGGCGACTCGTGATCGATGTGGTTGTCATCAGAAAAGTCATCATCAAAAGGCCCGGTATAAGGCCGGCGGCAAAGAGCCTGCCTATCGACACCTCGCCGACAAAGCCAAATATGATGAGTCCCAGACTGGGCGGTATCGTCGCGGTGATGAGGGCGGTAACGCAGTTTACCGCACAGATATAGCCCTTCTTGTAGCCTATCCGCATCATTTCCGGTCCCAGAATGCGGGTTTCCATCGCAGCGTCCGCCGTCGCGGAGCCGGAAACGCCGCCCATAAGTGTACTCATTACAACACTTATCTGGGCCGTGCCGCCGTACATCCGGCGTGTCACCAAACGGGCAAGGCTGAGCAGTCTGTCCGTGATTCCGGATACGTTCATTAAATTGCCGGCAAATATGAAGAAGGGCACCGCCAGGAACGCAAACGACTGACTCTGCGCGACTATCATCTGGGTGGCGGTCTCAAAGTTGAGGAAGGGCACCGACGCGAAGTAAGCAAATCCAGCCAGCCCTATGACAAAGGCGATGGGCATTCCCAGTACCAAAAAAACAACAAAACAAACGAGCAACAGTGTCATTTTTTCCCCCTCTAATTGAATCTGAGTATTGCGCGGCGTATTTTAAGTATCGTTGAAAGTATCATAGACATAGCCGCGACAACGATGCTGAGAGTTACCAGCGAGTACGGAATCGGTATTGACTGGTACGTTCTGAGCCGTTCCGCGGCGGCAAGCCTGATGCCAAAAACCGCTATCAGAATGAGGGCGCAGAGTATAACTATATATATAAGTATCTCGATTATTTTTTGTAGCGGCCTAGGTATACGGCGGGTTACCAAATCTATACCGACAAGTTGACCGCTGCGCCACGCTACATCGGCGCCCAAGAACGCTGTCCACGCGAGCAGGAGCATCGCCAGGTCTATGTTCCAGGACATAGATACCCGGAAAAAACGCAGGATTGCGGACATAAAAACAAAAGCGACAAGGAACATGAAACCTATTCCGCAAACTATTACTTCGGCTTTGCAAAGAAACCGGTACACTTTTCGCATAATTCCCCCAGAGCAGTATCCGACAGTGATAAATCCCAGCCGAATTCAATTATAAATGAATTATTAAAAAGGGGAGATGAACGTAAGCCGTTTTAACATTTCTTGAATTCAAGCGATGCCGAAACAGCCTCATAAATCATCCCCTTTAAAAAACATTCCCGAGCCAGGCGCAGGAATGTTTTTTAAGGCCTATAGGCCAAGTTCCTTGAACAGCCTGTCTTTGAGGCCGGGAGAAAGGCCCAAGTCATTGTTGGTATACAGCGGGGCGATGGCGTTTTCAAACTCTTTTATATTTACTTCGGTTATGGTAACGCCCTTGTCCTTCATCTGCTGATAGAAGCCGTCTTCTTCCGAAGCAACAATATCACCATACTTCTTGGCGGTTTCCTGAATCGTATCAAGGAACACCTTCCTGTCCGCTTCCGGCATATCGGTTAGTAACTTGGTAGAACATACGAAGGATGACTGTAGCATATAGTGTTTAGTCAGCGCAAGATTCTTGGCAACATCGAAGATTGCCGAACCGTAAGCGGTGGCAACCTGTACCTCGCAACCGTCCAGTGTCTTTTGTTGCAGACCCGGCAGCACCTCGCCCCACGAAATACCGATGTTGGCAAAACCGAGATACTTGGCAAGCGCGTTGCCTATGTTGTTACCGAAACCGCGTATACGCAAACCCCTGAGGTCCTCGACTTTTGCAACCGGCGTCAGCGTGTAGAAGCTGCGGAAACCGTTGTACATATCCGCTACAAACGTAATCCCCTGCTTCTCAAGCTGATTCTGCCATTCTTTGAAAATCGCGGTGTTTGGCAATTTTTCAAGCGCTTTAATATCTGTAAGTACGTATGGCGCCATCAGGATGTTCAGATCGGGGATGTTGAACTGGCTAGCCAGGCGTCCCGGATCGGACGGAACCACGAGCGGTACGCCGCTCCTTGCCTGCGCCACAAGGTCATCGGTCGTGCCTAACGCGCCGTTGACCTGTACGCTTGCGTCAAAGCGGCCTGTCGCGTTCAGCTTATCCGCGGCTTCCTGCATCATGCGGCTCTGCCCCGTAGTGGCCGCCTCGGTTCCGGCAAAAGTAACGACTATCTTTGCGGCGCCCTTAACGCTGTCCGCCTGGTCGCTCTTTTTTTTGCATGAAAACATACTACCAGTGGCTACAAGCACGACAATGGCGTAGCAGAGAAACATTTTAGTCATTCGCATAATCTTCCTCCAAAACAAATAAAAAAATTTTGTGATAAAAATCACTTAAACTATGATAATGCTATGTCAAAAAATATGCAAGCCAAAATGATGTATCTGTCGCAGTCACCGTTGTACAAAGTTCACGTCCACCCAGTCCTGGAGTTTGCTCCGTAAACTCCGGAGACAACCGCGCAGCGCTTGCCCGCAGGCAGAAAAACGCGGGGCAGCTTCCGCCCGGGAGCTGCCCCGCCGTCAAAACGATTCCGTGTATCAGCTTGCCTTGGCTTGCTCTGCCTCTTCTTTGATATACAAGATGTCCATTGGACAGTTTTTTGCACAGATGCCACACGCGATACACTTGCTGGGCGACTCCCGTTCCTTTGCCTTGACTACAAGGTTAAAGGGACAGGCCTCGATACACTTGCCGCAATTCACACAAGCCTTTTTGTCGAGTATGTACACGCCTTTCGCGTTCTTGCTTATCGCTTTGGACTCGCAGCTTTCCGCGCATTTTCCGCACTGTACACAGGCAAGCACCTTTGCCTTAGCCCCCTTGCTCGTTATCTGAATGCAAGAAAGGTTTTGCGTTGTAGTGTCCTCGTTCTTGTAAAATGCGGCTACGCAGACATTTTCACAGGTCAAGCAAGCCATACACTCATTTTGACCCTTTTTGACAGCTAGTTTTTTCATAAAATCCTCCGAAACAATGATTTTATCGCGACTGCCAATGCCACCGGCACTATAGCTGCCACGAATCTTAATGATATTACGCCAATATGGGCCTGTCAACTTTTTATTGAAGCATTTTTATGAAAAATTCCTGAAAATATGAGTTGATTCTAACAAACTATGGCCAAACATCCGCATTTTTTCTCCAGGCGGCGCGATTTTAGCGAATTTTCCAGGCAAAACGGGCTAGGACGAGAGCTTTTTTAATGAGAAATGAGGATTTTTGTCATGTTCCGGTTTAAAGTTGCTATATGAGGAGAAGAAAGATGAAAGAAGTGGTACGGGTACAGCGAGGCCTACAAAAGCTGTTCGTCTACCGGTTTGCCGCCGGGCACCATTGGAAGCACCATCTCGTCGATGTCGATCAGCGCGTCGATCAGCGCCGTTTTGCCGGCGGCGTTGTCCGCCAGAGTTGCGTTGAGGGCGGAGATGAAGGTATTCTCGTCCGTGGCGCGGTAGGCGGGGAGGCCGTAGGCGTCGGCCAGCTTTACAAAGTCGGGCGGCCTTGAGAGCGTGGTCTCGGAGTAACGTTCCTCGTAGAACAGGTGCTGCCACTGCCGCACCATGCCGAGCGTCCCATTGTTCAAAATAACCACTATAATGGGAAGTTTATAGACGGCAAACGTTGCAAGTTCCCCGCAGTTCATGCGGAAAGAGCCGTCTCCCGTGAAAAGTACCACCGGGCAATCAGGCATGGCTACCTTTGCGCCGAGCGCCGCGCCGAGTCCGTACCCCATCGTGCCAAGACCGCCGGAGCTTAAAAACGCCCTGGGCCTTTTATGCGGGTAGAACTGCGCCGCCCACATCTGGTGTTGTCCAACATCCGTTACGGCAATCGCGCCGTGTCCGAGCCTTTTCCCCGTCTCCTCTATTATGAAGCGCGGATGCAGCTTTGTTTTTCTGTGGTGGGCCTTAGGAATCTTTGTCTTCCAGTGGGCAATTTCGTCATGCCAACTGTTTACCGCGTCGACCTCCACGTCATACTTTGAAAGCGTTTTGAGTATTTTTTGCAGTATCAGCTTGATATCGCCTGAAATTTCAAAGTCGGTTTTGATGTTCTTGTTGATTTCCGCCGGATCTATATCAAACTGGAGTATCTGTGCGTTGCGGGCACCTCTGTCCGCGCGGCTGGTCACGCGGTCCGAGAAGCGGGCGCCCATCGTAATCAGCAGGTCGGCTTTCTGCACGGCCTTGTTAGACGCGACGGTACCATGCATCCCTATCATGCCGGTACAGAGGGGATGATCGTGGCTGAGCGCACCCAGCGCCATAAGGGTAAGCGCGACGGGAGCGTTTATGCGCTCGGCAAAGGCTTTCAATTCCGCGCAGGCGTCCGCCGCTATCACGCCGCCGCCCGCATAGATGAACGGGTGCTTTGAGGCGGCTATCATACGCGCCGCGGTCTCCAGTTCCGCCTCGCCGAACATTTTCCTTGAGTTGCGGGCCGACAGCCGCCTTGAACGGGCGTTCAAGGCGGCTGTCCCGTCTGTGTCGGAGGGTTCCCACCAGGCCTTGTTGGACGTTACATCCTTGGGAATATCAATTAAGACAGGACCGGGGCGGCCGGACCTTGCCACGATAAAGGCTTCCCTGACAGTCTCGGCAAGCTCAGCCGCGTCTTTTACAAGCCAGTTATGCTTGACAACAGGCATCGTGATACCGGCAATGTCTACTTCCTGGAAGCTGTCCTTGCCCAAAAGTCCGGTCGCGACATTGCCGGTGATCGCGACGAGCGGCACCGAATCCATATAGGCGGTGGCTATGCCGGTAACAAGGTTAGTGGCCCCCGGCCCGGAAGTCGCCATGCAGACTCCCGTTTTCCCGGAGGAACGGGCGTAACCGTCCGCCGCGTGCGCCGCGTGCTGCTCATGGCTTACAAGGATGTGGCGAATCCTGTCCGAATGTTTGTACAACTCGTCATAAATGAAAAGCACCGCCCCACCCGGATAGCCAAAAACCGTGTCCACGCCCTGCTCAACGAGGGACTCTATCAAAATACGCGCACCGGAATACTCCATATCCACAACCTCACAAACTATCACAAATTGAATTACTCCGTAAAATTACGCGTAATTTTGCGCCGTAATTTTACGCCGTAATTTTACGCCGTAATTTTGCGGCGTAAATTTACGCCGATTCCCGCACGATGTAATGCGGCCTGTGTTTAACTTCGGTATACGTCTTGGCGAGGTACTGCCCGACAATGCCGACGCTGAAAAGCTGTATGCCGCTTGTAAACAGGATTATACAGACCGTAGATGCCCAGCCGTAAACGTTTACCGTATGGC
>JAITIR010000022.1 GCA_031279285.1 Spirochaetaceae bacterium | reverse complement strand
CGTCTTCTTTTAATCCAGGCAGGCGCTTTTCCAGAGCGGCAAACCGTACTAACTGCGCGTTGGTAACACCGAGCGTGGCCCCCTTTACGGCTATCGTGCGGACATTGGTTAAGATGTCGGGGAGGCTCGATAGAAACTTGACAGCCGCCGATACAGCGGCAAAAATACCGCCTATCACCGCCCCGGCAGCCGCCGTCTTCACGAAAGATTTCGTCCGCTCAAGCGCCCTGCCTGTAAATGTCTTCATCCGGTTCCGCTTTATTATCTCTTTCGCGAGCGGTTCCCGCTTGTTCCTTCTGGCCCAGGCCAGTTCTTCCTTACCGGACGCAACGCGGCTGTCGAGCCTCTGGCCTATACGTTTTTTAAACTCCTTCGTACCGGGTGTCTGCTGCAGTATTCTTTTATTGCGCTCGTCAATTTTCTGCTGCTTCGCCAGCACTGTAGGGTCGCTCGGATTATTCACCGCATAGTCTGCCTCGTACTGCAGCCTGCGCGCGCGCTGCTCCATCTTGAATTTATACTCGTCTGCCTCTTGCTGCGGCGATATATTTTTGTACCTTGCAGCCTGCGCGCGGTAGTTATAATTGCGCCTCGCTATAGCCCTTTCCGAAGTAGTCGCAGGAGAGGCCCCGTCAGCCAGAGACGCCAGGCCTGCCCTGCCTTCCATCCACGCCTTATCGCCCTCGCGTACCTGCGCACGCAGGCTGCGGGCAAGGTTCTTACCCGTTTCGGTTACGGCGTTATCCGGCACACTCCAGGTCGATTTACCGGATTTCTTGTCAAAGGCGTACTCGCCGCCGGAACGTACCGCCTGTGCGCCGACAGACTTCCCGGTACGCGGATTAAGGATGCGCGTTACCGTTCCTTTAAAGTCCTGCGGCACAACATCGGCCACCTGCATCGGAACAGGGTCAGCGCCGGCCGCCGGATTGCCTGCGTCATCCAGCAGGCCCCGTGCCTGCCCCCACGATGTTACAAAATTATTAACTGCGGCATGAACAGCCTGTGTAGTCTCGGCATTTCCGCTCTTAAAGTACCAGTCAACGTTCCGCCGGCCCGCCGCATCGTCCACAGTGTCTGTCTGGCGCAGCTTTGTTCCTTTTGGGTAAAGGGGTTTTATTACCTTCTCGGCGTATTTGTCAAACGCGGCGGACATCTCAAGCCCAGCCGGTGTGGTGGTGTCAATCGTAGTAGACAGTTTATTCAATGTCTCTTTGAAATACTGATTAACCGCCACCGTGCCCCCTCTTGGCCGCGTTATAGGCCATTTCTTTGTATATGTTCTTTACTTTTACAAACTTCAAAAACTCAAACAGTTCTTTCCAGTCCTTCGGCTTACTCTTGAACCTGTCGTAAAACTCGTAGCATACAAACAGCAGTTCATCCCCGAAGTGCGCCTTTATGATGTGGCTGCCTGCCGGCGCTTCGTCTTCCTGCCGCTCGGCGTCTCCGCTGCCTGCTGGAGCGGCGGTTGCGTGCCAGGCAGCGGATATTTTTTTGATATGTGCGCCCCTATAAACTCCGTAAGCCACGTAACAAGGGACGGATAGTCGTTTATGGCGTCAACACCCCGCAGATTCTGATACCGGTCAACAACCTGGAAACAGCATAACTCCGTCCTGGACCCGTCAAGGTTCTTGATGTTGATAATTACAGTCTTCCCTTCCAGCATCTGCATTGTGAGGTCGTACATTGTGTCGAAATCATCTATCTTCTCAAGCGCACGGCACTCTTCAATCAAATCAACCTGGTTAAGCCCCTCTGGGAAAACGTATTCAACCCTGTTGGCCTTAACGTCCTCCCTGATGATGGCGTAAAGAATGAAGAAATGCTTGAGCCGGAATGAAACCGCTTTGCGGTTTCATTCCGCCGTTCAGCCGGCGGGTATTAGACTCCACTGAGAATAAAGATTACAATAGCGGAATAATGGACAAATTGCTTAAACATCCGGTAATCGTAATCGCGGTCACCGCCGCGATTACGCTGTTTTTTGCCGCGCAGCTTCCCCGCGCGGAGCTTGACAACAACAACATACGCTTTGTGCCGAGCCACGATGAGGCGCGTGTCGATTCCGCCTGGATAGACGAGACTTTTGAATCGTCGCTCTTTATTCTGGTAGGGCTGGAGCGAAAGTACGGGACGGTCTTTGACGCGGATTTTTTGAGGCTGATACTGGAGTTCTCGGAAGAAGTGGAAGCTATGGAGATTGTCAGCGACGTAAATTCCCTTATGACCACGGATTATATTTCCGGGGACGCTGAAATGATCCTTGTTGAGAACCTTGTTCCCGATGATTTTACAGGGAGTCCCGGCGAAATAAACGAATTGAAGCGCCGCATAAATTCATGGGACATCTACGACAAGTCCATTGTGTCGGACGATTTCAGCGCTACGCAGATATACGTGCCGCTCTCGATCACGGCGGAAAACGCCGGCGACCCGGAAGTCTCCGCGAGTTTTCTCAAGATCAGGGACATGGCGCGTGAACAGTTTGACGGTTACGCGGAAGTTTACGTTGCCGGCCTACCCGTTGTAGCCAGCACGATAAACGAGGCGATGAGTGCGGACCTGAAATACCTCGTACCGATAGTGATACTCGTGATCCTGGTAATCGTGTACCTTCCACTGAAACGCCTGTATTTCGTGATCATGTCGTTGCTTGCCGTGCTTATATCGACGGTTTGGGCGATAGGCGCTATGCCGCTGTTCAGTGTAAAACTTTCGATAATTTCGACGGTACTCCCTGTGATACTGATAGCGATAGGCAACTCGTATGGGCTGCACGTGATGGTACACTACATTGAGGGCGCCGGAAAAGATTTTGTCGGTATGACAAGGGCGGAGCATACGGCCTTAGTGATAGAACTTGTAAAACTTGTGCGCCGCCCGATATTTCTCGCGGCGGTAACCACGATGGTGAGCTTTATCTCGTTCTGCTTTACAAGCGTGATTCCTATAAGGGACTTTGGTGCCTTTGCCGCCGTAGGGGTATTCGCATCGTTCATACTTTCGATCACCTTTATGCCCGCCGTCCTGATAGCCTGCGGGCCTGGTCAACTGGCGAAACTGTCCGGTAGGAAGACGGCCGGACGCCGATCGTACAACGACAGGATATCCAGTCTCCTCGTGCGGGTTACAAAAAGAAAGTGGCTCGTGCTTTTTATAACGGTGATTGTCTTGGCCATCTCCGTGTACGGCGCTACAAAGCTGGTTACCGACAATGTTTTCATAGAATACTTTAGGGACTCAACGGACATCGTAAAGTCCGACAGGTTCATAAAGGACAAGTTCGGAGGTTCAAAGGTGCTAAGTGTGGCGGTGGAGGCGGATAGCCCCGAAATAATCCTCCATCCTGACACGCTGTGCGCGATGGACGGCCTTTCGGAATACCTTTCAAAGATACCTCTCACCGGCAAGGTAATTGGCTTTACCGACTTTATAAAGCGTACCAACCAGGTTTATAACATAGGGGAGGGACCAGCCGCCGCTGGCGAAAGCGGCGAGGTGGTCGCGCTGCTGAACGCCGCCTCCTTACACTCAAGAAACATGAACGCCAACGAGCTTGTATGGGAGCTAAAGAAGCTTGTCAACTATGAGGGCGCGTCCTACTACGAGATTCCCTCCGATCCTGCCCGCTACGGAAAGGAGGACAAGGACGCCCTTCAACGCCTGATAGGAAACTACCTTATAATGCTGTCCAGCGACGACAATTCCTATTCCAACGATCCGCTTGAGCCCACCGCGATAAAGTCGACCGTCATGCTGCGCACTACGGGCCAGTTGGACACAAATACGGTGGTGCATGAGATAAACGATTACATCGGCGCGAATTTCCCAAAAAATGTCAAAGTAACGATCGCCGGAGCGGCCCTCGTGGAAGACTCAACCAACCGCTATGTCGTAAATTCGGTGTGGGTGTCCATGATAATCGCGTTCGTCGCGCTGTTTTTCATCGTGTCGTTCTTTAACCGTTCTGTTTTCGCGGGGCTGATCGGCGTGATTCCGCTTATCGCGCTGGTACTGCTCAACTTTGCCGTGATGGGATTCCTGGGCATCAGGCTTAGTATAGCCACCGCGATGATAGCGAGCGTTTCGATGGGGATAGGCATAGACTACACGGTACATTTCATGGAGGCGTACAAACGTGAAGCCGCCGCCAACCATTCAGGTGATTTTATTTTCTACGCCTACCGCACGAGCGGGATCGCCATCATAGCGGACGCGGTGTCTACCGGGCTCGGCTTTGCCGTGCTGATGCTGTCACAGTTCATAACGCTCGCCCAGTTCGGCCTCCTGATAACACTTTCACTGTTTATGAGCGCCGTCGTGGGCCTTGTGATAATTCCCGTGATACTGCTCTGGATAAAACCAAAGTTTGTAACCCGCTAACAATTGAGAGGGTGCTTTGACGAAGGGAGCGTTGCTCTTTCGCTTTTATGAAATTTTGTGAAATAGTTATAGAAAAAGGATACCGGGTATATTTTGAATTGAGTGGAAAATATGGGCAAAATCATTATACGTGAGGCTATTATAGAGGACGCGGCTCTGCTCCTACAATTTATACGGGCGCTTGCGGAGTACGAACACCTGGAAAGCGAGGTGGAGGCAACGGAAGAGGGGCTGCGGCAGTCCGTATTTATCGACAAAGGGGCGGAAGCCTTGATCGCGGAGTACGAGGGTGAGGCCGCCGGTTTCGCGCTTTTTTTTCACAACTATTCCACGTTTAAGGGAAAGCGCGGCATCTACCTGGAAGACCTTTTCGTAAAGCCCGATCTACGCGGCAAGGGTATAGGCAGGGCACTACTGCAAAAAGTGGGCGGCATAGCGGCGCGTCGCGGCTGTGGAAGGTTCGAATGGGCATGTCTCGACTGGAACACCCCTTCGATAGCCTTTTACAGGAGTATAGGCGCGGTCCCGCTCTCAGACTGGACCATATACCGCGTTACCGGTGATAATCTGGCCGGCTTTAGTCATGTGTGATGTTCATTTTTACTGTAAATCAAAATGATGGCACAATTATCCGGGCAGGGCGGGTAACTGCATTTGCGATTTACCGGGCCGTGGATTTTTTCCTGAGATCAGGATTTTTCCACTACCACCGGTAGCTTGACAGGCAACACGCAAATGTACATTATAAAAAATATGCCGTCTAGTGTTAATTATGGTCTGTCTTATCTTGAAAGACTTTCCACCCAGGAATTGAAAGATTTAGCCATCCATTTTGGAATCGATATTCCGCAGGATTTGGATCGGCCCTTCGTTATCGAAGAACTGTTGGATAACGCGCCCTGTCTAATGTTTTTTCAGGCCGGAAACCTGAAGGTTAACCGGACCGAAATGGATTTTGTTGATGATGAAAATATCCCGCCTGTTCCCGATCCGGTGGAACTGCCCAAACACTACAATATTACGCAGATTGACGCGATCGTACGCGATCCGTTATGGGTCTTTGTTTTCTGGGAAATTCGGGAAGCGGACAGAAAGATTTATGAAAAATCGCACGGCTTCCGCGGATACTTTTTGCGTGTAAGTCTGGATAAATGTAAAATGGGAAGTACGGTAAGCTCCCTGTTTACCATTCCTGTAAGCCCTTCCGATTCGGAATGGTATATACATTTTCCGCCGGACGGACCATGCAGAAAAATATGCAACACGACAGGTGGTATGCCGGACGCTACGTTCAACGTCGCGCTTTGCGCCGCGTACTCAGGCGGTGAAGCGACGCTTGCCGTCACCACCCCGTTTAGGCTTCCGAGGATGCTGGAAATTTCGGAAAGAAGCGTGCCTGTGCATGATGAAAATACGCTGCTTCGTATGTCCGGCATAGATGATTTAATGATTTTAAGAAATACCGAACGAATTTCTGTTTTGCCGAAAAATGATTCTCCGCATAGTACCAGATGACAGGTAAGAATGTCATTACCATCGTATTGAACGCACACCTTCCGTTTGCGCGTAAAGATAGTGCGGATTTTTCTTTCGAAGAGATTCCTTTTTTTGCTACAATTTCTGAAACCCTGCTCCCGCTTCTGGAAGTATTTGACCGCCTTGAAGTCGACAGGATTCCATTCCGTCTGGCTCTTGCGGTTTCGCCTGTACTTTGCCATCTTTTGACGGATGAACTTTCAATAAATCACTACCTTGATTATGTCGACAGACAGATCGCTTTCGGTGCGGAGGAACTTGAGCGCACAAAGAATGACCCTGCCATGTATAATTTGGCAAAATACTATTATGACAACGCGATAGAAAGGCGGATCAATTTTACGGAACGCTATCAAAAGAATATTCCACGTGTTCTTGCGCGCTACCAAAAAAAAGGCAGAATCGAACTGCTTGCATCGACCGCGACAAACTGTTTTCTGCCGTTCTACATGGATCATCTTGAAGTTATACGCGCCCAGATTGAAACGGCGCTTACATCGTATAAAAAACTTTTTAAAACAAAACCCGAAGGGCTTTGGTTGTCGGAATTGGGCTATCATCCCAGGCTAAGCGCGTACCTGGATATTTATAATTTTCGTTATACGGTAATTGACACACACAGCGCACTTTTGGCGAATCCGCCTCCAAAGTACGGCAGTTTTTTTCCGTTAAAAACAAAGCACGATACCTGTCTATTGGTAAAAGACTTTTACGCGTACCGTGACATAATGGATAGGGAGCAGGGTATCCCCGTTGAAGGTTCTTTCCGTGACTTTTTTCATGACGCGGCAGACGATCTTCCACTTGAAAGCATAAAACTCTTTTTGGGTGAGGATGGTACGCGGCTTTCTACAGGCTATAAGTACTTCTCGATAGGGGAGGTTGAAGGGCGGCGTCAGCTTTACGATCCGGCGCTTGCGGCGGAAAATGCCCGGAACCATGCCAAGGTATTCCTTGAAAGGCGTATTTCGGCGCTTAACCGTGCCGCCAGCCTGATGCGTAAAGATTTGCGCGGGGACGCCGTAAACCTTTGCGCTTGGAACGCGGACTTTTTGGGACGATTCTGGCATGAGGGGCCTTTATTTCTGGAAACAGTCTTCCGCATAGGATGTCAAAAAAAAGAAATTAAATTTATGACGCCCTCGGAATACCTTAATAGCCAGGAAGAATCCTCATTTCAGGTTATCAAGCCGGAATACTCCTCTTCCGGTTTTAACGGTTATGCCGAATCCTGGGTCGACGCCTCAAACGATATTTTTTATCGTCATCTTTTCCATGCGGCTGAACGCATGGCTGAACTGGCGGAACGTTTCAAAAACGAAACAGGAATTAAGGAACGCGCCCTTAACCAGGCCGCGCGTGAGATACTTCTTGCGTTAAGCTCCGATTGGCAGCGTCTAATCTCGGCGCAAAATAATATTTCCTTGCCCAAATGGAAAAACTTCGCAAAGAATGAACTTGAGGCTCATCTAAAAAATTTTACCACGATATACGAGGCGCTCGGCAGCAACTATTTAAGTACAAGGTTTTTGACAGATATTGAGCACCGCAACAATATTTTTCCTGATATTAATTACGGTGTGTTCAGAAGGAAATGACAATATGAAAATACGCATCAGCCAGATAGTATTTGTATTTTTTGCATTTCTTTTTTTGTCATGCACGGGAAGTGGGGATAATTCCATTGAGCGTGAAGATTTATTCACTTTCGGTATAGGCCGCCTTGAAGATGAACTTGATATGTTTAACTTGGAAGGTGAGCGCAGCATGAGAAAGACGGCGTTAAAGATGCGGGATGGGCTCTTCTATATTTCAAACGGGAATGGTGAAAAAATAGCCCGTTACAATTCGTACGGTGATCTATTGTTTTTAATTTATAACGATGAAACAAACCCGCCACCCCTCTCGCTACGTGAAAAGACTGAAGGGTCCGTGATAACCCGCTGGGCCTATAAATGGCCGCTCCAGGAACCGGGTTCCATCGCCGTTAATTCGGGGAAACATATTTTTGTCGAGGATAGGCTTACACCGGAAAGGCATGGTTTTGATATGAGCCAGAAGATAATACTTGACCGCCTCGTACTTCATTTTGACGCCGATGGAAAATTCATTGATTACCTGGGACAGGAGGGTAGGGGGGGGACGCCTTTTCCGCGGATCGAAAACATTTTTACCTCGGCTGATGACGATACTGTTGTAGTATGCCAACTGCCTGCCGGGAGGCGCGTCTTTTGGTACGATAAAGCAGGTTACCAAATTTATGACATTTTCTTTTCGAACGATACGCTGCCTGTACCCCCAGGCAGATTCGGCCTTGCTCCATCTCTGGACGGTATCAGCATCGCCCCGGATGAGCGGAAAATATATTTAAAGATCGACTATTACCGTGAAATACTGGATGACTCCACAAAAACAGTATCAGGGTACGAGACCGACCGTTCCTGTTTATGGATAGTAAACGCGGGCGATTCATCCTTTTCCGGAACAGTTGACATACCATTCTTTGAGGCATACTCAACCGTGAACAACCGTAAGACAGCAGAAAATCTTTTGTATTCGATGTTCTCGGTGATGAACGGCGGGCTTGTATTTTTTTACTATCCTATAGAGACAGGCTTCTCGATCCTGCTCCTTGCAACAGACGGGTCTGATAGACAACGGCGCGGCATGATAAACGTCGGCAGTGAAGAATTAATGTACAGCACCTTTGATGTGTCGGACGAGGGCATACTTTCCGCGCTTTTGGCTGCCAATTACGAGGTAAAACTTGTGTGGTGGCGCACAGACAAGCTGGCACAGGAGATGTAGAACGTTAAAACAGGTGGAAACAGGGACCTTGTTGTGGTATAGTGGGATGCATGGATACATCTCCGCCGCATGAAAAGAGGGACGGCTATCAATTTAAGCTGAAAGAATTTGAAGGTCCGCTTGACCTTTTGCTTTTTTTGATAAAACAGAACCGCGTGAACCTTTACGACATACCCATATCTCAGATTACAGAACAGTACCTGGACTATCTAAGATTTTCGGGCGAACTTGAGCTTGATCAGCTTTCGGATTTTCATTTAATGGCCGCTACGTTGCTTTACATTAAATCACGTATGCTTTTGCCCATTGAATTTGACGACAACGATGATATAGAAGACCCGCGGCAGGAGCTTGTGGATCAGCTTATCGAGTACCAGCGCTTCAAAAAACTGTCTGAGTTGATGGAGGAGAAGGAACGCGAAGCGGAATGGGTGGTGGAACGGAAAAAGCTTCAGAGGGTACTGCCCTTTGACGACGACGATGTACTCTGGAAAAAGGCGGATGTATGGGAACTGCTCAACACATTTTCGAGTCTGGTGTCCCATCTTTCGGGTGAGCGCATCATGGATCTGCGTGAGGAAGTTTCGATAAACGAAAAGATAACACTGATGACAGAACTTGTCGAACAGCGCGGAGAGTGCAGCTTTACCGACCTGATTGTCCGTAAAGGCTCCATCATGGACATAGTCTGCGCGTTTCTTGCGATACTTGAGGCCGTAAAGTACAGACTCATTGCCATTTATCAGCATAAACTGTTTGGCGATATTCAGATACGCGGGCCGCAGCCGGAGCCTGTTTCGGTACCGAATGGAGGGGAAAACCAGCATGGAAACGATGGAAACTAACGAAGAAACGGAAAGCTCAGGGCCATACCAGCCGGCTCTTTTTGGTGGCGAGCTTGACAGTAAGGAAATTTTTAGGCCCGATTCAGGCAAAGCGGCCGACGGTGAAACAGCGGCTGAACTACAGGAATACGGCGCTTTCAACAAAGACGCGCTGGTGGAAGCGGTGCTGTTTCTCGAAGCGGAGCCGGTAGACGAAAAACAGATCGCCCGCATCACTTCTCTCTCTGAAAGTGACGTAGAGGCGGCGCTGGAAACGCTGAAAGAACGTTACCGCCGGCCTGAAAGCGGTGTTGAGTTGGTCAGGATAGGCGGTGGAATCACGATAGCGCCCAAAAAACAGTACTGGGAGACGTTAAAAGAACGTTACGGGCGTAAAAATACGGCAAAACTTTCCCGCGCCGCGATGGAGACGCTCGCCATAATAGCCTATTCCCAGCCTATAACCCGCGCCGAGATAGAGGCGATACGCGGCGTACAGGCGGACAACATGATACGCCTGCTTGCCGAGCGCGGCCTGATCCGCGAAACCGGCAAAAAGGATATCGCCGGACACCCAACGCAGTTCGGAACCACGAAGGAATTCCTTACCCTGTTTCGGCTTGAAAGCATAGCGGATCTTCCAAGGCTGGACGAAACGGAAGTGGAGCGTTTTGAACTTTAGAAATGAGGAGGACGCGCACGGCGCAATCCGTTTGCAGGTATACCTGGCCCACGCCGGGGTTGCCTCCCGCCGCGCCTGTGAAAAACTGATCGCGGCGGGCAGAGTCAGCGTGAACGGCGCCGTGCT
>JAITIR010000120.1 GCA_031279285.1 Spirochaetaceae bacterium | reverse complement strand
GGACAGATAAGTGTTTCTGTGGGGAACCCCGCAGGTTACGTCATCAGCGAATCTACGAAAGCTGTGTACGTATACCGTGGACTTATTCAGGTTACTTTTAGCGGCGTTAGCGCCAATGGTACCGCAAACTCGGTGACCACAACGGATTTGACACTCAGTTTCAGTTCTACGGGCATAAGCGGCCTCAGCGCAAGTGACATAACACTGAACCCCGCCCTTACGAAAGGCGATTTAACAGGCAGCGGTACGGAGTACAAACTTGCGGTAAGCGGGATAAGCGCTGGAGGCACTGTCGGCGTAAGCGTAAGCAAGAGTGGGTACAGCATTAGCGGGAACCCGAAAGATGTAACGGTACACTATGCGCCGATTACCAGTCCCTGGGAACCTGGCGGTGCAGGAAGGTTTGTTGCGGTGAGCGATAATAACAAGATCGCTTGGTCCAGTAACGGCGGTCAGAATTGGAACGAAGTGGTAATGACGTACAACTACTCCAGTGTGGCATACGGGAACGGCGTGTTCATTGCGCTTTCCAGCAACAAAAATGTTGCGGCAAGGTCCACCGACGGCGGTGCGAGTTGGACATTGAAATCCCTGCCTTTCATTATTGTAAATGCAACAGAAAGAAGATACTGGAAGAGCGTGGCATACGGGGACGGCGTATTCGTTGCGGTTGCCCAAAATAGCAGCAAGGCCGCATGGTCCAATGATGACGGCATGACATGGAACCAGACCGAATTGCCCAGGATAGGTAGTAGTACGGGGCTAGACGGCGGGTGGAGGAGCGTGGCATACGGGGAGGACGGCGTGTTCATTGCGGTTAGCCACCACTGGGATTACACCGATAGGGCGTCGGTAGGTACGGCAGCCAGGTCCACCGATGGCGGCAAGACGTGGAGTATGTGGGATGTACCGGAACTGTATGAGAGCAACGCATGGGAAACGGTATGCTACGGGAACGGGGTGTTTATTTTGGGCGCCTGTATTCGGGCCCTGACTGCCGTGCCGCTACTGAACGACAGGATAGCCAGATCCACAGATAATGGTGAAACCTGGACGTGGCCGGTGCACTTTAATATTGATAATACGGCAGTAGACTCAGGAACTAGTAGAGTGTCAAAATTCTGGACTAGTCTCACCTATGGGAACGGAGTATTTGTGATAGTTGCCGACTTCACTCAAGGTTCCGGCGCTCCTAGTTTACCGAACGCTCTCTGGAGCGATGATAACGGCCAGACCTGGCAAGGGAACCTGAATTCGGAAACATGGCTGCCGGCAGATGCCTGGAAGAGCGTGACATACGGCGGTGGCGTGTTTGTTGCGGTTCCCGGCGTTCCGTATCCCAAATATACATATCCAGGTGACCAGGCCGCCTTGTCCTTCGATGGCGGCAAAACATGGACTACGGCGTCAATGCCGGGCAAAGCTTGGACCGGCGTAAGCTACGGAGAACCATAACCCGCCGGACAGTAAGGAACTGTGCATAGATGAAATGTACAGTTCCCCTAATCAAATTCTCTATTTTTCGATGACATCCGCGCGGTTTTGGGGTCAAAACCGTTTAATTCACGGGGCTGGTACTTTCGTATCGGGCCTTTTTTCATTCCTCATTTGGGCGCCCTTGTCCCCCGAATTCGCATACCGTGTGTTAAGCGCGCCACCAGCAAATTGTTATGTATCCTAAATTTTTGACTTTGCCGCGGAATTTGCATAGAATTTAATATACAGTCTTATGCTCTCAGCTTAATTATTTAACTGTAGGCTAAGGGCGTACCGTTGGGTACGTCATGATCTATGTTTTTTCTATGGGGGAATTATATCATGAAACGCAGAGGATTTCCAATTTTATTGGTGTCTTTTTTAATGGTGGCTATGGGATGCCAGGAGGCAAACTTCGGCTCCAATCTATTGGAGGGGGAACAAGAACAGTCCCATATAAAAGTAACTATGGCGGGTAATATAATCCTGGATTATAAAACATCACAGATTGTAGTAGTCTATGACACAGTGAAAAAAACTGTTACTTATAGAGCGCTTCCCGGCTATCAGCTTAACGAAGTTATTGTAACATGGAATGCCGGAAGCGGAAAAACGGGAAATGAAAAGTTTCCAGTCACCGCCGATTTCAAAGGTAACGGCAGGATACACTTAAAAGAAATTGTGGAAACTGAAGAAGATGAACTCGTTGTATCGACTGAAACCGGAACTGCCTACTATAACCCGCTGTACAACGGATGGATCGATTTGTCAGGCGAGTGGCAGAAAACGGTAAGGGCCTTGACGTTAGTAGCGTCCGCCATACCCAAAGAATATCAGGGCGCTATAAAAATAATCGTACAAGAAGGCGCTGACTATATGCAATGGGACCCGGGCCCTGAAAATTCATACAGTTACGACGGCTATAACAACTATATCTTAACGTTAAACGGAACTGTAAAAGTCGGCTATGCTGTATACAAAATAAAATATACGTATACAGACTCCTATACGAAAAAAAACTCTTTGGGGTATAACGTGTATGAACGCGAAGGTCTCTCGATTCGTGAGTTCAAAAACGAAATATTTAACACCGCGGATTATACAAACATAGATATATGGATTGGAGACGCCAACGGAAACTATGTAACCAGGGAAGCTCTTGAAAATGCCATACAGGATGCCTACAAAGCGAAGCTCGGCGTAATCAAATCTAATGATGGCAAGAATGTTCCCGTTGGTATTTTTTGGGTGCCGGAAGGAGTGCCGGGAACACAAGGGGGAAGTTTTAGCAATTTGGAGGCTTACCTTAATTTAGCGGAAATAATAAATAATTATGAGGAAGCCAATCAAGCAGCCATAAATACGGCTACCGAAGAATTGAACGCCGCTATTGTGCGGTTTAACTCGGCAAAAAAAGAAGGAAGCGAACAAATCGGTGACAGTCCTCTTGACAGGAGCGTAATACTGGGTGGGATTAAAGCCGCGACCGATGCCAAAAAAGGCGTTGTGGTTAAACCGGATGGGACTGACAGTACAAGCGTTAATGAAGGCGTGCGCTTCGTAACACAGAGTATCGCAGATGCTCTTGAGACGGCTCTTGCTGAAGCGATAGCGGTTTCCCAAAAGCCGGATCCGGCGACAAATCAGTCGGAAATAAATAATGCCGCCGATTCGCTTGATCAGGCGCTGGCTAATTACATAAAAGACATAAAATCAGGCATCAAGAATGAATTTACGGATATGATGGAGAATATTCCGGCTTCGACCACGGGTACCGTCGTTTTCCCGCCATCCGATCCTGACGATCCTGTGGCGAAAGCAACAAAAGAAATTTTTGGACAGCCGCAGAGGCCCGCAACTAGTTCGCAGATGGGCGGCATAGTAAGCGCGGCCGAGATAGACCAGTCAAATGGCGTCTTTACATGGATCGTGAAGGCATCCGGCTACTACAAGGTCAAGCTTTGGGGTGCGCAGGGCGGTAATGTTGTTACCAAGAGTTGCGGAGACAACGGAGAAAAAATAGCTTACGGCGGCGGCGGCGCCAGTACCGAGGGCGTAATCTGGCTTAAAGCAAACGATGCGCTTACCTTCTACTTAGGCGGCCAGGGCCGGGGCAGTTATCTTAGCCACGGTACGGGTTTTGTCAGGGCGGGTTATAACGGCGGCGGCAAGGGTGGCATAGGCTATGAAGTCGACCATCCAGACGGCGCGGGAGGCGGCGGTAAAACGCACCTGCTGATAAATGGACACCTTATTATGGTGGCAGCCGGCGGCGGCGGCGCGGTACAAGCCGCGGATGATCCCTGGTACCCGGTGACGGGCGGCCCCGGCGGTACATGGACATCCTATACTACAGATGGGATGGCTTCCCCGGCGAAAAAAGTTAAATCGCGGCAGGTACCTGGTGTTGACCCGTCAAATGACAATCCGGCCAATAAGCTGCGTAAGGACGGCGTAGGCCAGGATGGCAGCAGTAAAGATAAAAGGAGCCTTAGAGTCGAGGGTAACTCCGGCGGCGGTGGCGGTTACTACGGCGGCTATGCCAATCAGGACGAGGAAGTCGGCGCCGGTTCAGGTGGCACCTCGTACATAAGCGGCATGGTTAGGGAGAGAACAACGCTGCCATACGAGTATCATCAATACTACAAAGATGACGAAAACTATTATTTCAAGAGGGCTGTGATGACAGAGGGGCAAAAATATACTACGTATATTGAGAACGACAATGGTAAAGGCCAGGGCAACGGCAGTTTTTGTGTGGAATTGCTTGCGGAAACACCCAAATAATAGATTCTAAAAATTTCATTTGTGGGGGCTAATGTGAAAGCATTAGTCCCTTTTTTTCGTTAAACCCAAAAAATCATTGTCAATCGAGGCTGTTCCAAAACTTCGGTTTTGGGGAGACAAGCTCTGCAAGGCCGGCAACCTATAAAAAACGCGGTTTTGTGACTTCAGCCTATGGCTTTTAAGCCACAAAAACTGCAAGAGCCCACAGTTCCAGCCTGTTCCCCAGACGCCTGGAAGTGTGTAAGCTACGGAGAACCATAACCCGCCGGACAGTGAGGAACTGTGCATAGATAAAATGCACAGCGCCCCTAATTAGCTTCTCTATTTTTCGATGACAGCCGTGCGGTTTTAGGGTCAAAACCGTTCAATTCAATATAAACGTTTCATCAATCGCCGCAATAATACGGCGGGAAAGATTTTTTGCGATGGTCTTCCTGATTTTAACGGGTATGTCGCGTAAATCACCGGAATTTTGGTCAGCATTTTCGGCTTCACAAGTATCATCTTTGAACAGCCGGTACGCGTCGATGTTTAACGCTCCGGCTATCCTTTCGATCACTTCTACAGATGGGAATTTCCTGCCCATCTCAATTTCGCTTACATAATTTGTTGAACTGTCTATACGCTCGGCAAGGTTCATTTGGGAAATACCTATATCATGCCTGAATCTCTTCATGTTTTCAATAAAAATTTGCCTTAACTGCATGTATTAATGCTAATAGACAGGGCAGCCTGCTTGACAACATGCTTATAGCCATATAGTTTTATATGTCTAAAAGACATATAAGACGGAGGCGAGGATGATACCCAAAATCATTCACTACTGCTGGCTATCGAACGATCCGGTACCGGCCGATTATGAGCGTTGCATGGCAACATGGAA
>JAITIR010000088.1 GCA_031279285.1 Spirochaetaceae bacterium | reverse complement strand
TTTTATACGCGCCACTCTGCGGATCAATGACTTTTCTGATAATTGATCCGATAGAAATCTCAAGGTTTTCCCTTAAACTGCCCATAAAATATCCCCCAGTAAGCATAAAGTTTATACCGCTAAGCATTAAACGGCAATGGGTGCTGATGTTTGTTTATAGCTGCTTTAATTTTGTCGCAAACAAGCGTCTGATAAAAAATATTGAAGCGACGAGGGATACAACCTCCGCGATTGGAAACGCGAGCCAGACAGCATCAAGCGAACCGGTTAAGGACAATAACCAGGCCGCCGGCAGCAGAACCAAAATCTGCCGCGCTGAAACTACAACGAGGCCCTGCACCGCGTTTCCCATGGCCTGCATGACGGAAATACAGACTATACAGAATCCAGCGAATATATAGATTGTGCTCATTATACGGAACGCGGTAACTCCAATCTCAAGCATTTCCGGCGTTGCGTTAAACAACAGTAGCATTTTATGTGGTATCAATTGGAACAACAGCAGTCCAACAGCCATGATGCAGGCTGCATACATTACGCTCAATTTAATTGTCTTTATTATACGTTCTCTGTGGCGCGCTCCGTAATTAAACGCAATTATCGGGATAATTGCGCTGTTCATGCCGAATACCGGCATGAATATAAAACTTTGCAGGCGAAAGAACACGCCGAATACGGCGTTTGCGGTCGATGTAAACAGTATCAAGATACGGTTTACACCGTATATCATAAATGAGCCGACACATTGCATCAGTATCGAAGGTATGCCCACGGCATAAATAGATTTTATTATTTTGCCGTCCGGACGGAATTTCTTGAACGAAAAGCGGATCTCTTTGTTTACCTTCAGATTGAATAAAAGCGCCACAAGCGAAGCGCAACATTCGCCTATGATGGTCGCAATAGCCGCTCCTTTGACGCCCATTTTTGGAACGCCGAATAAACCAAAAATAAAAATAGGATCAAGTGCAATATTTACCAGTGCTCCCGTCATCTGCGAAATCATAGTATAAAAAGTTTTGCCGGTTGATGACAACAAACGTTCAAAAGTAATCTGGCTGAATACCGCAAACGAAAAAATACAAACTATGGATAAATAGTCCCGTCCGTATCCGATAATTTCACTTATCCCGGTTTGTGTTTTGAAATAAATTTCAGAAAACAAAAGGCCCGCGACAAAAAACAAGAGCGCGCTGAGCCACGAGAGAAAGAGTCCGTTTACCGCGGACTTGTTTACTTTTTCAAAATCACGCTCGCCTAAACTTTTAGAAAGCAGAGCGTTTATGCCAACACCTGTTCCTACCGCTATACCAATTATCAGCGCCTGGACCGGAAAAGCCAACGATACCGCCGTCAGCGCATTTTCACTTATTCTTGCGACAAAAATACTGTCAACAATGTTGTAAAGAGCCTGAATCATCATTGAAAGCATCATAGGTATAGACATGGTAAGTATCAGAGAGTTTATGGGCATCACTCCCATGATATTCATATACTCCCACGTTACACACTCAGCTTCTTTTTGTCAAGATTACGCCAAGCACAAACCAGCGATTCCGATTTCGAAAAATTTATGCTATTTGATACGGCCAACAAACAAAAAAATGCGGAACGCTTGAACAAACGTCTTTGGCGCTTGTCTTAGGAGTTTCACTTTGCGAAAACTTCAGGCGGCAGAGCAATGGTGCGCTCCGCCTAAAGGCGCGTATGCGCCGTTATTCCCAGTTGGCATCCGTGTCGCTGTTCAGGGCAAGGTCCGTGCCGGCGGTGCTGTTACGCTTCCTCGCAGGTATACTGTTACCACCATAGACCGCATGGCCATCGCCGGTGGGAGTGGCGGTGTTTTTCAACCGAGACCGCTGAAATACAAGCCGCCGCCGCTACTTGCCGTGTTGCCTCTGATTGTGCCACCCTCCATAGAATGTGCCGCTCTAGACACTAACGCCACCGCCGTTTTTTATCGTAAGCGTACCGCCGTCTACGCTAACAAAAGCGCCGGAAGCTGTAATATTGTTTCCGTTCATTGTAATGCTGCCTTCCAGCGTGAGCTTGCCTCCGCTTTCAACGGTGAACAGGCTGCCGGTAAAGCCGTTAACTACCGTTAGCTCAGCATTTTTCATTATAACCCCTTTTCGGCGCAACTCTAAACATAATTTAATTCATATTCAGACAAGTTTTCGCTGGAAAGCGATGAAGCAACAACCCTCCCTTTACGGTTTTTTACATTTGTCGTAAAATGTAAACATGAGCGTTCGTAAAATGGGTAAAGGCGCGAATAGTACACAAAAAAGGCGTTCGCGTGCAATGGCGATCCTTTTTTGGATGGTCTTTTTAATCGTAATACTGCTGTTGTTCATAATCAACCTGCCGCTTATCCGCAGCACCTTGCGGTCTACCCGTCTTGTTGAACGCTTGACGAATACCCCGGTAGAAGCCGTGCCGGAAACGGAAGCGCCGCCGCCTGACGCGGAAGAACCCCCCGCAAGCCAAATTTTTATCGCGCCGCCCGCGCAGGCGGCGGAACAGCCTCCGGCAGAGACCCCCGGTACGGCTGCGGCGCCGGACGGCGTAGACGCCGTCAGCGCACAGGAAACCCCGCCAGTCTCAACGGAAACCGGCCGCACACCGATCGAAGAGTCCATGCCCGCCGCACGGGAGCGTGTGATCTACTTTGTAAAAATCGATAATTCCGGCATGGTACTCACCTCGCCGGTAAAAAGACAAGTTTTTGTTTCCGATTCGCCGATGCTCGACGCGCTCAAGCTCCTGCTGCAAGGGCCTACAGGCTCGGAAGAGAACCAAGGCCTCACCTCGCTGATACCGGACGGCGTCCGTATACAGAATGCTCACGTTACAGGAAGTACCGCCGTGATAAGTTTTAACGAAAATTTTATGTTCAACGAGTACGGGGCGGAAGGCTATATAGCCCAGCTCCGTCAAATTGTTTGGACGGCAACCGAATTTCCAAATGTCCGCGATGTACAGATACTGATAGAAGGCCGCCGTATTGACTTTCTCGGTGAAAGTATCCGCATAGGCCGCCCTATAGGTAGGGACGACCTGTAAGATGCCCATGATAAGCGTTATAATTTTAACGCATAATCGTCCACAGTTTGTACGGCGGGCCGTCGCTTCGATTCTGGAGCAGGATTTTGGCGACTATGAACTGATACTGATCGACAACGGATCGACGGATAATACGGGCGAGGTCTGCAAAGAGATAGTTTCCGGTAACCGCGCGGCGCGCTTTATCCGGCGCGAGGATGGCAGCATAGGCGCGGGCCGAAACGCAGGGTTGGACGCGGCGCGCGGGGAATACATCGCGTTCATAGATGATGACGACTACGCATACCCCGATATGCTTTCGTTCCTGCACAACCTGGCGGAAACGCAAGGGGCCGATATTTCGTTCTGCGGTTCCGACAGGGAGACGGAGGGTGCGGGCGTCGCCCCCCAGTTTTCGTTCGATAAACTTCTGGTGCTGACGCCGGAAGATGCCGTGATAGAGCTTCTGGAACGAAGGCTTTTAAACCTGGCTACGCCGACAAAACTGTTCAAAAAGCATTTGTTCGACAGAGAGCGCTTCAGGGAAGACCGCAAGTATGACGACATCTCAACGACATACAAACTGTTTGCCTGCGCAAATAGAATCGCGGGGCACGGCATACCCAAATACTGTTTTTACCGGCACGGTGGCAACAATTCAGGCTTTACGGACGACGACAAAAAACTCCTCCCGGCCCAGTTGGAGGAGTACTTTACCGTCTACCGCGAGCGGACGGTCTGGCTCCTTGAAAAACTTCCGGCAATATCTGAGTACGTTCATTACAGCGAATGGTCGTTCCTGCTGTCTATGTACCGTAAGATAGTTTTAAACAACCTTGTAAACTGCCGGGAGCAGCGCGGGTACTGCGACGCATACCTGCGTGAGGCGGGCGACCGCCACACCGGATCTCCCTGGATCAAACCTTTTGAATTCGACTACCTCAAACTGTACCATGAAACAAGCGGGAAAGCGTAAATGGCAGCCTCCGCAAAATTTCAGGGAAAAGTTAAACTGATAACGCCTTCCTGGGTAATACCGGGGACCTACCTTGAAAACCTGCGCTTCCTGGACGGCAAAGATAAAATTGACGGGGTGGAACTGCTTTTTTTTCTGTACGACGAAGACATAAGGGCCGAGTTTTTGCGGGACCTGCCTGGTATCCGGGATTTCGCGAAACGCTTTGTATTTACCGCGCACCTCCCCGACAATTTGAGGGAGGAGCATGAAGAACTTGTCGAGGTGCTGTCGCCGCTCGTGAAACACTTCATAGTTCACCCGGCGGCGGATGCTGACGCCGGGGCGCGCCTCCTTGAAACATGGATGTCCCGTTACGGGAGGCGGCGCTTCCTGCTGGAAAATACCGTGCCCGGGCGGTTTGAGGCGCTGCTGGCCTGTTTTGGCGGGGACATGCCTGTATGCATGGACACGGCGCACCTGCTGATAGAAGGCAGGGTTCCGGCGGACTTTGCGCGGCGTTACAGCGGGCAAATACGCGAGGTACACCTGAACGGGATGGGTGAAGGCGACAGTGACGGACACAAGCCGCCCCGCGCGGAAGACGGGTGGTTTTTGGAACTCGTACCGTTTTTGCGGCAGTTTTCCGGCATAGTGAACCTTGAGCTTTTTTCGTGGGACGAGGTCAAGCAGGGCATCGACTGTTTGGAAAAAAATGTTTGACAGGTTTCTGTCTGTACTGAGTCTTGTTTCGCGTTTTCCCGTAAAGGTGCGTTTCAGGTTTGATGTTAGCCGCATGGACTTTTATCTTCCTGTAATTGGACTCTTCCCGGCGGTACTTGGGGCGGCAGTCTACTTTGCGGCGCTGTACTTAAGCGGCTTAAAACTCTTTGCCGCAGCCGCCGCGGTATTTGTCCAGTACTTGGGTTTCAACCTGTTTCACCTGGACGGGCTTGCGGACACGGCAGACGCCTTTCTCGGCTGGCAGAGCCGGGAAAGGCGTTTCGAGATTCTGGAAGATTCCAGGATTGGCGTGTACGGCCTTTTTGCCGGCATTTCAGCGCCGGCCTTTAAACTCTTGCTACTGTACGGCGTACTGGGCGGCGGGAACGGCATGACATACACTGATTTGCTCGTATTCATATACCCGGTAAGCGGAAGGTTCGCTGCCGCGTTGATCCCCTGTACCACCGCACCGGCAAGACCGGACGGGCTGGGCGCACTTGCGGCCGGTTCCTGCCTCCGGTGGGCGCTGACCGGCGCACTCGCAGCGCTACTCGCGGGCTTGGCCGCCGCCGGAGCCGCCGCTCCGGTATTGACGGAAGCGGCGGTGGACTGGGATGTTTTTGTTATCGTTCAGTACTTTGCCTTGCCGCTTCTTGCCGGCCTCGTCTCCGCGGCCTTTTACGCCGGAGTCTACAGGAAGGGTTTGGGTGGTTATTCAGGGGACGCGCTCGGCGCGGCGATAGAAACGGGCGAGGCGCTTTGCCTACTCTTTGCGGCGATAGCCTTCAACATGAAAGTGCGTTGAGTTCCAGCAAATAGTACAAGCCGGGCCAGCCCCACCCACTTAAAATACAATGAAAAATACGGCATATTTTTAGGCAGTTAAAGCTGAGGAAAAGCATTTTGGATATTATTGATTGGGACGATTTAATTAAGAACGAGCCTTGGACTGAGGAGAGCGCCGTAACTATAGGCGTATTTGACGGAGTACACCGTGGGCACAGGGCCCTGTTTGATCGGATTACCAGAAGCCCTTACAGAAGTGTTATCGTGACTTTTAAGGTGAGCCCCCGCCAATTTTTTCACAAGAATTCGTATTCAGGGGATATAGTCGCGTTGGAGCGAAAACTGGAGCTGTTTACCGAAGCGGGACTTGACGCCTGCGTACTAATTGACTTTTCAGAAGATTTCAGTAGAATAACAGGAAGGGCTTTTGTAGGAAGGCTTTCCCGCGCCGTCAATATACGCTATATTGTGATAGGGTCCGATTTTCACTGCGGTTACCGGAACGACACAGACGCTACGGCGATAAGACAGCTTGCCGTTGCGTCGGGAATAAGCGTTGAAGTGGTACCGCCGGTAATGGAGGGCGGTCTTCCGATCAGTTCCAGCAGAATCCGTCACGCGCTTGCTTCGGGCGAATACGGTTTGGCGGCATCGCTTCTGGGACGCGGCATCGAACGTCTTTAATGTAATCACCGGGGGATTAGCATCGCCTTTTTATTAAGAAGGATGCTTTAACACCGGAAAACGTAGGCTATCACCGGCGGTATGCCGCCGTTCGTTTTATAAATAGGAGTGGCAATAATGTCATTGGATAAGGAAACAGTAACGACCATCGTAAACAAGTTCGGTAAAAACGATAAGGATACCGGCGCGACGGAAGTACAGGTTGCGTTGTTGACTGAGCGTATAAACCAGCTTACGATACACTGCAAACAATTCAAAAAGGATAAGTCAAGTCAGCGCGGCTTATTAATCCTGGTCGGGAAGCGCCGTCGTATTTTAAAGTACATTCAACGCGAAAATCTTGAACGGTACAGGGCGCTCATCAAAGAACTCAAATTAAGGAAGTAATGACACAGAGAGTAACAAGAACAATAGCCGGTAAAGAAATAATACTGGAAACCGGCAGGATTGCGCGGCAGGCCGCGGGAGCGGTCTTTGCCCAATGCGAAGGTTCCGTTGTGATAGCAACGGTTTGTACATCAGAGGACGCGGTTGAAGGGTTGGATTATGTGCCCCTCACGGTGGATTATAACGAAAAGTATTACGCCGCCGGCAAAATTCCGGGTGGCTTCATAAAGCGTGAAAGCAGGCCCAAGGACAAGGAGATTCTCGTATCCCGTCTGATAGACCGCCCGATGCGTCCGTTGTTTGAAAAGAGTTTCGGCAGGGAGATTCAGCTTGTGCCTACAACGATCTCCACCGACATGGTAAACCCGCCGGATATTCTGGCGATAGCCGCCTCTTCCGCGGCGGTGCATATATCCAACATCCCGTTTAACGGCCCGGTAGCGGGTGTCAGGGTCTGTCAGGTGGACGGCGAGCTTGTCGTGAATCCCACCTACGAACAGGTTGAAAGATCCACTCTTGAAATCGTAGTCGCCGGTACGCGGGACGGCATCACGATGGTTGAGGGCGGAGCGAAAGAGACTGACGAGGACTCCATGCTAAAGGCGATGGAACTTGGACGCGCCGTCATCGTAGAACTTTGCGATATGCAGGAGGAACTGCGTAGTCTGGCGGGCAAAGAGAAGTCACCGCTTGCGCCAGGAGATGTTACACTGCAAAATGCGGAAGAGATTCGTTCCGCCGCCTACCCGCTACTCGAATCGGCTTGCTTTGTCGAAGGCAAGGCGGGCAGGCACGATGCGGTTCTCAAGGTAAAGGCTGACCTTGCCTCCCGGTACGCCGAACAGCTTGAAGACGCCGCCCAGAAAAAACTTTTTGACGCGCTTTTTGAGGACATGCAGTACGAGATACTCCGTTTATCAATACTCGATAAGGGACGGCGCGTTGACGGACGCGGCTGCGAGGACATCCGTCCGATCAACTGCGAGGTCGGCGTCCTGCCTCGCGTTCACGGCTCCGCGCTGTTTACAAGGGGCGAAACTCAGGCTTTGGCCGTTACCACGCTGGGAACGGTGTTTGACGAGCAGGTTTTTGACGATATTGAGGGGGACAAGCGCGAAAACTTCATGTTGCACTACAACTTTCCGCCGTATTCGGTGGGAGAGGTAGGACGCTTGGGCACGGGGAGGCGCGAGATCGGCCACGGCAACCTGGCCCGCCGCTCGCTGGAGGCAATGGTGCCTTCAAAAGTGGATTTTCCCTACACGATCCGTGTCGTCTCGGAGATCATGGAGTCTAACGGCTCATCGTCGATGGCATCCGTGTGCGGCGGCACGCTTTCGATGCTGCACGCGGGCGTCCCGATGAAGAAGCCTGTCGCCGGTATAGCGATGGGGCTTGTCACCGAGGGTGAGCGTTACGCCGTGCTGTCCGATATCCTTGGCGACGAGGATCACCTGGGCGACATGGATTTCAAGGTGGCCGGCACAGAGGACGGCATCACCGGCTTTCAGATGGATATAAAAATTGCAGGCGTCAGCCTTGAGATTCTGACGAAGGCGCTGGAACAGGCAAAACGCGGGCGGCTCCACATACTGTCGATAATGAACGCCACGTTGAATAAGCCGGTTGAATCGATAAGCGAGTACGCGCCAAAGATCGTTAGTTTCAAAATAGATGTTGACAAGATAGGCGCGTTGATAGGGCCGGGCGGCAAAGTTGTTAAAGCGCTTAGCGAACAGTACAGCGTTACGATCAACACAGAGAATGACGGTACCGTTACGATATACGGCAGGAACGCCCTCTCGGCGGAGGAGGCTAAGGGGGCCGTGATGGGCATAGTCGCCGATCCGGAAACCGGCAAGATTTACAACGGCAAGGTCATGCGGTTGATGGAATTCGGCGCGTTTGTCGAGATTCTGCCCGGCAAAGAGGGGCTCGTCCACATATCAAAACTTTCCAGGCAGCATATAGCGCAGGTTTCGGATGTGCTAAAAGAAGGACAACAGATTCCCGTTAAACTCCTTGAGATTGACAAGATGGGTAGGCTCAACCTGTCGTACATAGACGCAATAGATCCGGACGGCGCGCCGCCTCCCGGTGAGAATAAACCGTACCGCCAAGAGCGTCCCCGTTACGACCGCCCGCGCCGGGACGAGCGCCCCCGCTACAGGTAGCTGGCTCAACGCTCCGCGAAATTCCAGGGCGGAACAAGATTCCTGCCGTTTTTCGCGGGGGCTCAATGCTATAGCGTTGAGCCCCCGCTGAAACCGGTGACTGCCACATTTAGCTGTACGTGATGCCGGACGGTGCTTATAATGGAGTGTATGTATGATAGAAGACTTAACGTTTGCGTTCAAAACTTTCCGCCGCAACAAGACGCGCACGATACTCTCGCTGCTTGGCATCATCATCGGCGTGGCCTCGGTCATCGTGATCACTTCGATAGGCGAGAGTGCCCAGCAGAATGTCACGGCCGCCTTCGGTTCTTCCGGCCTTAACCTAGTGCGTATTTCGGGGGGCTGGAGGATGCGGACGGCGAATATCAGCTTTAACGACGCGTTCAAATCAAAATTGTTTAACGAAATCCCACATATAAAACGAATATGGCCGGTAAATTCGGTTAGCGCGACCCTGCGCAACAACGACAGCGATGTCAACGCGTCAGGGAGTGCGGTTGAGTACGGTTACCTGGAAATGTGCGGCCTAGCGTTGGATTACGGAAACTATTTTTCGGTCTCCGATGACGTGCAGGGTTCCCAGGTAGCGGTACTCCAAAGCGATGTCGCAAAATCCCTGTTCCCCGAAGGCAACGCCGCCGGCAAAAAGATAATTTTGATAAACCAGGGGCAGTCATTCGGCTTTACCGTTACCGGTGTTCTTGCGGAAACAAATGGTTTTTTTGAAAATTCCTCCATTTACCTGCCGCGCGGTTTCTACACAAAAAAAATTGCACCCTCGCCCGACGCGTCCTCGCTTGTACTGGAAGCGGACAGCCAGAATCATGCGGTGGAGGTTACGGACATGACACGCGCGTACATCGCGTCGTTGACCGGCGATGAGTACTCTGTCAATATCATGTCGATGAAGTCGGCGCTGTCCCAGTACGAATCGGTCTCCGGTACAATGAACCTGCTGCTTTCTGGCATTGCCGCTATTTCGCTGTTGGTGGGCGGCGTCGGCATAATGAACATCATGATCGTAACGGTAACGGAACGGAAAAAAGAAATCGGCATCCGCAAGGCAATCGGCGCGTCCGGCGCGGCTATACGCGCACAGTTCCTGGTAGAGGCGGCGGCTATCACGTTGACGGGCGGACTCATAGGCATTGCGGTGGGCCTTTTGATAAGCCTCGGCGCCGTGTACGTGATGAACTGGCCCTTCGTGGTAAATCCCGCAGT
>JAITIR010000064.1 GCA_031279285.1 Spirochaetaceae bacterium | reverse complement strand
AGCGCAAAAAGATCAAAAAAACAAGTAGTTTGCGAATTTTTTTTGGGAACATGGAAAAATCAGAAAGACTCAAGGGCCGTGTCGTAGATCGCGGCGAAAATTTCCGGAAGCAGTTCCTTCTCTATGCTGGAAAACGCTACGCGGAGGTATTCACTGCCAAAAGCTACCGTGCCTATGCCGTGTTTTTCGAGAAGCCGGCGGCGCAGCTTGCCCGCGTCAAGCCCCTTGCAGCGCAGGCACATGAAATAGCCGGAATTGAAAGGCAGCGGGGACAGGCGCGGGTGGTTTTTATGCGCCTCCGTAAACTGTTTTACCGCCTCGTACCGCTCCTTTAAAATGTTAAAAAAAGCTCGCTTTTGCGCGTTTGTCGATTCATCGCCGTACAGTTTAAGGAAGAGCGACTGGGCAAACGTATTTGAGCATGAAACGGAAGATCGGATCGAGCCCATCAGCTTTGTTACAAGCGCGTCAAAATGTTCTCTCCCCAGTCCCTTCGAGCCCAGCGTTACCATCGCGAGCCGGAAGCCCCAACTGTAGTCCTCCTTCGTGGGGCCGTCCGTTTTTACCGCGAGTACCCGTTCGTGCAGGCCGGCAAGACGGCTGAAAATCGACTCTTTACAGGCGTCGTTTTCGTAAAAAAAGCCAAAGTAAGCGTCGTCACAGATCACAAGCACGTCCGCGCCGCCGGAGGCGGCCTCGTTCACACAGTCAACAAGCGCGGCTACTTCCGCGTTGGTAGGCGAGTACCCGGAAGGGTTGTTAGGGAAGTTAAGGATGATGCGGACGGCGCCGCTTTTTGCCTCTTCCAGTATGGCGCCCCTGATCTCAGGGATGTTAAGCCGCCCCTCCCCATCAAAAAACTGAATTCCGCGCATGATACCGCCGCGGCGTTCTTCAAAGATCAGCCGGTAGTTGTCCCAGGCGGGCTCGGCGGACAGAATCGTCTGCCCCGCGTCCAAAAAAAGTTCTGCCGTGTAAGAGATTCCCGCGGTGATGCCGGGCGCAACGACAGGAAGTGAGGTACAGTCCGCGTTCAAAGACGGGTTTTTCTGTAGAAGCAGTTTTTTCCATAGTTCGCGCAGCTTTTCGTTACCGGCGGTGGGCGCGTAGGCGACGGTTTCTTCGGGCTCAAAATCAGGCATATAACGCTTGAAACCGGGAAGCAGCATCGGCTTTCCGTTCGAAAACGCCATCCCTATCGTCCCATTGGCCTTCGCCGCCGCCTTTTTCGCCTCGCCGCTCTGCGCTATTATGCCGCGGGGAAAGTATATCCGTTTTCCAAAACCGGAAAGCAGCCGCCACGCGGCCGTTCCTTCGAGAATATTATTCAATTCAACTGCTAGAGCATCCATAATGTACGAAATTATAGCGCCGCCTGACATATCTATCAAGGCAACAAGCCAGGGTCAGCACACAGGAATTTGTATTCTCTGTTTGCGGTACGCGATTCTATGCGTCCATCCTGCATATCCGGGATTGATTGTGGACAGTATACCCTATGCAGGGTATAGTATAGCTAAAATAAACAGGGTTGCGCGCAAAATTTGCGGGCAAAATTTGCGGGCAAAATTTGCAGGCAAAATTTGCGGCAAAGTATCTCTTGTAAGCGTTGTATTATTTATACGGTTCGATAGGCTTCGGAAATTTATAATTATGAGGATTTACTACCACTTTTTGTCAGTGTTACTGATTCAACCGCTACAAAACAGCGTTAGGCTGTTTTGCCTGACGTTTTGCCGCCGGCCTAACCCGATAAGGAAGGGTAGGCGGGGTATTAAACCGATATGCAGGATGAAACATCCTGTCATTCTTGTAACAGCGATTCTCATGCTGCATACAGGCTGTGCGGGTCAAAAACCTGAACAGCCGCCGGATGATCCCCTTGGCCGTACACTGCTGATCTACGATTCGGGAGAAAGATCCCTTTCGTCCCTGTTTTTGTACGACTCTGACAACGCGCGGTTCAGGCGGCTCGTCAGGATTGTTGAGCGGCTGAGTTATGCCGATACCTTTGATCTGCGCCGAAACGACACGCTCCCTGACGCTAAGAAGTACGACACTTTTCTGGTGGGCGTAAAGGCTGTAAACGGCGGTGAGGATCAGCTTATAAAAAACTTTCTTGCCGGTTTCGATTTTTGGGACGCGCCGGTGGTTCCGTTTTTGATGGACGGGGCCGGCGAGGACGGACTTGAGGCCGAACTGGAAACGTTGATACGCGGGGCCTGGCCCCTAATGAACGGCCAGGAATTCCGGTACCGCAAAGGTGTAAAACAGAGGGAAATTGCTTCCCTTACGGCAGGCTGGATCGAGGAATTGCGCGCCGAACTTGCCGTACGAAAGGCTGTGGGTGAGGGAGCAGAAGAAATTGTTAAGGCGTTTGCCTCCGCCTTTCCGGACCGCGTTACCGGACCTGAATTCCGTTTTTCCCCTGCCGACGGCAGGGCGGACTGGTACTTCGAGCTTGACGGTGTCCCCTACGCTTACGCCAAAGGCCGTTTTCTCACCCTGGAGCAGGAGGCGGAGAGCGAAAATTTCCGACCGCTGCCGGTGTACCGTTACCGACGGCAGGCTGACGATCCGGAGGTTGAAGATAACTGGAATAGGCTGGCTTCCCTGGGGCGTTCCCGTAGAAGCGGCGGGGCGCTTTCCGGCTGGAACCGCGCTTCCGTTAACCCAGAAGCGGCGCGATCAACCTTTTATGAAACACTGTACGCCTGTCGTAGCCGCGAAGAGGCCTACAAACAGCAGGAGTGGATCAGTTTTCTGGACAGCGCCGTGCATGTCCACAAAGCGATACGGACGCCTTTGGCAAAAGTTGAGGCGCGGATACTTGAATTGGAGGAAACCGACAAGAAAATTACCGAGTGGAGGAAGCGGCTTTTCAGTATCACATCGTGGAACTGGAGGAATGTTGCCGGCTCAGGAAGCCGCAGCTATCATTCTTACGGTATTGCCATTGACCTTTTGGAAATCCAGCAGCCGGGAAAGGAAACCTATTGGCAGTGGACCAGGGCCAAGGGTGTCAATTGGCGGACCGTTACCGCCGAACAAAGGCTCGATCCGCCCGACGCAGTTATCCGCGCCTTTGAAGAGCAGGGCTTTATCTGGGGCGGTACATGGCCCTGGTATGACACGATGCACTTCGAGTACAGGCCGGAATTGCTCATACTGGGCTCCCGTATAGCATCCGGCGGGTAGGCCGGCCTGAAGGGTGACATTTCTACTTTGGCTTGATGTGAGCCAAAATACAACTTGCATAAACTTTAGATAGTGCTTATACTATTTGTATGTTCAAGGTAATTATATCATACACGCTAGGGCTCCTAAGTCCCCATGCAGGCAGCCGGACGGCTTTGTCCGTTTCTTCATTTTTAACTGAAATCAACCTAAGGGGGGGGGGGGGGCTTCCGCCCCGCCGGTAACTTATTCTAACCAACAGACAGCTAACTATACCTCTCCGGTAAGCGCTCCCAATTTATCAACGGCCGCTTCTGCCTCATTGGTAACTACTTCAACCCCGACGCCTTTAGTCAATGATCCAAAAGCTATGAACAGGAGAGATTCGGTTTATGGTGTTGAAATTTGTACATGCCGCTTTACACTCATTGGCGCGTAAGAAATATATCATCATCAATTTTTTCAAGAAACCATCCTTGCAATATGCTATGTGTATTTAGTTATGAAAAGACTTGCCCCTCTAATCCTTTATCCATGGGAATATACATCATTTTGAGTGTTGCCCTCTGTCTCTGTTTTTATCCTTGCTATTTTCTGAAATCATCAAAAAGTTTTAGAAAATCTTCGGCTGATATTATGGGGATTGCTGACCCCCTAAAATCGTTTGTATTTCTGGTGATTATATAATCCGCATTGATAGTTTGTGCGCTTTCCATTTGAAGACAATCTTCAAAATCGCTAAAATCATCGTTGTTAAGGGCATCAACTACCTGCTCTTTGGTATAACCTGCGATATTGAGAATTTCACAGATATAAAGCAACATATTCTTTACTTCAACAGCCGAATACTGTTTTCGTAAAATATAATGAGCGGTCGGAATTGTATGGGCGGAAATATACCCCATAAACTTATCTTGTGCGCACAAGGTGAGAATATCATGTGAGAGTTTAGCAAAAGGTTCCCGCTTTGCCATACCATCAATGATGATATTAATATCAACGAGAGCGCAGATAGTTTTCATACCGCTCCTCGTAATATGCATCACGTTCTTTCTTATAATCAAAATCCACTGGCAGCCGTTTTCCTATCTTTTCCAATTCAGCCAATGCAGCCATTTTTTTTGCTACACCCAATGTGGTTTTTGTCTCATCTTCTTGTGCCGGTTCGACAAAGGTAACGATTACTTTGTAAGGGGCATTTATCGAAATAACGGCAGGGTC
>JAITIR010000037.1 GCA_031279285.1 Spirochaetaceae bacterium | reverse complement strand
ACCGGCAACGCCGCGGTCTCGGGCGGCGGGGTCTATGTGGATAACAGCGAGTTTCAGCTTCTTGCCGGAAGCGTCAAGGGCAATACCGCCACGAGCGGCGCCGTAACACGCGCGCACTTTGAAAACAATACCATAGCCGCCGCCTCCATCGCGGGTGGCGGCGGCGTATACGTGTACGGGGAAGACAGCTTGTTCTGGCTGGCCGAGGGGCTTATCTCCGGTAACACCACCAAGGGTTCAGGTGGCGGCGTCCTGGTGAACGGTTCGCTTATCCCGGATAATCCCGTTAATACCCCGCATAACTTTTTGATGAGCGCCGGGACGATCGGCGACAACGTTTCCAGCGGCTCTGTATGGCCACACGGCGGCGGCGGAGTTTATGTGGCCAAGGGCGTGTTCGAGATGATCGATGGCCATATCACCGGCAACCAGTCCATCCGTCAGGGCGGCGGCGTGTTTGTCTGGTCCCGGAGTCTTTTCTACCTGGACGGCAATTCTTCCGTAACAAATAACAAGGGGGTGGGAAGTTCCAAGGCCATTTGCTCAAGGGGTATCACCACGATGAGTGGCAAGGCCCAGGCGGACAAGGTGTACATCTGGAACTATGCCAAAGGAAGCTGGAACAACGGAGCGGGCGATCAGTTTACCATGACGGAAGACGCCAGGGTTACCGGTCTGGAACTGGCCTTTGCCGATGATCCCAAGGATTACAGGAACTATGTCAATCTTACCAGCAGTAGCGGTTCTTTTAACGGGACAGACTTGATAGCCACCATCGGCCTTGAAAGCCACCTTACCTCCAGCGGTTCTTTCGCCAAGGACGCAACTATAGACAGCGATTGGCTGAATAGACATTTGATCAAGTACGCCAACGGTACTAGTAATATTTCGGCTACAGTGAACCGTTTTTCTATAAGCAACTACATCAACGGCCTGGCGACGACAAATTTGACAAGTTATAAACTTGACAGTACAGGGAAGCTGGTTAAGAAGTAAAAACTATTTGGCTGATGCAAAGGCATTCGGCCAGGAAGAAATCCCGGCGGAAGGAAAAAACGGAGCAAACGGTTCTACCCGCCCGGGTTTGAAAAATTCAAAATGCCGGATACGATCTCCGGTTTGATCAAGGAGGTGTTTGATGCGAAAAAACGTTTGCCTGCCGGCGGCGCTATTCTTTTTCTGCGCGGTTTCTTTCGTTGTTTCGGCCCAGACAGTCAGCGAGGAAATAGAGTCGGGACGCTTCGGCGCGGAAGAACCCGCCGCCGGAACCGTACCGGATGACGCCGTACATAAAGGCCATTGGCTTTTCCTGGGCGCCCACGCGGGGCCATCACTCCGGTTCTATACACCGTCCGGAGATACAGCTTTTACCGGCGGCGATACATTCGGGGTGTCCCTGGAGGCGGGCCTTCAGGCCGATCTCAGGATCGCCGCGCTGTTCAGCGTACAGGCGGAAATGCTTTTTACCTGGGACAATGCCTCCGTTTGGCAGTACGCGCTCAACGCCGCGGGAAACGATCTGGACAGGTATACCCGCCGTTTTCAGTCTTTTTCCCTTCAACTGCCCCTCACGGCAAGGCTGAATTTTTATCCGGGAAGATTCCGGGTTTCCCCTTTCTTTGGGGGCTATGTTGTCCTGCCGCTGGGCAGTATGGAAACCGGCAGTTACAAGCACGAGGACGAATCTTTTTCATACACCGTTTCCCCTCCAGTTGGCTTGCTGGGCGGCCTCTGCGTGGCCTACCCATTGAAACCCGGCATAATCTTTGCCGATCTCCGCTACGCCGCGGACCTTGGAAACCCCGACTTGCACGACAGCGGGGGCTTAGAAACCTACAGACGGCACGCGGTGACCCTGTCTTTGGGTTTTGAATTCGGCTTTTTCCAGAAGAGGGAGGGTTCAAAATGAATAAAAGAATTGCTGTTTGTTTTGGCCTGCTATTGCCGCTACTGTTTCCATACAGCTTACCGGCTCAAAATTTCCCAGCCCGCGAAGGCTATGACTATGAGGGCAAGGCTGTAACGGCGCTGCTCCCCTTCATCGGGGATGAAGAATCGGCGGCAGCATTTAACAGGGCCGTGGCCCAGGCTGTGGCGAATCTAGCGAAGTATAGCTGCCGGGTGGTAACTGCCGAAACTGTGGGAGCCGCAGGTGTCAAAATTCCTACCGATATGCCGCCTGTCAGGGAACTGATTCCCGGCGCCCGCTATGCCATTACCGGCGGCGTGTATCCGGGCAGCTACGAAGGCGAGTACTATCTTCAACTGTGGCTTTGGGACGTGACCGGTTCCACCATGATCTACACGGACGACCTCGTGTATCGGAATATCGAAGCGGGCCTTGAAGATCTACCAGGCCTTGTCGATTGGCTTTTTTCCCACATCGTTGAAAGAACGGTGGTGGCCGAGCCGGAAGTAAAAAAAGCATGGGACGACAAATTGATCTATGCGGGGCTCCGGTCAGGCGCTTCCAGCCATTGGTACACGGCGCCGGAAGAAATCGTTCCCGGCGCGCATTCCCTCAATTATGAGGGCGGCATCTTCATATCGGCGCGCTTCAATTCCCTCATTTCGCTTCAGGCAGAAATTGATTTTATCTGGGACGATCTGGTCTACAGGGGAATAAAAAACACTTCCAGCGGCGGTCATGGCACAACATACAGCCCCGTTCTGGAAAACGAAAGGTATCGTTCCTTTTCCCTGCTTTTTCCGGTTTTATTCAAACTGAATTTCAGGCCCGGTATTTTCCGGCTTGCCCCTTACGGCGGTTTGTTCGCGGTGGCCCCCTTGGGTAAAACACTGTACCGCGCCAATCCGGTGGAAGAGGAGGATAGCTTTTCCCGCTCCAACCCGACGCCTTTGGGTTTGACCGTCGGGTTCGAGATCGCGACAAGGCTTGGACCCGGGATAATTCTTGCAGATATCCGCTATTCGGGCGACTTCGGTAAAACAACCATCAACAACGCCGCGGAAACCAGCTACAAGCGCGGTATGGCATCCTTTACATTGGGTTATGCCCTGGGCTTTATAGACATAAAAAAATAGGAGTATTGTTATGAAATCTTTTATTGCCGCTTTAACCATAGGCCTTTTCCTTCCGTTTTTTTGTTTTGGCCAATCCCAGACGGGAAACGCTTCTTACAACCCTTCAAAAAGCGGTGACCATATCTCTCATGCCAGTCTGTCGTTTGGTACCCGTGTCAGGGTAACAAATCTGAGGAATAACATGGCTGTGATAGCGACCGTTAACGGCCGTATCCCCCCCTCCGATCCCAGGATCGCCGATGTTTCCAAGGACGTGGGGGATGCCATAAGGATGGCAACTTCAGGGTATACGGAGCTGCGCATAGAACAACTGCCGCCTGAGCAGCCCGCTTCCGCACCGGCCGTTGTTCAGTCACCCAACCCCGTTCAGCCTCCGCCTCCAGCCCAGTCGGCGAATCCTCCGCCGGTAGAGAATATCCAGATTATTTCCCCGCCCCCTGTCCAGTACGTGTTGCCGGAAAGGCCGGCCCAGCCCGTCCAGGTTGTACAGGACTGTGCCGGCTCTCCACTTTGCGTGGCGATTCTCGTTCTACTGGTTGTAGCGGTTCTGTTGCTTGCAGTCATCCTCACCCTAATCCTGCGTTATCACCACCTTCCGCCGTGGGCATGGTTCTACCCCACATGGGTACGCCGCCGTATGCGTCACAGCAAGATACACAGGAACTGATACGCGCTTGTGGTATGTATTCGCAAGGTAAAAGGTAGGGCCGGCTCCCTACAGGCGCGGGTCCACCGCCTCGTTTCCTAGGGCTAAAATCGCGAACACACATTCATGGAGGCGGTGAAAAGGTTCCTTTCTGACAAAACGTTCCAGGGCTTCCTGTCCTAGGGCAAACTCGGCTAAAGCCAGGTTGCGTTTCTTCGTCAGGGAACGCTTACGCAAGCGTTCCAGTTTTTCGGGCACCGTGTATTCGGGACCGTAGATGATTCTGAGGTATTCCCGTCCTCGGCATTTGATCGCAGGTTGAAGCAGTTCCGCACCGCGGTGGGCAATAAAATCCACAGGCTTTACCACCATGCCCCCGCCGCCGGAACCGGTGAGGCTGAGCCACCAGTCCGTTGCACCGGCAACAGACTGGTCGTTGTCCAGATCAACAGCAATATGATTGGTAGGGATGAACAGGGGATCCGTGCCCGTCATGTAGCGTTTAACTGTTTCTATATGGTAAAGGTGGTTTTCAGCGTTCCAGACTTTGCTTTCTGTGGCAAGGATATTGAAGGGCGCTATACGGTAATCTTCGATAGAAGATAAGGTCCGGCAGCAGCGGCGGTAGGCTTCGGTATACCAGCAAAGACATTCCCTACGCCCTTCAAACCGTTCCAGTACCGCGGCTATATCCATGTCGATATTAGGCCCGCCGCTATGTTTTTCAGACATAACAGACGGCGTATCCGGTTTCACACCCAGCTCTTCGACGGCCTGCTTCAGGGCGGCGATACTTGCGGCAAGGCCGTCCCGCCCGGCTTTGCCCACCGGTGCGTACTGTTCCAGGAGAAGGTTCCGGGTCTTGGCCGACCAGGGCATAAGTTCCGTGTCCAGGCATACCCAATCGGTGGCGAAATCTTGATAAAACCCCGATCTGTCAAGAACATTCCGCAGGCGTTCAAGGATGGCGCACTCCGTTCCGGCGCTTATCGAAGCATCGGCGGGGTCAAAAAAATGCCGCCCCATCCTGGTGTAGATGATCCCCTGGGAACCGTCCTGTACGCCGAAGCGTTCCCGCGCGGTTTTTTGGCTGCGACAAAGAACGATCACCGCCCTGGAACCCATGTGCTTTTCCTCGCAAACAACCCATGCAAGACCTGCCTTCCGGTAGTATTCAAAAGCCTCCGCGGGGTGTTCCAGAAATTCCGGAAGGGAACTGGTTTTGCAGGGAGACATGGTTGGGGGAAGGTAGATGAGCCACCGGGGATCGGCTGAAAAACGGCTAATCGTTTCAAGAGCCGCTGCGTTGCTTTCTTCGCTGATAGCGATGTTGTGGTGAAGTCGGGTTTGGATATTAAGCCGCCCCAGCACATCTTCGATGGACAGGAGATTCTCCACGCCGGGGAAGGATCGCGCAGGAAAATTGATTCGGGCCTGTTCCGGCAGATCCCTGCCGCCGTCGTTTCCCACGGCGGCAGGAACAGTATCGCCGCAGGTAACAACGTTACTGTCGTAGGCAAGGGGTTTTGCCGGGGCGTAATATTCACGCGCCGCCTCCACCGAAACCAGTTCGGCTTCGGGGTAGCGGTATGCGCTGAGGCTCCCGCCGAATACGCAGCCTGTATCAATACAAACGGTGTTGTTCAGGAAAAGCGGTTCCCGGAAAGGAACGTGGCCGTAGACCACCAGCGCCTTGCCCCGGTATTCCCCGGCCCAGTCAAGCCGAACCGGCGGGCCGAACTCGTCGGTTTCTCCGGTGGTTTCCCCGTAAAGACAAAACTCCCGGACTCGGCCGGAACTTCTGCCCTGCCAGGCTTCTTTAAGGCCCGCGTGACTTACCACGAGCCGCCCATTGTCAAGCACATAGTGACTCACCAAGTCATCCAGAAAAGCGATCGCCCGTTCTATAAATTCTGGGCTCTCACATTCAAACTGCGAAATTGTAATGTCAAGGCCGTGTGTCAATTTGACATCCGCACCCCGGAGTTTGCGGAGAAGCCTTACGTCATGGTTGCCGGGTAGAGAGAGGGCGTGGCCTGCTTCGGTCATGTTCATAACCAGGCGCAGCGTCTCCGCATTTTTAGGTCCCCGGTCACAAAAATCGCCCAGAAACACCGCACGACGGTTTCCGGGGGCTAGCGCCGTACAGGCTGCCCGGTCTACGGTATAGGCCATTTTTTCCAGCAAGGCGCAGAGTTCGTCGTAACAGCCATGAACATCGCCTATGATATCGAAGGGACCGGCTTCATCCCTCTTATCGTTCCAGAGTTTCGTCCGTCCGATCTCCGCCTCCACCGCTTCATCGGGCCTGGTAAAGGTGTATACGAACCGGAAACCCTCTTTACGCAGGTGTTTAATGCCCTGTTGCAATTCCCGCATGTGCCATTGCACTACATGGGGGCCGAAGTTCCAATCAAGTCTTTCCCTGTTCCGTTCAATACAGAGGGCTTGGGGCATATCGAAAACGATGGCAACTGCCAGCACATTCTGTTCCCGGGCAAGACTCAAAACCTGTTCCCGGGCTTTTTTCTGTACGTTGGTCGCATCAATGACGGTAAGCCTGCCCGCCTCAAGACGCTTTCGGGCAACATAATACAAACTGTCGAAGGCAGCGCTTGTCGCGTTTTGATCAGTTTCATCGTCCGAAACGAAGCCCCGGAAAAAATCGGAACTGAGAACCTCGGTGGATTTGAAATGGGTCTTGGCAAAGGTGGATTTACCGCTTCCGGACGCGCCGATCAGGGCGACCAGGCAGAGTTCGGGCAGTTCTATCCGCATGGGGTGCTCCGTAAAATCCGCGGAACATCGTCCCGTTTAACAAACAGCCCCATCTGAGTCGGCGCGCCCAGTTTTTCGTCGGCCGTACCTATGCCCTCAAAGGATACTTCGTAGCCGTAGCGCCTGGCAATTTCCGTTGACCAGGATTCAAACCTGGCGCGGCTCCACTCGAAGCGGTGATCCCTGTGGCGGCGGCGGGATATGCCGTACAGCTTGTTGTATTCAATGTTGGGGGTACTGATCAGTACGGTTCCCGGTCGGGCGTCGCCAAAGACAATCGCGGTCAGGGTGTCAAGCCGGTTTTCGTCCAGGTGTTCTATCACTTCCACCAAAGCGGCGATGTCATAGCCCTTGAACCGTTTGTCCCGGTAGGTAATGGAGCTTTGAAAGAGGAATATTTCTTTTTGCCGGGCCGACGGCAGTTGGTCAATTTTTAACTTGTCCCGGGCGCGTTCCAGAACTGATCGAGAAACGTCAACCCCAGCAATGCGGGTAATGGTTTTCTCCTTTACCAAAAGCCGCAGCAGACTCCCATCCCCGCAGCCGAAGTCTATCACCGACTTAGCACCGCTTCTTTTTATCGCTTCCAGCACCCCTTCCAGGCGCAAGACGTTCAGCCGGGGACGCGCCGTTTTCTCTGAAGGCCTTTCGCCATTGTCCAGCCGGTCCAGGGCGGTATGAGCCAGGCCCCGAAAATTCTTAAAATAACGGCGGGCGATCAAGGCTTTCGCGGGATGATCCTCCAGCCAACCCTTGCCGTGACTGAGGAGTTTGTCAATTTCATCTTCCCCCGCCCAGTAGTGTTTCTGCCGGTCGAATACCGGAATAAGCGTATAAATATGGTTGAGCAAATCCCGAAGCCGCAGATTTCCCCGGATAGTAAGGTTGATATAGGGGCTTTCGCCCCATTCGCGGAATTGCTCGTCAAGCAATGCTGTTTCCTCAACGTACACTTCATAGCCCAAGGGCTCAAACAACAGTCCCGGCAGCATATCGCCGCCCCGGCAGGGCAGCATGAAAAGGCCCGCACTCAGATCCAGCGGATTATCCGCCAGTTCCTGTTTCTTGGCGCACCTTCCGGCCATGGCCGTTCCATATACCTTGGATATGGCGGTACTCATAAAAGAAGAACACACGTATGGCCGGTCATTTAAGTAATCAAATATACCGCTTGACTTTACACCCTTCCTGCTACGGATCAGATCCAGGGGATCGATGTCTAGGAGCAGCGCGGCAGTACAGCGGTCAGGTCCTATCTCCGGGTAAAAAACATAGACCCGCCCAAAGCTAAGTTCCGCTGTCTGCGGCCGGGCCGGATTCTTGTGAAGCAAGTATCCCAGATCAGTTGGGTTTTCTCCACCATAAGTGATGGTAAACAACATACCTGATGATAGCCTAAGGCTTCCCCATTTCATAGGCCGCGCAGCGAGCGGCCTATGAAAGACAACTGAAGGTGTCAGTCACCTAGAAAGATGACTGACACACTAATTAGGGGCTGGTGATCAGTATCCTCCTGTGGTCATAACCATAAGCTATAGTTTTGTCTGCCGTGGTATCCGCCTGGACCTTCCATTTGTCTTTATACGCATTCACATTGTTGGGCGACGGCAGATGGATCGTCAATTCTTTACCGGTGCCCCTGCTATTCTTGGTTGAGTTAAACACGTTTCTGCCCAAGTTGGGTGGCGACGCGGGGAGGCTAAGCGATACCAGGTTGTAACAGCCATAGAAGGCCAAATCGCCGATGCTTGTCGCCGACGGGAGGTTTAACGTTGAGAGAGCGTTACAGCTATAGAAGGCGGAAACGCCGATGCCTGCCGCCTTGGGGAAGTTTGCCGTTGAGAGAACGCTACAGTTTTGAAAAGCGTTCTTGCCGATGCTTGTCGCCGACGGGAGGCTTATGGATGTCAGTTTGGAGCAATTATTGAAGGCGAAATCGCCGATGCTTACCACCTTAGGGATGTCCACCGATTTCAGGGCAACGCAGCCAGCGAAGGCATAATTGCTGATGCTTTCCACATTCGGGAAGCTCACCGATGTCAGTTTGGAGCAATCACTGAATGCCTGATAGCCGATGCTTGTGGCGGCCTTGGAAAGTTTAATCGTTGATAGAGCACTACAGTATTGGAAGGCGGAACTGCTGATGCCTAGAACTAAGGGGATGTCCACCGATGATAGGGCTGCACAGGCAAAGAAGGCGGAACCGCCGAGGCTTTTCGCCGCCGGGAGGCTCACCGATAATAGTGCTTTACAAGCAAAGAAAGCGGAATCCTTGACGTTTACTACCGAGGCAAGTGTTATCGACCCACTGGCACTCGGGTAACTGATTAGCGTCGCGCCGTCTATGGTTAGCAGCATCCCGTTCTCCACCTTGTAGCTGGAGTTAGCGGGATCGATGGTGATGGCAGTTAAATTGGGGCAGATGGCAAACGGGTTGATTCCGACGTTTGTTAGTGATGAGGGGAGACTCACCGATTTCAGGTTGCCGCAGTTTCTGAAGACGAAGTTATCGATCTTTTTTAGCACCGGGAAACTCACCTGCTCCAGGCCGGTACATTCCTGGAAGGCGCTATCTCCGATGCTTGTTACCGAAAGGAGGATCACAGATCTGAGGGAGATGCACTTAAAAAAGGCTTGCTTACCGATGCTTTTCACCGAGGTGATGCTGACCGGCGCCAGGGCGGTGCAACCGTAGAAGGCGGAAGCGCCGATGCTTTCCGCCGAGGGGAGACTTGCCGATGTTAGGGCGGTGCATCCGTAGAAGGCGGAATCACCGATGCTTGTTGCCGAGGGAAGACCCACCGATGTAAGGGCGGTGCATTGATTGAAGGCGTTAGAGTTGATGGTTTTTGCCGCGGGGAAATTCGCCGATGTAAGGCTGTAGCATTGATAAAAGGCGCTACTGCCAATTATTTCCGTATACTTGCCTGCCACGCTCCTGATGTTGCTGAATTGCTTGAAGGCAGAATTCGATTTGATGCTTGTCGCCACATCGGGCAGGGTGAGGGAAACGATACGGTTCTTGCCTGTGCTGTTTGTGGAGTCGGGGTCAAAGGTCGTGCCGCCCATCGTGCAGTCCGAAAGGTCCAGACCCACGAATTTGCCAGCTTCATGTATCACGGTGAGCAGGTCCTTCCAGCCGTTTCCCCCGGTATCGGACAGGTTGAGGTTTACCGGCAGCGGGACAGGATCGTCAACTTTCCTGCCGCCGTTCGCATTGCTGATGTATTCCCTGATGGCCTTTACGTTATTAAGACCATTGATATCCATCACCACCACCACCGCCTTCCCATAACGGCCGTCCGCGGTTTTTGCCCTTACCGTTAAATGCGCCGCACTTTCATCCTCAGCCACAGTTAAACTGCCATTGCTTATCGTTGTCGATCCGGAGGCGCCGCCAAACACGGCCCAGACCAGGCCGGATTTTATCTCTTCGTTCAGGCTCCTGTACGCCTTAAACTCCATTTTTCGCCCTTTTTTTACGGTGCCTATCTGGGGAGATACATATATGCCGTCGTTCACCGGTATCGGCTCTTTCTCGTTCCCAAGCACGGTGACGATTGCCGTCCCGGACATGCTTTCCAGACTCGCCTTTACGGTCAGTATTTCCGCTTTTTCCCCGGAAACTACGGTAAGCATCCCGCCCGAGACCGTAGAACTGGACGCGCCGTCCACGCTCCATGATACGCCTGTCGCTTCCGGCCCAATAGTTGAGTCTTTCTCTAAAATATATGCCTTGAACGTCTGCGTGTCGCCGGCGCCCAGCATGATCGACTGCGGCCTTACGGCTAAACCGTTTGTTACCGTAAGTCCCTCATTGCCCAGTATCCGTACGACCGCCTCACCATAAACCTTGCTATCGTCAGGCAGAGTCGCCTTAACAATCAGCTCTTCGGCTGTCTCGTTGCTGTCTACCTTTAACCAGTATATCATGCCGCCTGTTGTTTCCGTAGTTCCGGTTTTACCGCCCGATACGCTCCAGATCAGCGTTTCGCTGTCACCCGTGACGGTTGCCACAAACTTCTGGCTTGCGCCCTTCCCAAGCGTTACATTGCCGGGCTCAACCTTTACACCATTGGTTACGGGCTTCAATGGAGGTTTTAGACGCGGTTTATTCCCAGTGTTCTCATCGTTACCATCGCCGTTAGTGGCGTTTTCACAACCAAAAAAAATAACCGTCAACATAATGACGGGCACCAACCATGTGAAATTTTTAATCTTCATACATACCTCTAAAAAATGTTTTATCAATACCGCACACTGTCGTTTCATAAAAGCCGATATGCGGGTAGAAATATTCTTATCCCCTATTCGTCCTCCATAAACTGAGAATTGTTGTAATAAAGTTTATTCGCAACGGGATATAATTCCCATTACCTTTGGGACATTTAGAATCGATAACACTAATAATAAATAATAGTAGACACTACATTTAATAAATTTCCTTGAAGAACAAACCTCGTAAACGATGTAACGATTACAAGACACCATACCACAAGCTATGTCTACACACACACTACGTTTGTGCGCAAGCGGCGTGGAAGTTCATTCAATGTTATGGAAATGATGAATGGCAGGTTAAAAACTGAAAGCTAACATTCGATCCATCAAATCCATAACTAAAATATAATACAGATAAAAGTTTTCGTCCATTGTGGTATGACTTTCAGTTCTCAAAAAGGCTCATGTTAGGAACTGTACATAAATAAAATGCAGGGCATTTTATGAGACTTGGGAGACAAGCGACAAGCTTTTGCAGCTTCCAGCGCGCCTCGCGTTCAGCACCGCGATGAAGCAAACGCCCCCGCCGCAAACAGGTTTGCGGCGGGGGCGCGTCCAGGCACGGTTTCCAAGCGGCCTCAAGGACCGGTAATTAGTATCTGTCTGTGGGTATAACCATACGCGAGGGAGTCGCCTTCCGGGGTGTTCGCCTGGACCTTCCAGGCACTCGTATACGCGCTCACATTGCCGGACGACGGCAGCCTGATCGTCAACCCTGTACTGGTACCACTGCTGTTCTTGGTGGAGTCAAACACGGTTTTGCCCAAAGTCGGCGGGGACGCGGGAAGACTTAGCGATACCAGGTTGTAACAGTTACTGAAAGTGGAATCGCCGATGTTTGTAACCTCCGGGAGGCTTACAGATGTCAGGTTGGAGCAGTTACTGAAAGTAGAAATGTCGATGTTTGTCACCGCCGGGAGGCTTGCAGATGTCAGTTTGGAGCAATTCTGAAAGGTGGCAGCGCCGATGTTTGTCGCCACCGGGAGGCTTACAGATGTCAGGTTGTAGCAACCTTTGAAGGCGGAACCGCCGATGCTTGCTGCCTTGGGGAGGTCTGCCTTTTCGAGGGCGCCACAGCTTTGAAAGGCGTAACTGTCGACGCTTGTCGCCGCCGGAAGGCTTATGGAGGTCAGTTTGGAGCAACTACGGAACGAGGAATGGCCGACGCTTGCTGCCTTGGGGAGGTCTGCCTTTTCGAGGGCGCCACAGTATTGAAAGGCGTAATTGTTGATGATTGTCGCCGCCGGGAGGTTTATGGAGGTCAGTTTGGAGCAACTATTGAAGGCGTAACCGCCGATGCTTGTCGCCACCGTAAGGTTCACCGTTGATAGTGAGCTACAGTCATAGAAGGCGTAATTACCGACACTTAGCACTAAGGGGAGTTCCGCCGATAATAGCGCGGTACAGCCAAAGAAAGCGTCAATACCGATACTTGTCGCCGACGGGAGGCCCACTGATATGAGAGCGGTACAGCCATAGAAGGCGGAATCGTTAACGTTTATTACCGAAGAAAGTGTTATCGCCCCACTGGCACTCGGGTAACTGATTAGCTTAGTGCCGTCAATGGTTAACAGCATCCCATTCTCCACCTTGTAGCTGGAGTTAGCGGGATCGATGGTGATGGCAGTTAAATTGGGGCAGATGGCAAACGGGTTGGTTCCGACGCTTGTTAGTGACGCGGGAAGAGTCACCGATTTCAGGCTGCCGCAGTTTCTGAAGGCATATTTGTCGATCTTTGTTATCACGGGGAAGCTCACCTGTTCCAGGCCGGTACAATTCAGGAAGGCGCTATCTCCGATGCTTGTCGCCGCAAGTAGGATCGCCGATCTAAGGGCTTTGCACCCATAGAAGGCTTGATTACCGATGCTTTTCACCGAGGTGATGCTGACAGGCGCCAGGGCGGTGCAGCCGTAGAAGGCGGAAGCGCCGATGCTTTCCGCAGAGGGGAGACTCGCCGATGTCAGCGCGGTGCATTGGTAGAAGGCGTTATCGCCAACGCTTGTCGCCGAGGGGAGACTCACCGATGTCAGCGCGGTGCATTGATAGAAGGCTCTATTGTTGATGGTTTTTGCCGCGGGAAAGTCTACCGATGTAAGGCTGTAGCATTGCTCGAAAGCGTAACTGCCAATGCTGTCCGTATGCTTGCCCGCAACCCTCCTGATGTTGCTGAATTGCTTGAAGGCAGAACTCGATTTGATGCTTGTCGCCACTTCGGGCAGGGTGAGGGAAACGATACGGTTCTTTCCGGTGCTGTTTGTGGAGTCGGGGTCAAAGGTCGTGCCGCCCATCGTGCAGTCCGACAGGTCAAGGCTAACGAATTTTCCCGCCTCCTGTATCACGGCGAGCAGATCCTTCCAGCCGTTTCCCCCGGTATCGGACAGGTTGAGGTTTACCGGCAGCGGGACAGGAGCGTCAACTTTCCTGCCACTGTCCGCGTTGTTTAGGTATTCCCTGATGGCAACTATGGTATTGAGGCCGCCGATGTCTATCACCGCCACCACCGCGGTCCCGTAACGGCCATCCGCGGTTTTTGCCCTCACAGTTAAATGCGCCGCGCTTTCATCCTCGGCCACAGTTAAACTGCCATTGCTTATCGTTGTAGACCCGGAGACGCCGCCAAATACGGTCCAGACCAGGCCGGATTTTATCTCCTCGTTAAGGCTCTTGTATGCCTTAAACTCCGTTGTCCGCCCTTTCTTTACGGAGCCTATCTGGGGAGATACGTATACGCCGTCGCTTACCGGTACTAGCTCACTCTCACTTCCAAGCACGGTTACAATAGCCGTCCCGGACATACCCTCACGGGTTGCCGTTACGATCAGTGTACTCGCCGTTTCCCCGGAAGCCACAGTAAACGTACCGTCTGAGACCTTAGAACCGGACGCACTGTTAACGCTCCATGACACATCCGCCGCTTCCGCGCCAATTTTTGAATCTTCCCCTAAAAGATAGGCCTTGAACGTCTGCGTGTCGCCGGCGCCCAGCATGACCGACTGCGGCCTTACGGCTAAACCGTTTTGTACCGCAAGTCCCTCGTTGCCCAGTATCTGCACGACCGCCTCGCCATAAACCTTGCTATCGTCAGGCAGAGTCGCCTTAACAATAAGTTCTTTGGCCGTTTCGTCTGCGTCTACTTCCAGCCAGTATATCATGCCGCCTGTTGTTTCCGTGGTTCCGGTTTTGCCGCCTGATACGCTCCAGATCAGTGTTTCGCTGTCACCCGTGACGGTTGCCACAAACTTCTGGCTTGCGCCCTTCCCCAGTGTTACGTTACCGGGCTCCACCGTTATACCGTTGGCTACAGGCTTCGATGAAGGCTTTGACTGCGGTTTGATCCCATTGCCATCGTCATAATCTCCGCCATCGACAGCGTTTTCGCAACCCCAAAAAGTACCCATCAATATCATGACGGGCAATAACCATACAAAATTTCGAATCTTCATATAAGCACCTCAAAAAGATCGTTTGTAAACACCGCACAGGCGGGTTTTTCGCGAAGGCCGGTATATGGGTAGAAACATTTCTACCCTGTATTCGTCCTCAGCGACTTGAAAATATTTGTAATTAACTTTATTTATTGAACGTTATGAAAATTCAGAATGGCAGACCCACAGGCAGGGGCCTGTGTTTTGTGGTATGCGCTGGAGCGGTAGAATGAAAAGTGGAAAAACGACATTCGATCTACCAAGCCCATAACTACAATATAGTAAGGGGGAAAGGGCGTCGTCCATAGTTATATGAGTCTAAAGGAGAAGGCTGTGGCGCCTTGTGTTTAGTATCGCGATGAAGCAAACGCCAACATCACCAAATACGGCAAGCCATATAGAGGCAAGCCCTGTCGCACCCGCAGCCAGTATCAGCGCCTTTACGCCGAGCGCAAACACGATGTTTTGCTTTACGATGCGGCGCGTATTGCGGGCTATGTGCGCAGCGTCGCAGATTTTTGCCGGTTCGTCCGTTATCAGCACGATATCCACCGCCTCAATCGCCGCGGCCAGGGATTTCCTTCAGGCCTTCGATCAAGGACGTATCCACAGCGCCCCGGAACGCGGCGCGAACGGCGATGGCAGCCGGATGGTTCGAAAAATGTTCCACGTGGGCCGCGTAAAAAAGTACCTCGTCCACCGTGAAAGCGCCCTCCGTACAGATCCCACTTACCTTGCCCCCCCCCCCCCTTGGTCAGCGTTCCTGTCTTGTCGATGTTGCTTAGCGCCTCAAGGTAAGAACTCCCCTTTATCAGTATCCCCCGCCTTGACGCGCCGCCTATCCCGCCGAAAAAGCTCAGATGTACAACATTCTTTTTAATCTGTCAAACCATACCGGTGGATTTACGATGCACGGGGCTAACCGGCCAATATCTTTGAAATTTGCCAGGAAGTGAACGATTCTCTATAGGGAACTGTTCAGACTCCGCCCTGAAGGCGCAAAAAAGTTTGCGCTCAAAATTTGTGGCGGAGTATCTTGTAAGGAACTGTACATAAATAAAATGCCCTGCATTTTATTTATGTACAGTTCCTAAGCATTACATTATTTGAGAGGAGGTTCGTTTAGGTCTTCGGGGAAAGTGATTTTGCGGTTAGCCTTGTCGCCTTCGATCACCGCTACAGGCCCCACAAATTCCCCCCAGATTTGGGTGTCGTCCGTATATTCAAGCGATTCGGCCAGTTCCCGCTCGGCCGCCTTCTCATGGGCGGCAAGGAGAGGGTTGAACGCGAATGCCTGCGGTGTCTGGGCCAGAACGATGGACGCGCGTTTCAGATGCCTGCTGACAAAGCCGTCCTCAACCTCTTTCGGCGTTTCCGACAGCGGCATAACGGGCAGCACAGCGTCATACAGCATCACCGCATCAATTACACGGTCGATCAATGAGGGCTGTACCCAGGGACGCGCGCCGTCATGGACCAGAACATAGTCCGGTTTAAAACCGGCCAGTGTGGACAAGGCATGATGGACGGAAATACGCCTGGAACCCCCGCCCGGCACAAAAAATATAGCAGGAACAGCCTGTAGCAACAGACGCTCAGGCAACGCGCGGCGGGCGGCATACTCGCCGTTCTCCGCATTGGGAGGCACACAAATGATGATCAGGCCTATACGGGCGCAGGCAGCAAAGGCACTTACAGCCGCGCCAAGCACGGTCAGAGGCACAGCGTCCGCGTCACGCGCCGCGTCAGATGAATCGGGGACTTTTGGGAGGGTAAGGTACTCTTTCTTTACCCCACCCATCCGCGTAGAGGAACCCGCGGCGGTAATAACGGCGGCAATACTCGTATCCATAACAAAATGGACTACTTGTTTTCAAGCCGCTTGTGAATCAAAGTTTCAATTTCATCTTTGTTTTTTCTCAACGCAAAAGATAATTCGTCCTCAAACAGCTTTTTTGCTGATTCGTACAGTTTACGCTCCATTATCGGAAGTTCTTTTACCTTACTTCTGTGGTAAAGCGAGCGTACAATAGACGCAATATCCATGATCGTGCCTTTTTTCAGCAGATCCATATTCATCTGATAACGTAGTTTCCAGTCCGAAGGGTTGGGTTCGAATATTTCTCCGATGAATTCGAGCGCCTTATGGGCCTCTTCTGCCGGCACAATGGCCCGTACGCCAAGTTCTTCCACCTTGTCCACCGGCGCCATGATCGTCATATCCGTTACCTCAAGGTAAATAACAAAGTAAGGTACCTTCTGGCCGTTGAGGTCACGTTCGATTATGGAAGTTATGACACCAACGCCCTGACTCGGGTAAACCACTTTCTGTTTGATCTTAAAGGGGTATTTCTTATCTGCCACATCTAAAGTATACCGCAATCCGCAGGATAAGTATAGTGGGGCACGCCGTTTTTGGCAATGAACCCCATCCGCTGAAATTATAGTGCCTTTTGAGTTGTTTCCCGGTCAAAGCCTTTGGAAAACGTGTCTATAATTTTTCCGATCTGGCTTGAGTTTGTGATGTTGAATCTGGAAAGTACGCTGCCGTCAAGCTGCTCGAAAACCGCGCTGCCTTGTTCAACCGCGCACAGCATATTGGCAAGGTATACCGTATCCACAAGCAGCCTATACTTTTCCGGCGCGTCACCGGGGGTATGGTGGAATCTTATGGCCGCCACAAGATTTTCGGGAAAATTCCATTTCTCGGCAAGAAGCGCGCCGACTTCCGCATGATTCATACCGGCCCTGACATCCTCAAGCGTTACAGAGGGAATGTTTTTTTCTTCGCAAAATGCTTTTATTTTGGCGCTAACTTCCGGGTTTACGGCAGCCAAAACGATCTTTCCCATGTCGTGCAGTATGCCGCCCAGGTATATATCTTCGATGTGACTCTTATCACTCTGAAAATTCTTGACAAGGTTAAACGCAAAAAAAGCGGTCTTGTAACTGTGTTTCCACAATCGTCCTTTTTCCTCAGTATCATCGCCAAGCAATTTTTGTGTTCCGTAAGAGTAAAGAATATTTCTTATACCGGTAATACCCAGAATTTTTACAGCTTCTGAAATACTGTCAATTTTCTTTGGCGTCATGTACCGTGCGGAATTTACAACTTTGAGAATATCCACCGTCATTGCCGGGTCTATTGATATTTTACTTGCAATATCTTTCATATCTGACTTTGGGTTGGACAGCATGTTCTGTACCTTGATAATATTCTCAGGGAAATGCGGCATACTATTTATATGCGCTACTATTTCTTTGGTTATACCGGCGACATTGGTTAAGACTGTTTGTTCAAGCGGAACGACAAGCCTTGCGACAGTTTCAGATTCCGTCATTGAAATATCGAAACAATCCTCCGTCAACCCCATTTTTTTCAGCATAAGCACAAGGACAACAAGCCCTAGCCCGGCGCCTTCAGAATCATCCAATACCTGCGAAAACGCGTCCTCAAGGCTGTTATACTGGCGTGACCGCGCAATTTTGTCATGTATGCGTATCAGTTCAACTTTTGAAACTACAACGTTGTTCCGCACTTCAATCTGCAAGGCGTCTTTGCTGTAAAGCATAACTACTTTTATGTAAAGCCCTTTGTCCTTTTGAAGTTTAAGGTAATACGCTATATTTTCAAACATGTCTTTTTTAAAACTAAGCATGCCTTCTTTGTACTGTTCCGGATTGTTAATATCCAGGCATTTTTCCATAAAATATACACGTTTTGTATTTGCCTTTTTTGCGTTTACCGACAATTCTTGAATACAGTATTCTATGTAATCGTGAAGATTTTCGTGACCAGCCATACGCAAAAATACGGCTAAAACCTTGACAATATATACTTCTATCTCGTGCGGAAGCGTATATGTAGTAATTGTCAAAGGGATACCGGAATGTATCGATTTTTTGATTATATTTTCATCTACAACCAGTTCATGTTCTTCAGCCATAAATACCTCCTGACAGCGCTGCGGCAAAATCAAGTTACACGCTAAACATTAGCCAACAATACCGTTTTATTCAAGTGTCTAAAAGTCCTTACAAAATTCCAGACATTATAAACAAAGCCATCAACCCTATACGGCCAGTTCAGTAGTTTGCGACAAGCGGGCAAAGCCCGCGTCAAACTCCAGGGTCAACGCGGAGCGTTGACCCGCCCGCTTGACGAAACGGGCTGATATTGGGATAATCGGGGTATGACTGAAGTTCTCTCTCAGGACGAAATAGACCAGCTACTTACCGCGATAAACGCAGGCGGCAGTGAAACTGAAGAGTACAAACCGGTCGCGGACACCCGCAAGATAAAAATATACGACTTCAAACGGCCCGACAAATTTTCCAAAGAACAGATTAGAACAGTGCAGATAATGCATGAAACATTTGCGCGGCTTACAACGACGGCGCTTTCAGCGAATCTGCGCAGCATGGTTCATGTTCACGTGGCTTCGGTCGACCAGCTTACATATGAAGAATTCATCCGTTCCATACCTACGCCGACAACGCTTGCCATCATCAACATGGACCCGCTCAAGGGAAACGCGATTCTGGAGATGGATCCAGTGATCACATTCTCCATTATCGATCGTCTGTTTGGCGGGACCGGGGAGAGCGCCAAGACGCAGCATGAGTTGACGGACATAGAACAGTCCGTGATGGAAGGGATCATCGTGCGTATCCTGGGGAATATGCGCGAGGCATGGGCTCAGGTGATAGATCTCCGTCCGCGTCTGGGTCAGATAGACACAAACCCGCAGTTTGCGCAGATCGTACCGCCGACCGAGATGGTGGTGTTGGTAACGCTTGAGACAAAAGTAGGCGATGTCGAAGGGATGATGAATTTTTGCATACCGTACCTGACGATAGAGCCGATTATAGGCAAGCTGTCCGCGCAGTTCTGGTATTCAAACGTCAGGCAGGGATCGAATACGGAAAACCTGAGCATACTCAAGGATAAACTTGTAACTGTCGATGTTAATGTAATTGCCGAAATCGGCACGATCCAGGTGCCGGTGCGGGATGTACTGTCGTTGCAGGCTGGGGATGTTGTCCGCCTGTACAATGTTAAGGTAGGGGATCCACTGTCCGTTACGATAGGCGGCAGGCAAAAATTCCTGTGCCATCCGGGTGTGGTCGGCAAGAAGATGGCCATCCAGATAACCAAAAAGACGGCGGATCTTGATCATGATGACTTTGAAGAGCTTATTTCCGAAGGGGAGGAATTATTATGAATGACGGCGCTCTTTCCCAGGCTGAGATTGACGCGCTGCTTTCGGGCAGCGGGATAGGCGGCGGAAGCGGTGGAGGCGGAGGCGGAGCTTCCACCAATGACGATACGGCCGCGATAGAAAATTTTCTTAAGACAACTATGGGTCCTCAATCTTCGGGAATATCAATGATGACGGGGGGAACGGTAAACTTTTCCGGCCCATCGGTATCTATGACCAACCGCGATACCTTTTTGGACAAGGTGCCGGATACCGTTACATCGGTAAAGATAGATTTTATAGGTGGGTTTCCGGGCGAACACATGTTCATTATGACGGAAGATACCGCCAAGACGATCGCAAACATGATGAACAAAGAGGACAACATCACACTGGACGATATGGCAATGTCCGTTATAGCGGAAACCGTATCGCAGATGGTCGGCACGGAGATAACAGCACTTGCCGGGAAGACCGGCAACAAGTGGATAGCGCCGTCTTCTCCCGAAGCGGCAAACATCCCAAAAGCGACAGTCCCATTGCCGTCCGGCAGCTTTACCGTTGCCGAATACGGCATAAGCATTGGCGGTGGTGCGCCGCAGACATTGTGGGAAGTGTTTGGCCCTTCAGTTGCGCAGTCTATTGCGGCGGCGCTGAGCGGGCAGCAGGCCTCACCTGCCGGTGGAGTTTCACCCAGCGGTATGAACGGTGCTTTTTCCGGCGGCGGCATGGCGGGACGGGGCGCTTACGGTCAGCCACCCAACATACAACCGGTTCAGTTTCCAAACCTTAACACACAGTCAAACACCCGCGAGCAGGGTAACATAGGCTTGTTGATGGACGTCTTTATGGAGATGACCGTCGAACTGGGCCGTACAAGAAAACTGATAAAGGAGATCCTGACGATGGGCGAGGGCACAATCATAGAGTTGGACAAACTTGCCGGTGAGCCTGTCGATATACTCGTTAACCACAAACTGATAGCGAAGGGTGAGGTTGTCGTTATTGACGAAAACTTTGGCGTCCGTGTGACCGAAATTGTCTCCCCCCAGGAACGCCTCTCAGACGCAGTTTAGAACCCGCGCAAGAAAAAATGCCACACATTTTATGAGACTTGGGAGACAAGCGACAAGCTTGTCGAACAAGCCCAATTGCTTACACAATTAAGAAATAACATGACCAAACGGTCATGTTATTTCTGCGCGGGGCCTTAGTATTTTACCGGAAAATTTGTTATACTAGCTGGAAGTGTCGCGCGCTTGAACAATGGTTCCCATGATCGTATAATACCCAAATGACATACAAAGAAAAGTTCATTCAGATGAACAGGGAGGCTGCGGCAACGGTTATAGCCGTTGCGTTGATAGCTGTGTTTTGGTGGGTGAGCGGGTTTGCGCTTGAAAAAATGGATTTTACTATTTTTTATATGCCGCTCTGGTTTGTCGTTGGCTGCGCCGGCTCGTTGATACTTTCGGTATGCTCCGTCGTATTTCTGGTAAAGAAAATCTACAAAGATTTTAGTTTGACTGACGACGAGGCGGTAAGCTAACATGAACACGATGTTTGTACTTGTACCAATATTTATTTTTCTTGTTACACTGCTTGCGGTCGGCTTCTTCGCGAGGCGGAAGGCAAAAAGCGTTTCCGGTAATTTTTCCAGTGAATACTTTATAGGTTCGCGGAGTCTGGGCGGTTTTGTTTTTGCGATGACATTTGTCGCGACATACAGTTCTGTTTCCAGCTTTGTGGGAGGGCCGGGGCTTGCGTGGGAACGCGGTTTTGGCTGGGTCTACTATGCTACGATACAGGTTGTTTCCGTAATGATGGTGATGGGCGTGGTAGGCAAGAAAATCGCGATCATCGGGAGGAAAACGGGTGCGGTAACGGTGGTTGACATAGTACGGGCGCGGTATTCGAGCGACGCGCTGGCCAATATTTCCGCTGTTGTTGTTGTTGTGTTCTTTACAGCTATGATGGTTGCCCAGTATTCGGGCGGGGCGAATCTGTTTGCGGCGGCGGCGGATCTTGATTATAGGGCGGGCCTGGCGATCTTTGCGCTCGTTGTGGTTGTTTACACGGCGATGGGAGGCTACCGCGGGGTAGCGCTAACAGACACTATATGCGCCGTTGCCATGCTGCTGGGCATGGTGGTAATCGGTTTTGCGATAACACGTTCCGGCGGCGGCCTTGCGGCAATCATGGAAAAGATCGGGGAAGAACCGGCGCGGCTTGAGATACGCTCCGGCGGCGCCCTTTCCGTGCCGTTCCTGCTTTCGCAGTGGCTGCTCTGCGGATTTTGCACGCTCGGCCTGCCCCATTCGCTTGTGCGGACGCTGAGCTACCGTGACAGCCGTTCTCTCCACCGCGCCATGATTTACGGTACCGTCGTTATAGGCTTGATGATGGTCGGGATGCACCTGTTGGGCGTGCTTTCGCGCGGCGTGATAACAGAACTTCCGCCCGGCAAGACCACGGACGCGATAATGCCGACGCTGATCGTCCAAAGATTACCGACCATGCTGGCCGGTTTTGCGATAATCGGGACGCTTGCCGCCACGATGTCCACCGTTTCATCGCTGTTGATAATGGCTTCGTCCGCAATAATCAAAGATTTATGGTTGCGTTACAGGCCGAAGCATAAAAAAGAACCGGACGACAGGCAGCTTCGCCGCTTTTCCGTGCTGGTAACATTGATAATCGGCATCGTTTCTATGCTGATCGCGGTAAAACCGCCTTCCGTTATAGTCTGGATAAACCTGTTCGCGTTCGGCGGCTTGCAAAGCGCCTTTTTCTGGACCTTCCTGCTCGGTCTGTTCTGGAAGAAGGCGAATGCGACGGGGGCCCTGCTCGCTATGGTGGGCGGTGTTGTTTCGTACTGCCTTGCTATGGCTCTGAAGTTGCCGCTCGGCGGCAGCCACCAGATCGTAATCGGCATCGGCGTGGCCTTTGTCCTGTTCATGGCCGGCAGTCTGCTTGGAAAACCAAACGACGAAAAAACGCTCCGCCTATTCTTCCCGGAATCTTTTTAACCTGTCCGAATCTAGGCAAGCGAAGCAAACTCCCAGGCTCAACGCTGTGCGTTGAGCCTCCAAAGCCGCCTTTGAGCAGCCTAGAGGGCGGCAACGGCGAAACCTACCACCTGCATTATGCGATAGAGCTTCATACCATGACCAGCGACACGTTCAAAATTACCAAAGAGGAGACCGGGGAAACCCTGAATAATTTCAATTTCAGACGGGGTGATTTGGTCGTTGCGGACCGGGCATACGGGACATTGAACGGCATAAAGCACTGCCTGAAC
>JAITIR010000024.1 GCA_031279285.1 Spirochaetaceae bacterium | reverse complement strand
TGGCGCAATCGGTGCTACTTTAACGCAAGGTAAACAAAGTTTACCCCATTTGCGCAATGAAATGAGCAAATACATTAGGGAAACGCGATTAGCGTCAAGTTAATCAGCGTTTCCCTAAGGCAAACTTCGTTTTGTATCCGCACCGGTTGTGGCGCGGGACAGAAAGATCAAAAAACTGTAGACAAGGACAAGGACGGATAGCGCGACGAATATGGCGGGCGTGATCAGCGCGTCCGGTATGGCGCCGCGTGTAAATTCGAGCAAGTATTCCATTATTTTGTCCGAGTTCAAAAAAACTTCAAATGCCAGCACGCCACGGAATATCAACAACCCCAAAAAAATGTTTGCCAGCGGCCAGCGGGTAAGCTCGAACACGAGTCCCAGAGATACCAGGAGTACTATCAGGGCAAGCGTCCACGCAAAATAAGGGATGAGCCCTTCGTTGAAACGGGCGGCGATGAAACGGCCGCTAACCGAAAGATCGCTTATGATCAGGTACGAAAGCCAGCCGCTTGCGTCGTGGAACGGGATTGGCGGCAGGCCGATGATTTTGCCGTCCGCCCCTACCGGTACTTTCTGGTAGATCAATTCCCTATCCTTCACGGCCACTACACGGCTGCCGGCTGCGTTTGACGGACGGTCGAGCAGGGTTATCACGACGCCGGGTCGCGAAAGCAAGAGGCCCTGCCGGCCAAGCGTGATGTGGTTTGTAGCCAGCGGCGGCGCCGGCATCACGCCGGCATTGCTTAAACCTTTAGAGATTCCAAACGTGAATACGCCCGCAAGGGCAACCGCGCTAACAAAGATAAGCGGCCAGGCAACCTTGTGCCTGCGGCCTTCATTTACTGAAAAAACGATGGTAAGGTACAGGGCAAACGGCAGCGCCCAGCAGCCCGATTCAACGATTTCGTTAAGCATTATGCTGCTTTTTACCGGTACATGCCTCACCGCGTCTACCCAGACATGCAGAAATGCAATTCCAACGGCAGTTATAAACAGAATTATGAAGCATAAACCAAAAAAAATCAAAAACCGCGCATAGTTTTTCATACCAACCTCTTGGACGAGGATTCTTACCGGCTGATGCTTTCAATAGCCACAAAGTTTTCCGGGGGTTCCTCAAACTCTCGATCCGCTTCCGCTATGATTACTTTTTCTTCTTCCGTCAAGCTGGTTTCCGGTATATAGGCCGACTCGGCAAGGATGGACATAATAGGCTTTAGGGTATATAAATTATGTTCTGATAACATATCAATATAAGAATGTAGTTCCTGACCAATGGCGGCAGTGGCGTTCATCATCATTTCTCCTTGTATGCTTGGCCCCAAGGGCGATTTTGTAAACGGCCAAACAGGCGGGCTTTTGCCAGCATGGCTGTCTTCAACAGTAGCATACTTTGATGACAATGCAAAGGTGTAGGCCGCCAACAGTCCGCACCGCTTTGCGCCCGGCTATACGGGCAGGTTTTCAGGCTGTATAGTTAAAATTAATGAACAACGGCAAATTCACCGTATCGGAACTGACCGATCTGATAAAACGTAGGCTGGAAGAAGGCTTCGGACCGCTCTGCGTGGAGGGTGAGTTGTCCAATTGCAGGCCCTCAAGCGTTGGCCACCTGTACTTTACGCTGAAGGATAGGGGGGCGGCGATTTCGGCTGTCATGTTTCGCAACAGCCTGGCGCGGCTTACCTTCGCGTTGAAAGACGGCATGTTGTTGCGGGCAAATGGCCGGCTTTCCGTATACGCACAGCGAGGCACGTACCAACTCGTCTGCGAGACGCTTGAACCGGTGGGAACCGGCGACATTCTCGCCATGCTGGAGGCCCGAAAGCGCGCGCTTGCGGAGGAGGGGCTCTTTGACGAGAGCCGGAAACGTCCGGTACCGCGTTTTCCCGGAACGGTGGCCGTGATAAGTTCCCCGTCCGGGGCGGCACTACAGGATATCCTTAACATACTCCGGCGGCGGGCGGCGGGCCTTCGCGTGGTGATACTACCCGCGCCTGTTCAGGGTGCCGAAGCCGCGCCCATTTTGGCGCGCAGGATAGAGCAGGCAAACCTCTGGAACATAGCGGACACAATCATCATAGGGCGTGGCGGCGGCTCGCTGGAAGATTTGCTGCCTTTCTCAGAGGAAGCTGTCGTGCGGGCCGTTGCCGCCTCGAATATACCGGTGATAAGCGCGGTGGGACACGAGATCGACTGGGCGCTGTGCGATTTTGCCGCCGATCTACGCGCCCCAACGCCGTCGGCGGCGGCGGAGTTGGTTAGCGAAAATCGGAGCGAAACGTTGAAAGGCATTCGCGGTTTAGTAAACAGCCTGCAAGAAACTGTGCGCGCCCGCCTCACGCGCGCCCGCCTTGCCCTAAAACCTTTTAGCGGCGACTACCTGGAGCGGCAGTTCCGCGCGATACTACAGCCGCGCCTCTTGCGTTTTGACGACGCCAAAGAGGCGCTACTGGACGCCGCCGGAAATCGCGCCGCCGGCCTCCGCCGCCGTCTTGACATAGTCCGCGCCACACTGGAGGCCGCCAACCCAAACGCCATACTGGAACGCGGGCTTTCCCTCGTTATGAAGGCCGCCACCGGGGAAATAGTCCGCCGCGCCGCCGATGTAAAGCCCGGCGACCTGCTACACATACAACCGGCTGAAGGCATGATAAACGCGGAAGTCCGCCCCTAATGGCGCCCTCACAAGCTCCGTGCCGTAAGCAAACCGGTATGCAAACGCGTAGCATTTGCATACAAGCGCCAACTGGCGAATGCCCCGTACATCTACGAATCCACCCTTATCTTAAAGCTCATCTGTGGGTGGCCTTGAAAAATTGGAGGGTTTTGGCGATTATACAGACAAGGAGAAATTAATGGGCAGGATAAAAAGCGCTTTGGAACTGGCTATTGAACGTACGGAGGAAGTCCAGGGGGACAGAGGCAGCTTGGAACAGTACGAGGCCAAGCGGCAGGGTAGTAAGCTGGCAAACGAATTCCTTGAGTACGGCGCGTCCACCACCCTGCTAGAGACAGCGCTCAAGAAAGCGTCCGGCGCGGTTAAGGCGGCGCTCAGAGAGGGGATGTTCGATGTGTTTGTTGCCCGTATTTCGCTGCCGGCGGATGACAGGGAGCTAAAACGGCTCGAAACGCTGGGAAAGGGGCTGCAAACGATCATCCGCGACACGAGCTTTCCCGCGCTGTGGAAACGGTTCCAGGCGGAGGCGGCGCGTTACCTTGAAGAGGCGTCGCAGTACGAAGATGCGATAATGCGGCAGTACGCGCCTTCGATCAAGCAAAAAGAGGCGGAACTCTCCCGACGGTTCGGACAGCAAGTGCGGATAGACCCGTTCCAGGATCCCGAATTCGTCGCGTTTTACAAAAAGAATATAGACGCGCTGAAATCGAACTACGAGGCGCTTGTAAAAGATATGCGCGAGCAGGCCGCGGGCTTTTCGTCCTAGATGAGGGTCGCGATCGTTCACTACTGGCTCACTTCGATGCGGGGTGGCGAGAAGATGCTGGAAAGCCTGCTGGAAATGTTTCCGGAGGCGGACATTTACACCCACGTTTACAGCATGAAAAGCGTTTCTGCGCTGATCAACCGGCACAAAGTGTATACATCCTCGATCAACCGGCTGCCGTTTGCGTCAAGGCTGTACAAAGTGTACATGCCGCTGATGCCCCGCGCGCTGCTGGAATTCGATCTGCAAGACTACGAACTTGTTATTTCAAGCGAGGCCGGGCCCGCGAAGGGCGTTGTGGCAAGCCCCGACGCTTTTCATGCCTGCTACTGCCACAGTCCAATGCGCTACCTTTGGGATTTGTACCATGAATACTACAACGGCGCATCAATCGTTTTCCGGCTTTTTATGAGGCTGCTCGTCCCGTCCCTGCGGCTATGGGATGTGATGTCCGCAAACCTTGTCGACCGCTTTATCGCCAATTCAACGTACACGGCAAAACGGATAAAGCGCTACTACAACAGGGACGCGGACGTTGTGTTCGGCCCCGCCGATGTTGAGAAGTACCTGGAAATTGAGCGCGATGTCAAGGATTACTACCTCGTTTTTGGGCAGGTAACGGAAAACAAGCGCGTTGACATCGCTGTGGACGCCTGTCTCGCGCTCGGCAGAAGGCTGGTAGTAGCGGGCGGCGGCTCTACCAAGACACTTAGGAAACGCGCGGCGGGCAGGGCCGGTATAACGTTTGCCGGCAGGGTTTCGGACGGGGAGGCGGAGCGGCTTCTGTCGGAGGCTAGGGCGCTGCTCTTTCCCGGTATTGAAGACATGGGCCTTGTTCCGATCGAGGCGGCGGCGGCGGGCTGTCCAGTGATAGCGTACCGAAAAGGCGGCGTACTGGACACCGTAAAAGAAAATATTACCGGCATATTTTTTGATGAACAGACCGTAGCGTCGCTGTCCGCCGCGATTCAACATTTTGAAACGGTAGAAGCGGACTTCTCAAGCCGCCAGGCGTTTACCGCCCATGCGCTACAGTTTTCAAAATCTGCGTTCAAGGAGCGTGTCCGGAAGGCGCTGGCGGAACGGAGACGGGTATAAGTTAAACCATGCGTAAACGCGCCGCCACTTATATTTGTTAAAGACTTTAGTCTACAATGAAGGCGGCTGTAACTTAAACGCTGGTTCTATCGGAGAGGTTTTTATACATGAAGATAGGCATTGATACTTTTGGTTGCAATGCGGGTATTTCGGGCGTTGGCGTGTACCTTAAACAGATTCTGAAGCGCATTCCACCCTCAGGCGCGCTGTTTGAACTTTTCGGCTGGGAGTACGATCGCTACATGTTCAAAGAGGCAGCCGAAAAAAATATTGATTTTATAGCGCGGTGCGGGATTTCCGGTCAAACTTCAAATTTGATTTGGCATATTCTCAAATACCCAAAGTTTGCGCGTGAACGGAGCTACGATGTGTGCTTTTTCCCTGCGGCTCACCGTAGGCTGCCAAACAAATCACCGTGCCCTACGATCGGAACCGTACACGATATGGCGGCCTACTGGGGGACGAGGCGGACTCGGGAACACCTGGGCGCCGTGTTGCGTGTTGTGTTGCCCGATTCACTGAGACGGTTGGACCGTATCATAGCGGTAAGCTCCTGGGTAAAGCAGGAACTGATCGACGTTGCCGGGGTAAAGGAGTCCCGCATAGATGTTGTGCCTAACGGCCTCGATCACGATGTGTACTACCCGCGCCCGGCCAACGATGAAAGCGTTCTTCGTATAAAGCCCTTTACGTTTGCCCGCCCCTACATACTCTATGCCGCGCGGCTTGAACATCCGGTAAAGAATCATACCGGTCTGATACGCGCGTTTGAAATTTTCAAACAGAGAACCAGACTACCGCACCGACTCGTTTTTGCCGGCAGCAACAGCAAGGGTATAGAAAAAATAAAAAAACGTGCGCTTGCCTCATCGCAGGCAAGCGATATTTTTTTTACCGGTACCTTCCCTTCGGAAAGTTTACCGGAACTTGTGGCCGGGGCAGACATGGTGGTGATCCCGTCGTTCTACGAAGGTTTTGGGCAGGGGGCGATAGAGGCGATGGCAAGCGGCGTCCCGGTAGCCTGCGCCCGCGCTGCCGCCCTCCCGGAAACCGCCAACCACTCGGCCCTCTACTTCGACCCCTACGACAGCGAGGATATGGCGGACCGAATGGTTTCCCTCGTTACGGATGAAGACCTAGCCAAACGCTGCCGCGAGACCGGCCTGGAACGCGCCAGGAATTTTTCATGGGACCGCTCCGTTGAACAGACTCTCCGCATCATACAGGAATCGGTTTGACCCGTTAAGGATGGTCAAAAGCCGTTCATTTTTCCTATGCATCGCGCTGGCCGCGATTCTACCGCTCGGCGCGGAAACAAGAATCGTGGAGACTGCCGGCAGCGGGATCGTTATCAAAAGTAGACCTGGCGGTGCGAAGGTGTTCATAGACGGTATAGAACGCGGACTCTCGCCGCTTTCGCTTGACGGCGTGATCCCCGGCGTACATACCTTTCGCGTTACAAAAGACTGGTACAACGATTGGACGGCGCAGATTACCGTCCCGGCACGAGGGAGGCTGGAGATTTTCATTGATCTGATTCCGGCCACCGGCACGATTACCGTGAATATAAGCGAAAATGGCGGCGATTTTTCAGACGCTGTCCGTATTTTTTTGAACGAAATCGAAACTGAGGGACGGGAATTTACCGCACCGGAGGGCTGGCGGACGGTTAAGGTGAGCGCTTTTGGACGGCAGGACGCGCAAAAATCGGTATTTGTCGTCCGAAACGAAAAAATTACCCTTGATTTTGACCTAAAACGCGCCGCCTTTGAGTTGGGCAGCGTGAGGGTAAGCCGTTCCGCGCTGAATCCATCAGGAGGCGGGGCGCAGGCTATGCTGGCCGTCGATTTTACCGTCAGCGCGCCGGGCGTAGGCTGCTTTGTCGTTTTTGATGAGCATGATAACGAGGTGTTTTCCGCCCCGCTCGGCGAATTTGAACGGGTGGAACAGCGCTACATCTGGGACGGTAGGGACAAAAACGGTAAAATCATGGAGGACGGCGTTTACAAAGTCCGTATAGAAGCGGAAGGCACAGGCGGTACTGAAGGAGCGGCGCGGACATCCGTACCGCTTGCGGTACGGATAGATTCAACCCTGGACGAAGGGCCGCTGTCGCTTGCGTCAGGGCTGGCGGGTCTGGCTCACGTTCCGGTCTCCAACTCCGGTACCAAGGGAACATTTCAGGTTGAGGCCGGCATAGTTTTGGGCAAGCCGCCGGGTGAGAGCCGCGGCTTTGACACGATCCCGTTCTCCGCAGGCCTCTCCCTCTCGCCCGTTGACGGGTGGCAGTTTGCCGCCGCGGTAAACATGCGGCCCGGCAGGGACGGCGCCGTCGTCCCTGCCGTTGCCGGCTCGGTAAAGAGGGAATTCCTCAAACCGGAGGGGGGACTGCCCGGCGTGGCGGCGCTCGTCGCTTACGGCTGGGTAAAGGACGGCTTCATCTCGGCCTTCGGCATAAAATCGGGCCTCCAACTGAACGCGCCGTTCAGTTGGAGGCTGGGGCGGCGCTTTTCGCTACACGCGGCCCCAGCCCTGCTGTGGACGGGCGGGGACGGCTACCCGCAGGAGCCTGCCCCGCGCGTTGTGGCCGCAGGCGGGCTTCTCTGCCGTTTCCCGCTCGTTTCCGCCGTGCTGTCGGCCCAGACGCTAATCACACCGGCAACCGGCGTTGAAGAATTCTGCCGGGCAGCTTTCTCCGGCGAGCTCCGCTTTACGCCGCCACGTTCCAACCTGAACATCGCCCTGCTTGCCGGCGGCTTCTTCAACGGCGATGGCGGGGGCGCCTACGGCGGGTTCTCGGTATGCGGACTGTTCTAAAAGAAAGATGAAAGGGATTGAGGTTTTGTACGAGGACGACGAGTGCCTCGTGATCAACAAAGAGGCGGGGCTGCCGGTGCAGGGCGGCAAGGGGGCCGCCGTGAATCTGGATGCGATACTTGCGGCCTCGTGGAAACCGCGCCCGCTTTTGACGCACAGGCTGGATAAGGACACCTCCGGCGTGATCCTGACGGCAAAAACGCCCGCTGCCGCCGCATGGTTTACGCGGGAGTTTGCCGGCAAGCGTGTCAAAAAACAGTACCTGGCGCTATGCCATCAAAGAAAAAACGCGATAGATGACCGGGAAGGGATTATACATTCACGCCTTGAGCGGAAAGGCGTGTTAAAGGACGCGCTTACCTATTACAGGCTACTGGGGGCGTCGGGCGGCTATGCGTTTTTCCGGCTTGAACCGGGAACCGGGCGTATGCACCAGATACGCCGCCACCTTTCGCAGGAGGGTCTGCCAATAATCGGCGACGACAAGTACGGCGACTTTGCGCTGAACAGGCGGCTTCGCGGCGAGGCGGGCATCAAGAAGATGCTGCTGCACGCCGTGAGCCTTGCGATCCCGCTACGAAGCGGCCATATTCTGGAGCTAAGCGCCCCGCTCCCAAGCCATTTTCTGGAGGCGCTTGCCGTTTTTGGCCTGGGCAAGCCTTGATCCAATTTCGGCTTTTGCCTAACCGGCTACGAATTGAAGAGTGTAGTAACTATGTAGTTAAGGACAGCGGCAGGGGCAGTGGTCTACTGCCAATTTTTGTTGGTCTTACTAATTTTAACCGTCCTAAAGGGCTGTGGAGCAGACCCCACTGCGAATAAGCTCCATACAGGGTTGGCGCGCTTCCCTGCATTCAAGGTTGGCTACCCGCAAAAAGTGACGCGCTACCTGCCGTAAGTCTCTTCGTCGTGCAGCATTGGGGCTGACGGTAAGCTGATGTCTATTGAGAATCGGCTTTCGGCTGGCTGGCCGCGCTGTTCTACCGTGCCGGTGGGCGACATAAAAACCGCCTCCACCTGCCAAACCATAAGGCCTACGTCAAGCAGGGTAAGGTCGGAGATAGTATAGGAGGGGCTACGCAACGGGGCGGTGCTGACGATTGGGCGGGCCGGATCACCTTCACGGTACAATCTGAAAATATACCCGTTGGCGCCCACGACAGGGTTCCACGCAAAGCCGATGCTCCGGTTACTGCGCAGATCGTCAGGGCCGAAACTTTGATCGTACGTGGGCAAAAGGCCGTTCGCTTCGGGCAGGAGCGGGATCGGCATCACACGGAAACTGTAGGGAACCTCCGGGCTTATATCGAAGCCGCCTATTGTTTCCGCCTGTACGGTCCATGTGTACGTGCCTTCCGCAAGGGACGGTAGCGTTACTGTCATTCCCGGATTCTCAAGTTCAAGCACCGTTATACCGGCGCGGGATACCTGGAGGCGGGAGGCCGTCAAGGGCGCGCCGGACGACCAGCGGAGTTCCGCCTGCCCGCGAAACGCGGTTAAACCCGCAATATCCGTGCCGGACGGCGGAGCTTCAAGGACAACGCGGTCTGTAGCTTGTACGGTGAGGCTTCGGACTGATGTTTCTACAGGGTTTCCGTTGAACGAGTTTGCAACCTTCCAGAAGTAAGTGCCTTCCACGGACCTGCCAAGCCTGCCGTCCTCCTGAAAAGATGTATCCGTTGTGATTTCATCGATCAAAATCGACGAAAAATCCCTGTCTCTGGCAAGCCGAAAGGCCGACGGTGTTTTAAGGTTACTTTGCCACTGGAATCGCAGGCTGCCAAAGTTTACATCCAACACGTTGTAGCTGTCGGGTGGAGACACGCTTTCAAAGACCAACGCCGTTTCGGTTGCCTCAAAATAACGGGCAGCGGAAGGCGGGGAACCGTCGCCTACGCCGTCCACATAGCTTACCCTCCAAAAGTTAAGCCCGTTCTTTATGCTTGTCTCACGCAGGTTAAGTACATACCTGTTTTCGGTTACAGTTTTCACGAACAGCGGGTCATTAAAATTGATGTTATCCGCTATTTCCAGCGTATAACTTGTGGCGCTACTCTCGTTCTTCCATGAAAACAGCGTGCTTTCGGCATTATCCCCTATGTTTACAAAAGCGGCGTTCATGGGCAGGTTAAGAACGGGAGCGGTAAGGGCATCGTCTATCTGCCTTATTGTGAATACGGAAAGGTCTGAAACTGCCTGAACGGACAGTGAACCCTCCCAGTTTTCCGGAATGATGGGCCGCACCTGCCAGTACCAAGTCCCCTCACCAAGTTCGTCGGATGAAAACGAATCGCCGCGTACCTGCGTGAGGATTGCGGGATTCTGCATCTGGGGGTTGTCTGCGGCCTGTAGCATATAATCCCGCACCTCCGGGGTATCGACGGCGGACCACTGGAAACGTACAGAGGGCGGCACACCATTGTACCTTATCGCGCTGTTTGCGGCAGGGCTGATCGTTTCGGGAGCTTTAATGGAAACTATTGTAAATTTGTTGGCGGATATCAATTCGGACGCCCCGCCCGGCGGTATGCCTGACTGCGTATCCGCATTGACCGTGGACACGCGCCACCAGTAAGTTCCCGGCGCCAGGTTCATCGTTTGTGAGCGTGAATTATGGATGTTGCTCGATTCAATAACATTTGAAAAGCGCTGGTCTGACGAAATCTGAAATCGCACAAAATCGTCAGGACCGAAATTCGATGTGTTCCATGAAAAAACTATAGTAGACTCGCCGTCATTGTTTGTGACGTAGTAGGCGGAAGGGGCCGGCGTTAAAAGGCTTACCAAAGCGAAAACAAGCGGATGTCCATCCGCGCTCAACGCCAGGGCGTCGCCGGCTCCGGCTGCAACGATGCCGTCCGCTGTAATTATGTCTACCGAACCTTTAATGATCTGTAACCCGGCTCCATTACCGGCGGCGCCTGAGACGGCGCTTACAACCGAACCCTCGCCCATATCAACTTCGGTGCCTGAAGAAACAAGCACAAGCTTTGCGCCCTTCAACCCGGTGTTGATACTGACCGCTCCGGTCGATAACTCAATACGTTTGCCTTTTTCGGTATCGAACACCTGTATCTGACTATTCTCGCTCATATTAACCGATGCCTCATCGCTGGAAAAGAAAACGGTCGCCTCCGCAAGATCTGCCGTATGTATCACATCTCTGGAGTAGATAGGCGAATCCTGTTTTAACAGATCCCAGACAGTTCTGTCACCGAAACGCCGTTGCGCCGTCTTTTGCTTAAAACTGATAATGGCTATAGGCGCTTCGTTTTGCTTGGTAAGTGTTTTGTTCAAATCGCGCCAGAACAGAAAAAACGCAAACGCGGCCCCGGCTATGCAGAAAATTATAACGAGTATATCAATTGTTTGCCGCCACTTACCGGCACGTTCATTCTTCCGTTTTTTCATAATTAGCCGTTTACAGCAGTTGTGGACGGTCTTTTATGAGGCCACGCTGTATTTTTTTTCTTCTTCATCAAGACTCAAATTGCTCAAATCCGGCGCCGATATTCCAAGCAGAGCCCGCAATTCATCAATGTTATGCGGCCCTTCCGGCCCCACACATTTTTTGCATAGCTCAGGATCGGTTTTTGGTATTTTTTCCAAATCTTTAAGCAGGCGGTCCGCTTCAGGCCCGTCCTTGATGTTGATAACGGCAAATATTTTTACATCCTCGCCGTCGTCAATAACTTTGCCCATCTCCTTAGCTATGATATGCTTTTTTACCAGGCGCCACGTATGCTCCGTTATCAGTATCTCGGTACCAAACGGTTTGTTGAAGGTCTCGGTGCGGTCGGCAAAGCTGACGGTTTCCCCTATAACGGTAAACACGACCCGCTCGTCCGATCCGATTTGCCCTGCAACGACTCTGCCGCTATTGAGCCCGCATCCTATCCTGATGGTTGGCTCCTTTGCATAGCTCCTCGATCTGTTGAAACAGTACAGGCTTGCGCGCATCATCAACGCGGCGCGAAGACCGCAAAAGGCATCCTCCTCCGCACTACCCGCGCTTTCCAGCGCCCCCCAATGCGCCATGATCGCGTCCCCTATGAATTTATCAATGACTCCGCCCGTCAGAATGACACATGAAACCATGCGATCCATATAATCGTTTAAGAATTTTACGACTTCTGCGGGTGAAAGTTTTTCCGACATGGCAGTGAACGAGCGTATGTCTGAAAAAAAAACTGTCGCATTACGGGTCACTCCACCCACTGCCAGCTTTCCTTCCCTGGCAAGGCGGGCAAGCCGTTTATTCGTAAATACCTCAAAGTTCCGGAGTACATGGCTCATGCTCTGAACGCTTTCTGTCAACACGCCCGTCTCATCCAGACTCTTTGTTTTTAGATCGAGGCTGTAATCTCCCGCCTCTATCTGTTCCGTAGCCGCCTTCAGTTTTTCCAGCGGACGGCTGATACTTTTCGAAAAAAACCAAATAAACATCACGGCCAGAAACCAGACGCCCAACGATACATAAATATTGCGTCTTGTAGTTAGATTGATGCCTTCAAATACAGTATCCGTGCTGATAAATGAAACGACAATTATGTTTGCAAGTGATAGTTTTTGCGATGCTCCAAAGTAACCGCGCCCCCTCTCGTCCCTAAAACGTTTTTCAAGTGCTGTATTTGGATTCGCGATACACTCCGATATAAAAGGGTTTTGCAGAAGATTCCGGGCGCTGCTGACAAGTTCCTGATCGGGATGAACCAGTACATCGCCAAAATAATTCACAATAAAAGTTGAATTGGCTCCTGTGCCAAACGAATCTGTAATCGACTCGGATGAGAATAAAACCAGTAGACCTCTGAAACCCCGCATAGGAATGCTCATTGCGAGCAGAGGTATTCCGTTAAAGAATGGGGCCGCGTTTATCACTATAGTTTCGCCTATCAACGAACGGTTTAATACCTGGAAATTCGATTCTATGAATTCGTCAATCATGGACGCCGATAAGGTGTTTGACAAGAAAAAGCGGTCGTTTACTATGTTCGTAAATGACTGATCGATGGTTTCTGTCTGGCCGCGGTTTACTATTACCGCTATATCCGGGTTTTGCGAGAAAAACAGATTTTTCATCCGCGTTAACGTGTAAAGGGATCCGCCTTCATCGCCGCCGGCAACAACGGAAATGTTTTCCAGCAGTACCATGCTGTTTGATTTTATTAACGATAATTTGTCTTCTACCATCAGAGCGGACATTTTGTCAATGTTAATATTGTTGACACGGGCGGTTCTTTCTACATCGGCGCTTACAAACAGCGCGACAAGCAACGTTATGAGGCCAAGCGACAGGAAGAACAGCGCCGTAATTATTACTACAAGTTTTACTCCGATAGGAAATTTAACTTTTAAAGACATAGTGAATTTCCTTCTCCCCTGCTATAATACGCCTGCTTAAGTCTGGTAAGATTGTATACCATGTCCGGTTACTTTATCAACGCCCACCGGCGGGTTTGTCGAGACGCAATAGAAATGCCATCTTTAACTTAAACCAGACAGTCAAAGGCGTCATGTTTTTAAGATACTATACGGAGATCCATTTATGTACAGTCTCTTAGGAACTGTTCATAAATAAACCCCCTCCGCCCTGAAGTGCGGTTGGCGGCTTTGACCCTGGCGGACTGGCGCTGTATACTTATTTTATGCGTTTTATCTGTTTTCTGGTGTTTATGTTGACGCCGTTTGAGTTTGTGTCGGCTGATCTTTCGGACGTGGAGGCGGCTCATCTTGCCGCCTTTTCCGACCCGGCGCGAATTTGGGGCAGTGGGGTGGAGGCCGCCATAGAGGAGGCGTACAGGCTCTGTTTTAGGACCGTGATTGTGGACGGCAGGGTAATGAACCTCCGTATGCCGTTTGCCGAGAATCACGAACGTGACAGCCTTGTCGAAGGTGGATGGGAGTTCCTCGGCAAGGGGAAGTCGGACCCATCATCGCTCTGGCCGGTGATTATAAACGCTTTCCGCACACAGGACTTTGCCCGGTACATAGAAACGCTGAAAAGCGGCGTGGAACAGGTGATAATTTTTGATATAGCCGGGCGTAAATGGTCCGTTTCGCAGGACATCTTCGATATTGCCCGCATGAAGGCCGGCTCCTACCACGGGTTACCGCACCGTCCTTACGTCCTCGTACAGGGAACCGGCGCGGAGCCAAGCGACATTTACAACTACCTGTACTGCATAGCGTGGACCGGGATGGACTGTTCCGGGTTTGTTTGGCATACCTTGTCGTACATTGCCGAAAAAGTGAATCTGAATCTGGGCGCTAGCCTGCGGCGCGCGCTCGGCGTTCCGCGCGGCGGTGACCCGTCATACTTTGCCGGCACTGCATTCTACAATTCGCAAAGCCGCGAAATAATCTCCGTTGACGATACGATAAAGAATTTAAAACCCGCCGATATACTGTTGTTCCGCGCACCGGACGGCACGATGGCTCACTCGGCCATCGTACAGTCGATAGACTTTTCACGCGGTATAATCCGCTACGTACAAAATACAGACGAAGCGCCGTTGGCCGAAAGGGGTGTTCACGAATCGTTCATCCGTTTTAACCCCAAAAACAGCGCTTTGAGCCTGAAAGATGCTTCACTGGAATGGACGCAGAAACGTTTTTCACCGTTTCCGGGCGAAAAGGCTTCCGCCTTCTCGGACGATGGCCAGCGTTACCGCGCTTACGGCGGGGGCCGCGTCGTGCGTCTCCGCGCAATGGCCCAGATCACCGCAAAACTTAAGTAGGCCGCCTTGTGAATACGCGGAAATTGATTTGATCCCAAGACAGGGTAGTGAAAGTGGCTCCGGCAAAATTCCAGGGTTATAGCGAATTTAACTCTGAATGCCGGTTTAGGCCGGCCGCTCAACGCGAAGCGTTGAGCTTGTGATAAGCAGACGTTTTTCAATCCCGGACAACAGCGAATCGAGTTGGTTAAGGCGAATCAGTATAAATCCGGCATTTTTTTGTTCCAGTTTGTGACAAGTGTTGTTCACAATAGTTTGAAACAGCACGGCGCCGTTGATCGATGAAGATGTATTCATTTTGCCTGTAAATCGGGCGCTGTTGCGTCGGCTCCAAGATCGGTAAATTTTTCTTCCGCTTTAAGCGAACCATCCAATGAACGTATAAAAGTTACAGCCGCTATGAGAGCAATAAGTATTAATACTAATTTCCGCATTATTTTCTCCAAAACACGATCTAACGGTCAACCAGCATCCAAATTAGCCGTTACGGTTAAAATACTACTAATATTTGACATATTCAAGTGGGTTTACAGCTCTGCCGTTTTTGTAGATAGCAAAATGGAGGTGAGATCCGGTACTGCGTCCCGTGTTGCCGACTGCGCCTATCTTGACGCCCTGGGTAACACGCGCACCCTCTTTCACACTTGTTGAGTTGAGATGGGCATACATGCTTTGAAAGCCGCCTCCATGCGTAATGATAATATAGTTTCCAAAAACGGAACTGTACGCCACGCTGGTAACCTTGCCGTCCGCCGCTGCTTTGACGGGCGTTCCCGTATTTGCCGCCAGATCGATGGCGCTATGGTAGCGGCGCTGCCCGGTGAACGGGTCCTTGCGCCAGCCGAAAGGCGAACTGAGCCGCCCACGTACCGGGTACGTAAACAATTCACCCAGAGCCATCTTCAAATCGTCGGAACGCATCCTTGCGCCGGGCAGGAACAGAATATCCCCTATATTAATGTTGTCATCCTGAATGTCGTTTGCGTCCAGAATCGCTTCAAGGGCCACATTCATCCTGTCGGCGATTTTCTGGTACGAATCGCCTTTTACCACAGTGTAGGGGATGCCGTCCATGTTTGGGATGCGTAGGACATCGCCTTCACGGAGCAGCCGCGCGTTGCGCAGGTTATTCGAAGCAATGATCGCGTCCAGCGAAAGGCCGTTATCCGCGGCAATCTTGGATACGCTGTCACCCTTTTTTACCGTATAGTTGTTCCATGAAAAAGTTTCATTCACGGCAAGAGGCATGCTTTCAGGCGGAGGCAGGTGTTCAACCTCGGAGCTCAGCGCATAGGCTAGCATTTTTTTCCTTGTAGCAGCATCCGACCGCAAATTAAGCGCCATACCGTCATCGCGCCAGAGCAGCGCATAGTAGCAAAAGACAGCCAGGGCAGCCAGGCAGATATACAGAATAATTAACTCGGGCGTAAAAAACCTGTTTTTTATAACGGAAACGTGGGAAGGAAGGGGAACGTTTCTTACGCTTTCATCATTGTCTTCGTACCTGTGCGCGCGCCTGAATTTTTCCGGCGCCGGCGCCGGCGCGGGAAGCCGTTTCTTGGGGGCAGGTTTTTGGTGTATCTGTTCTATGCTTTTCAGCGCCATATTGCCCTGAACCGTATACACATTTTTCCGGCGCTCGATGTGCTGCGACTTTAGTAAAGTATCCGTGTTATTATTCATCATAATTGCTTTATCGACATAGAACCTTTGTTGGTTTATACTTGGGCGAAGGCGGCTCAACGCGAATCATTGAGTCTGGTACTTACATTCGGATCGGTATATTATGAGAAAAAAAGAAAGCGCCGCAGTAATTCTGGCCATCTTTTCAGCTTTGATTGTCGCGTTCATGCTGAAGCTGTTTTTTTTTGATTTTATGGTTGCGCAGGGAGAATCGATGAGTCCGGCGATAAGCAGCGGACGTGTACTGATAATAAACCGTCTTGCGTACGGCTTTCGCCCGCCTTTGCAAAAGACCTACCTGTGTCGTTGGGCGCAGCCGGACGAGGGGAATATCGTCGTGTTCTACACGCCGTCAGGCGATCTGGCTGTGAAGCGCTGCGCCAGCGTGCTGAGTGGTGGACGCTTTATGGCTTTGGGGGACAACAGCCTGGAATCTTACGATTCACGCGCTTACGGGCCTGTTCCGCTAGATAATATACTTGGCAAAGTTGTTGGAATAAAATAATGGAACGGAACCGCACTGTGCCCCCGCACAGGATCAGGTTTGCGGGGTTTATTCTCTTTCTGCTTCTGATTACGGGCGCTGTCGTTGCAAAGTATGCCATTTTGATGCTGAAACCCGGGCAAACTATAAAACCAAAGGCCGCTTTGACGGCGGACAGGGGGCAGATACTGGACAGAAACGGCAGAATCCTTGCGATACAGACCCGTTTTGGCAATGTTACAGTATGGCGGCCCCAAACCGGCGACCTTGATACGCTTGCCACCGTCCTTTCGCCGGTACTTGGAATGAACGAAACAGAAATTATCAACAGGATAAGGCTTTCCGCAACCGATTTTATATACTTAAAGAAACAGGTTGACCAGGATGTAGTCCGAAAGATAGACGAACTTGCCACTGCGGGCACGATAGACGGTGTAAGCATAGAACCAGTGTTGGGAAGAATGTACCCGGAGGGCACGCTTGCCGCTCAGATAATCGGCTTTACCGGCGATGAAAATACTGGCCTTGCCGGTATTGAGTATGTGTTTGACGGTGAATTGCGGTCAAAGGATGGGGGAACCCCTGGATTTCCTGGGGGGATGGCGGGAAACCAGGTTGTGCTGACGATAGACACCACGATTCAGTACCTGCTTGAAGAAATTGCGGAAAAAACGCTTGTCGAAAACCAGGCTGAAGCCGTTATGCTGCTGGCAATAGAGCCTCGTTCCGGCGAAATACTCGGTGCGGCAACCCGGCCTGGCTTTGATCCCAACTTCTTCAAGGAAAGTAGCGAACAAGCCCGTATGATAAGGCCCGCCGTGTGGGCCTACGAACCGGGCTCGGTTTTCAAGGTGTTTTCGCTCGCGGCCATCATGGACGCGGAGGCTATAAACCCGCAGAGTACCTTCTACTGCAACGGAAGCTACGAGCATACGACAAACCTGGGCGAGCGTATCGTAATAAACTGTCTTGGTGCGCACGGTACGGTTGATCCGCGCAGAATCATCACCTATTCGTGCAATGCCGGCGCGGCCTATGCCTCGGACGTGATAAGCAGGGCCATGTTTTACGACGGTATCCGTAGGCTGGGCTTCGGTGAAAAGACAGGTTCCGCCCTGCCCGGCGAGACGGCGGGCTTCCTGCGTCCACCGGAACGCTGGTCGGAGCGTACCAAGCCGACCATTGCTATGGGCCAGGAGATCGCGGTATCGGCCTTTCAGATGCTTCAGGCCGCGACCGCTATAGCAAACGACGGCGTGATGGTTACACCGCACATCGTGCTGCAAATTGAGGACGCAAACGGCAAAGCGCTGCGAAAACCGGATACCCCGGAGCCGCGCCGCGTACTAAAACCGGAGACGGCACGGGAACTGCGCTCCTATATGACGGACGTGACATCGCCCATAGGCACGGGCTACCGGGCCGGCATCGGCGACATACAGCTTGCCGTCAAGACCGGTACGGCACAGGTTATAGACAGCGCCACAAACCGTTACTCGGACACGAACTTCATCGCAAGCTGTATCGCGCTACTGCCGTCCGACGAGCCGGCTCTCGTGCTGTACATAGTGATCGTCAATCCCAAGGGCTCCTCATATTTGGGCGGACGGATCGCCGCCCCCCCGATCCGCGAGGCGGCCGAAGCGCTGGTAAACTACATAGGCATACCGCGGGGCAGAAACCCGACAGCAAACCACTCAGGCCTGATACGCCTGCCGTCCATCCAGGTCCCGTTCATATCCGACGTGATGCCGGACCTGACAGGCTACTCCAAACGTCAGCTTCTCCCGCTTCTGTTGCGGGACGATCTCAGGATAAATGTTAAAGGGGATGGTTATGTCGTCCGCCAAAACCCGGCGGCGGGCGGCGCGGTCGGCCCGGACACGGTCATCTACCTTGAACTGGACAGCCGGACGTTTGAGCGGCAGCCACAAAGTGCTGGCCCTTAACTATCTAAAAGGAGCGGACATTTTTTTCAATACGGTAAAAGGGAAATTGTTCATTTAAAGAGCAGGGACAAAATGCGGAAGGGAGAACAGGCATGGAATACATTCAAAAAATTGAGTCCCCGGCCGGGATACTAACCGTATCAAGTGACGGTAAAAACATTTCCGGACTCTGGATTGAGGGGCAAAAATATTTTGGGAAAACGCTAGAAAAAGATGCTTTGGAACAAAATCTGCCAATATTTGAAAATGTTCGGGAATGGCTTGATATTTATTTTTCAGGCAAAGAACCGGATTTTATGCCACTGCTTATGCCGAAAGGAAGCCCGTTTCAAAAGTCAATATGGAATAATCTTTGTAAAATTCCTTATGGAAAAATAACAACCTATGGGGAACTTGCAAAACAGTTTGAATTGGAAAATGAAGGCAAAAAAACATCTGCACGGGCGGTTGGCGGCGCGGTAGGTCATAATCCGATTTCTATTTTAATCCCCTGTCATCGTGTTATAGGGAAAAACAATGACATTACAGGATATGCGGGCGGTGTCGTCACAAAAATAAAACTTTTAAAATTGGAAGGCATTAATCCCTAACTCCGCCCGGCTTAGGCCGTCTATTTTCAGTTTTTCGAACAGCTTTCTGATCTTTTGGGGTATTCCGCCCCTGTCCCTTCAGCATCGCTGCCATTTTTCGTTTACCATTGCCGTGTACCGGTATTTGAGATTATACTATAATCATGAACGTGATTGGTACGAGCATCCGTAAACGCCCTGGTAAGACACCGGCGGGGATAATTAGAGGCGGGCTGGCCTTAATTGCGGCTGTCACCGTGCTGTTGATAACCATGCGCTGTTCGGGACAAGCTACGGAGGAAGATGAACTTGAGGATGTTGGTCCCGACATGTCGTTTTTTGTGACTCTTAGTATTTCAACTGAGATAGCTGTGGAGTATGAACTTACGCGCTTGCTGGTTTATGATAGCGAGAAAAAAAGAAAAATAGGCAGTACCGCTCTTACTGGACAGAATACGAATAGGTACAGGGTCACCCTTCCCGCATCTTACATTGGGAAAGATGTAACTTATTATGTAGTGGAATTTGTTAAAAAAGAATCGAGCTTTGATGGGGGGCAATATAATGAGTATACGAATGTCTCGATTACAACTCAAATGATCGGCCTGTTAAAATCGCGTTACTATGAGATTTTCGATAAAATTCCGACCAATGATGGGGATACCATATCGCTTACTATAAACAATGTGGAAAACCTTAAAATTGGGTTCGGGCCAGGGGGCTTGGAATTGGGGGACATTAGAGACATGCCGCACGTATACTTAATCAACCTTTCTACAAGCAATATTAATGATTATGGGCTTACCGTTAAACTGGGAATCGCGGCGGACTCAGATTCTTCTTCCTTAATAACAGATATTGATGGAGGACTCGGTGTTGCGGCTCCTGAAACAGACTGGATAATTTTGTTGGAAGCTGATGTATATGATCCTGGCGATTCTTTGACTTTTTGGTTTACCCTGAGCCGTGATCAAAATGTCACCGCCACCCAATGCCCTTGCAAAGATTCTGGTAATTGCAGCTGTAGTTCAATTCTAGATCTACTCTGCTCATACAATCTTAAGGGGCCCATGTATGCAAAAAAAGTTGTGTCGTCTCCGCCGCCTGACTCCGGATCGACAATTCAGATTACGTTGTGTAAAGCTGATCTTTTATGTCATTAACTTCTTTAATTACGCCTCCGTAATTCCGATAATCAGGCAAGATGCAAATATTAAAGTACTTTGCCGCGCTATGGTTTGCCTTAATGTTCTATGCCGCATCATCGTTGTTTACCGGAGCCGCGGGCTTTTCCGCATACAATCAGCTTAATACCGAAAAGGAAAAACAGCTTGCCAATCTCAGGCGGCTACAGGCTGCTAACGAAGATATTCGCGGCAAGAAGGAAGCGCTGATTTACGATAACGATACTATCAGTGTTTACGCCCGCGAGCTTGGTTACGGCAGCGGCAAGGAACGTTTTATACGTATAGCGGGCTTAAACGGAAAGCAGCAAAACAGAATTTCAGCCGGAGAACTGTTCCTGCCGGTCATGCCCGACTACATAGACGACAAAACGCTCCGTATCGTATCCTTAGCGATCGCGTTCGCGATAACTTTTAGTTTTGCTATTGTTGACATAGTACAGTCGATCAAAAAAGTGTAAGACGGATTCCGCGCCTGAAAATACCTATTGACGCATATAGCGCATCACTATTTCTTCGTTTTGGCTGGGATAGGCGTACAGTTCGAGTCCGTTGTTTACAATCTCCCAATGGGTTGTGTGCTGCAAATACCAATAGTATTCGCTCTCCAGTATTCCGCCGATGTTAATATTGGCCGCCATCAACGTTCCCACTATCGGACGCAGCCGGAAGTCGTGGTTGTGCCGCAATTCATAGGTGCTGCGGTACAAATTGGGCGCTGCCTTGCCGTTTAGCCCTTCCTCCGTTAATTGCAGCGTATAGATGTCGTCCATGCCGTTTTCCGCCATAGCCTGCCTGTCAAACACTGTTTTGCCGTAACTGATCCTTATTTCGTATAGCCGCCATACAATATCCAGCAGATCCCCGTAAACCGCGGTTTGTGGCTGCGCGCCCTGTATCTGTGCGGCCGAGGGTTCCGGTCGAATCTCCTCGTAGTCCTCGGCGTACACCTCGCCCGTTAAAGGCACTGCCTCGTCGGTTTCGTTTACCGCACTATTTTTGGGGGCTGATTTACAGGTACAAAAAATAATGCTGAAGAGCATCAAAATAGACGCCCAACGGTAAAACCTTATCTTAAATCCACACATAATGTAAGGATACACCACAAAAGGCACTGTTCGCAAGTGTTTTAAGCGGAACAAGCGGTAAGCGATAACATGCGGCGCCGAAAATGATCCCGGCGCACCTGCCCTTGGACGGCTTGTCATTCCGGCAACAGATCGATTAAGCTGAATCTGTTCGGAAATTTTAGTTTTCGGATGATTCTTACAGATCAATTTTCGGGGTAGGGTTAGCGCAGGGTGCAGCCTTTGGCTATGCGGCTTCGTGAATCCCGACCGGCGGTTAAAGCCCGCGACTCCAAGGGCCTAAAAAGGGTCTTTGGACTGAACCGGTGAAATCCCGGCGCCGACGGTACAGTCCGGATGGGAGAAAAAGTATGAATACTTACAAAAAAATGGCGATCATACTGATCGCCATGACTTTAGTGCTTGCGAACTGCAAGCCCAGACAGCCTTCAAAGGCTCAGCCTGCCTCACAGCCTCGCTCCGTATCGATCGCGGTGTTTATACCGGGAGCGGCTTCGGGTAGTCCAATCTACGAGATGCTCGCCGTGGGTGTTAAGCAGGCCGCCGACGAGTACAACGCGGCGTCCGCTGGTCAGCCTGTCGCGGTGCAGGTGATCGAGGCCGGCTACAACCAGGCCGAGTGGGAAGCAAAGCTCACCGCGCTTGCCGCGAGCGGGAATTACGATTTGATAGTGTCGTCCAACCCGTCACTTCCGGAACTGGCGCGGACGGTGCGGACCAAATTCCCTTCCCAGCGTTTTTTGTTGCTGGACGGGGAGCTTTCCGGCGATCCAGGTATATACACACTCAGGTACAACCAGCGGGAGCAGGCCTATATGGCTGGCTACCTCGCCGCGCTATTCATTGTCGAAGCGGGCGGCGGCAAGGCGGGCCTTATAGCAGGCCAGGAGTACCCGGCCATGCTGCAAACGATACTTCCCGGCTACCGTGAAGGCGCAGGCGCGGTAGATCCCGGCATAGAGATTGACTTTCGTGTTGCCGGCAACTGGTACGACGCGGCCAAATGCGCCGAACTCGCCGCCGGCATGATCAAGGCGGGTGTCCGCGTGATCCTCTGCGTGGCGGGAGGCGCCAACGAGGGCGCTGTCCAGGCGGCTGTTGAGGCGGGCCCGGACGCGGCCCGCATAATCTGGTTTGACACAAACGGCTATGCCGTGCGTCCGCCCTACATCATAGGGAGTTGTGTGATCCGCCAGGACAAGGCGGCCTACAGCAAGATAAAACTTTTCCTTGAGGATGCGCTGCCCTTCGGCAGGGCGGAACTGGCAGGCTTGCGCGACGGGTATGTCGATTTTGTTGAGGACGATCCGCTGTATGTCACCGCGGTGAGCGCCTCTGTCCGCGAGAAGCAAGGCGGTATGCTCCGGCGGCTGCGTTCCCGCGAACTGGTCCTGGAAGATTAGCATCCTGTTGTAGAAAAATTGTTCCAGCTACAGAATATCTACAAAACATTCCCATCCAACGGGGCGCGGGCCTTGGAAGGAGCCGATTTTGAGGTGGCTAAGGGCGAGATACACGCGCTTTTCGGCGAGAACGGGGCCGGGAAATCGACGTTGATGCAGATTCTGGCCGGCTTCCAGCAGGCGGACAGCGGGAGGATCATCATCAACGGCCAAACCAGGCGTTTTTTTTCACCGGCGGACGCCCTTTCGCGTGGTATAAGCATGGTAAGGCAGAGGCCGGCAATCTGCCCGTCGCTCCCTGTCTGGGAGGCGTGCGTGCTGGGCGCGGAGGCGCGGCGCGGCCCCTTCCTCCGCAGGAAGGCTTCCCGCGACATGGTGAACCGGCTCTCGCTAGAATGGGGCTTCGACCTGCCGGTCGAAGCCCCCGCCGAGACCCTGGACGCGGCGGGCCGGCAAAAGGCCGCGGTGCTGGCGGCGCTGCTGCGAAACGTGAGCCTGCTTATATTTGATGAAGCGACGGCAATCCTTAACCAGGCGGAAAGCGAAAAATTCTTCGCGCTGGTTGGACGGCTCGCCGCTTCGGGACTGACAACCGTGATCATCTCCCATAAACTGGACGAGACACTCGCCGTCGCCGGACGGGCCACAGTCCTCCGAAAGGGACGCACCGCCGCGGTGCTTGACAGAGCTGGTTTCAGCGCGGAAAAAATAATTCCGCTGATGTTCGGCGGAGAGTACGAATCCGCTTCCACCGGGATCTCAGCTGTAAAAACGTGTACAATTCCGCAAATAAGCACCGGCAGGCGCGGCGCCGCCACGTTGCAAGCGCTTTTAAGGGCCGAAAACCTGTCCGTAGAGCAGGCAGGGTACCCCGCCATACATTCGGTAAACATCAACCTTTATGGCGGCACGGTGTACGGCCTTGCCGGTGTGAGTGAAAGCGGTACGGAAACGCTGATGCTGACTCTTGCCGGTTTTTTACGTCCGTCCGCCGGACGTGTACTGATCGGGGAGGAGGCGCTGAAAAATGGAACTCGTGCCTTTCGCGGGAACGGCGGCGCGTACCTGGGTATGGACGGCGGTAATTTCATAGCCGCCTGGGACAAAGAGCTTTCGATCCGCGACAACCTTGTAATACACGCGCACCGGCGTTTTTCCCGCAACCCCAACCCGTCCCACCCGCTTGCCAGGCTGGACCTGCTGGACGGCGCGCGGCTGCGCTGCTGGACTCTCTCCATGATGCGCGGCGCCGATATAGCCGGGCCGTCCGGCGCTAAGGCAGGCACGCTGTCTGGCGGTATGCTGCAACGCCTGTTTGTCGCGCGCGAGCTGGCCGAAAACGTGTCCGTCATCATAATGTCCGAGCCGGGCTGGGGACTGGACAGTCGCCGACGGAGTGCGCTGTTTGACCTTTTGCGGGACGCGGCGGATGAGGGTAAGGCCGTGCTGCTGTTTCTGTCCGACTTGAACGATCTGGTTGAGGTCTCGGACGAGATTTTTGTAATGTGCCGCGGCGGCATCACGCTTAACTTGGGGAAAGACAAGCTGAGCAGCGTGGCCCCCCATACACCTTCTTCAATCAATGGCCACATCAAGAGGCAAATCAATGCGGCTATGAGCGGGGTTGCCGGCCAATGAACGTTATACACTTTTTGACAAACCAGTGGTCATCCGTCTGGTTCGCGGGGAACATGCTCGATTACATGGCGCTGCTGCTGTGCGCCTCGCTTGGGGCCGCCTTCGCGTTCAAGGGGGGGCTTTTCAACTTGGGCCTGGAGGGGCAGGTGTACCTGGGCGGACTTGCCGCCGCCTGTACGCTACTGTTCATGCCGGAAGGTTGCCCGCCCGGCCTTCCGCTCAGCCTTGCCGCCGCCGCCGCCAGCCTTACCGGCGCGTTGATGGGCCTTTTTTGTGCTTTTTTGAAGCGGGCGGCGGGAGCAAACCCGCTGATCACTACATTCTTGCTGTCATCCGCCCTCGCGCCTGCCGCCGACTCCCTTATCGCCGGGCCCCTCCGCGAAAGCGCGGGAAGTATGCTTGCAACCGCGCGCTTCGCCGCGACCCTGCCGCGAATACTGCCGCCCTCAAACCTGTCACTCTCGTTCATCTTTTCCATCTGCCTGTGCTTCGCGGCCCACATATTCATCAGCGGGACCGGGGCCGGTTACCGCTTCCGTATCGCTGGGGGCAGCCCCGCATTTGCCCGCTACGGCGGCATAGACACCGAAAGCCTCTGCGTACCGGCACTTAGCTTGTCCGGCGCGCTCGGCGGACTTTGCGGCTTCTTTGCCGTTGCCGGGACCTACGGTCTCTGCTACCAGGGCTTCAGCGGTGGACTCGGTTGGGCTGGCATGGCCGTCGCGTTGATCGCAAAAAACCGTTTCCTCGCCCTGCTCCCGGCCTCCCTGTTCTATTCGGCCCTCAAGTCGACCCTGGACCAGACGCTACTCTCCTCCGTGATCAGCATCAACGCCTCGCAGCTCCTCCAGGCCCTGATACTGATACTTGCCGTCGCGCACCGGCGGGTTTTACCAAAGAGAGGCTAGTATGCGTGTTTTCGTTGCCCTAACCTTGCCTGATGAGTTCAAAGCGGCTTTAGCCGCTAAAACAGAAACACTCCGCCGTAAGCATCCGGATTTCAGGTGGACGCCGGACAGAAACCTGCACATCACGCTTGCTTTTCTGGGAGAGGTAGAACGGACGGGACTTCATTTCCTTACCGGTATTGTGGAAGACATTGCCTCCGGTACAAACCGCATTTCCTTAAGCGGTTCACGCTTGTTTACGCTTCCACAAAAAAAACCGGCCAATGTCCTGGTCCTTGGCTTTGATAGGGGGCGCGAGAAAATAGCGTATTTGGCGGAGCGAATCGAGGCCGGGCTGGAACTGTTAGCCGCCGATGGACGGTACTCATTCAGGCCGAGGGAAAAACGTCCATTTACCAGCCACCTGACCATTGCCCGAAAGGGGAGGAAGCCCGTCATGCTCTCTCCGCTGGAACTCATACCCGTTCAAATAGAAGCGATGGCTGAAACGGTTACGGTATTTGAATCGGAATTACTACGTGAAGGAGCGGAGTATAAGGCGCTTGCGGAGTTTCGTTTGCTGTGAAACAACATAGGGAAAAGAATGGGATTTAACGTTTTGTATGCCGCCGCGCCTGTGCTGATGGCCGCGTTGGGCGCACTGCTTACAGAGTACGCCGGTTTTCTGCTGATAGGGGTAGAGGGCTTTATCGTGCTGGGCTCTTTTGGCTGCTTCGCGCTGACCGTTTGGACAGGTTCGGCGGTGGCGGGAACCCTGGTAAGCGCACTTCTATGCGCCGGCGCGGGCTTTTTGCTTGCCCGTTTTGTACGAAAGACCGGCGCGGACCCGTTTGTAGCGGGGATTGCGGCGAACCTTGCCGCACAGGGACTGTGCGGGGTGCTTTCCATGCGCATCTTCGGTACGGCGGGGGTACTGCGGAACGCGGCTTTTACCGCGCAGCCATTGCTGCGCATACCGGCGCTTGAACGGCTGCCGTTGCTGGGCGACTTGCTTTCACCGCAGGCGCCGGTTGTCTACATGGCTCTTGCCTGCCTTGTCGTCGAAGCGGTCTTCTTAAAAAGCACCGTCTGGGGCCTCCGCATGAAAGCGGTAGGGCTTTCCGGCGCAAGCGATTCAGGGGATGCGGCCCTTGAGCGCGGCCTTGACAGTTGGCGCTACAGGGAAGCCTCCTGGACGGCGGCGGCGTTTCTAGCTGCTCTGGCCGGCTGCGCCCTCAGCTTCCGGGTCGGCGTTTACGCTCCGGGCGGAGCCGGCAGCCGCGCGTGGATAGCGCTGGCCGCCGTATACCTCGGCCTTCGTAACGTGTGGGGCATTTTCGCGGCAAGTATCGTATTTGCCTTCGCGGAAAACATATCATTCGGTATTCAGGGTCTCTTAAAGGACTCCGCCTCCATTTTTTTAGGCTTCCCCTCGGCCCTCGCCCTGCTGCTCTACATACTGGCGACCGCATGGCAGGCAGGCAGGTCTGCGCCAAACATACGCAGGTAGATTCGTGATTGCCTTGCCATTTGGCTTCTAAATTGAGCCTGTTCCATAGAACCGAAGGTCCGCACCGTGCCGCCGGTTATGCCGGGGCCGTTTAGCGCACACTTGATTCTGTCCTGGAACAGGCTCAATTGTTAGGGAAACGCTGATTAACTTGATGCTAATCGCGTTTCCCTAATGTATTTGCTCATTTCATTGCGCAAATGGGGTAAACTTTGTTTACCTTGCGTTAAAGTAGCACTGATTGCGCCAACATAGTTGGCGAATTCTCGATTGAATAAATCA
>JAITIR010000012.1 GCA_031279285.1 Spirochaetaceae bacterium | reverse complement strand
AGGCGTCCCCAGGGGGACATTCCCGTCAATCAGGAGCTTACGGGTTGCCGCGACAAAGTCCCCCTCGTGAGGAACCGTGGCGCTCCATACCATCCCGCCATTTTTATCCGTCTTTTCCGAATCGAACAAAACCATTTTTAAGCTTGTAGAACCTATATTAATCCCTAGCGACTGCATATTCCCTCTTTCGCTGACATTCTTTGCTGTTTTGTTCAATCATACCGGTATAAAGTGCGCCTGGCAAGTAAGCGCCTTATACCGGCAAAACCTGTTGAAACCCGCGCGGATTTTTCCAAGCTGTTGTTGGGCTTGTTCCAAAAATTGAAGTTTTGGAACAGCCTCTATTGACAAAATAAAATAATTTGCTTATATTAATAATAGTTATCATTATTATTTTAAGAGGTTTTGATGCTTAACAGATACAGAAAACATAGCAAAAAACGGGATGCCATATTGGAAGTTTTAAAATCCACCGATACTCATCCCGGCGCCCAGTGGGTGTACGAAAAGCTAAAGCCTGTCATTCCCTATCTGTCCCTTGGAACCGTTTACCGGAATTTAAACCTCTTCCGGGAAGAGGGGGATGTGGTTTCCCTTGGCGTGGTAAACGGGGAGGAACGTTTTGATGCCTGTACTCTGCCCCACGCCCATGTGGTTTGCAAGGTTTGCGGCAAAGTTTCTGACCTTAGCGGCGAAACCCTGGCGGAATTATTGGAAAATTATAGAGGCTTTCCCAAAACTTCAGCTTTTGGGAAAGCAGCCTTAGATTTAATAGAAATTCACAATTTTACTATTGATATACGGAATACTGTATTTTACGGTTTATGTAATGACTGTTTAGTCAAATAGATAACTTGGCAATCGCGGCTTTTGGCCGTTTGCATATTTTAATAACTCGGAAGGAGTAAGATTATGAAGAAATGGGTGTGTTCAGTGTGCGGTTATGTGTTTACCGGGGAGGAGCCCCCCGAAGCCTGTCCTCAGTGTAAGGCGCCTGCCGCCAAATTCAAGGAGCAGGCTGCCGGAGGCGGCTTTGCGGCAGAGCATGTCGTGGGCGTTGCCAAAGGCGTAGAACAGGACATCATTGATGACCTTAGGGCGCACTTTACCGGCGAATGCAGCGAGGTAGGCATGTACCTGGCAATGAGCCGGGTCGCGGAACGTGAGGGCTATCCCGAAATTGCCGAAGCGTACAAACGCTATGCGTATGAGGAAGCCGACCACGCCTCCCGTTTTGCGGAGATGCTGGGTGAAGTCATTACCGACAGCACCAGGAAAAACCTTGAGATGCGTATCGAGGCCGAACACGGCGCCTGCGCCGGCAAAACCGACATTGCCAAACGCGCCAAGGAACGGGGCTACGATGCCATCCACGACTCGGTGCACGAAATGGCCCGGGACGAAGCCCGCCACTGCTGCGGTTTTAAAGGCCTGCACAAAAGGTATTTTGGCTAGGAAGGCACTGATTAATTCGAGTCTGTCCACAAAGTAGATACATTATGGGCAGGGAGCCGTTGGTCAGCGTCAAGTTAATCGGCGGCTCCCTAAACCGGGTTTCTGTCTTTTGTGAGGGCCGTTAAGGACAGTATCGGGACCTTGGCGCGAAGTTCCTGGACGGTCCTCCCTGCATTACAAACAGTGATCAGCCGCCGGCGCCGCCGGCCTTGATTTCGTCAATGGCCTGCCTGCCGGCTTTTCTAATTGCTTCGGTAGTAATAGAGGCCGAAGCCACTACGTCTATTTCTACCGAATTTTTTTGCTTGATGATGGCCGGCGCCCTCTGAATGGCGGCCGCGCCTACACCCGGAGTTTCATCCGGACCGGTAACTGTTGCTTCGGTTATCCATCCATCTGCCAAAGTGAGTTCAACGTCAACCCATCCATGGTAACCCCATTCCCTGCCGGAACCGGTTCCCGAAAGCTTCGTTCCCGAGTCATTTGTTATGGGCAGGGGACCCGCGTTGGCGCCTTCATCTGTAGAGCAGCCGCCCAAGATAACCAGCAGCGCAACCACGATAATACTAAAACCAAACAACGATGCGCGATTTCTCACAACTTCCTCCACGTTATTGCATCAAGGGTTTGCGGCAATCGCTTGCGCCGCATGAAGGGCAGCAATCCGTCCCATGACAGGATACAGGGTGAGAGAAACAGCGCCGACGTAGTTTACATTATAAAAAGCCCGGTTGGCAAATTCGCCTACCGCGTAAAGATTGGGAATAACGGCCGCTTCTAACGCTGCCTGTTCTGCTGCGGTCGAAGTTGGGCTAAGGTAAGTTTCACTGGTCAGCACCCTGCATTTTCCGTCGATAACAGGGCCTCCCATGGAAATGTGTGATTCCGGGTACAGTTTAACCGCGTAGAAGGGCCCGTTAGCATCTGCGCCGCTCTCTATGAATTTTTTGGTGAGATACTGGGATCCTTTGCCAAAATCAGAATCAGTACCACTGTCAACATACCCATTATAGGCCGTTAGTGTTGCCTGAAGGGTTACCGCTGGTACCCCCATTTTAGCGGCAAGACCGGCGATAGTGGCATCCTTAAATACCTGGCCGTTATTCAGCGCGGCGGCGGCATCCAGGGCGGCGGTAAGGTCTACCGCCTCATCGTTAGCCCAGGCGTTGTTAGCGGCGCTCCCCCATACAGTGGTCTTTATATCCGGATTGTCCTGATTAAAAATAATATAGTACGGCGGTTTGGCCTCGTTATATAACGCGCGTCCGCCATCGCTATGTCCCGGAGCTGATCCATACGCAATACCACGGCCTTCGGTGGTAAAGCGTTTGCCCTGATTATTTACCAGAATTTGCGCATACATCTGAAGCTGCGGGCCTGTTGTGTACCTTGGCTGTATAAACGCGGCCTGATTCTGACCAACGGTGAGGCTGTCGTCATACTTCAAACCCTGCAGATGGATGGACCAGTTTTTGAAAAACGCCGCGCCCGCTCTTTCTACGGCGGGAAGCATATTGCCATCCGCGCCATTGGCGGCTGTAACGATTGGCGGGAAAACGCTATGACCCACTATAAGCGATACAGGCGGGTATTTTTTAAGAGGTCGGGGACAGTAAAAAAGACTCTTTTTTACAAGGGCCGGGTTTTCTTTGCGGTACTGTAAGCATTTTGTAAGCAGTTATGTAAGCAATATTCCTTCACATCGGCTGGTAATGCTTAACAAGAATTAGCACTTAACGCTTGACTAATTCCTTATCCTGTAATAAAATAGAGCAATGAATCGCACTAACAGTTAAGAAATAACACTACCGCTCGAACAGAGAGAG
>JAITIR010000066.1 GCA_031279285.1 Spirochaetaceae bacterium | reverse complement strand
TCGGTATGGATACTACGGCGTACACGTTTGGGGTGGACGCCACGACTTACGTGCAATGGACGGAGGATTCGATACACTGGGTAAAGAGCGCGGGAGGCCGGTGGTCGCCTGAGAACATCGGGACGGCGTTCTTCATCGGGGCCGACATCCGGCCATCCTTCACCCTGGAGATACAGAGCGCCGGGATAGAAAGCCTAAGGCTGGGGGCGAGTTATCAGTTTCAGTTAAGCTGGCTTCTGAGTGGAGATTTGACTTTCGCGGACAGCTACCGGATACCGTACATGCCGACGCACATCATCGGGCTTCAGGCCGACCTGGGATGGAAGACCGGCTCCTTCCTGGTTTCGGCCCATTACGAGACAACCCGTTACGCGGACACGCTGAATCAGATGCCTATGGAGCCGCACTGCACGGTACACGCCACGGTGAATCAGGACCTCGGTAAACATTTCACCGTTTTCGGCTCTTTGCGGAACATTTTGAACGCCCACTACGAGTCGTTTGCCGGCTACTACATGCCCGGCATCTCGCTTACTTTCGGCGTTAGGGCAAAAATTGACGGTATCAAGTGATTTTCAAACAATAAACATAGTGAAAAACATCACTCTTTATGTAACGCATAGACCTGAGCTGTCCAAAGAACTCCCAATTCCTTATTTTTAATTTGCGGCCTTGATGATAACGATGGCTGGGGTTACAATTCGCTATGGGTTACACATTAGTTGAGAAGATTTTCCAGGCGCATCTTGTGGACATGCCGGCGCCGGATACGTGGACGCTCAGGCTGGACGCCGTGTTTTGCCACGAGATAACGACGCCGATAGCGGTGAACGATCTTGTCGCGCGCGGGCACGACAAGGTTTTTGACGCGGGCAGGATCAAGGCGGTGATCGACCACGTTACGCCGGCAAAGGACGGCAAGACGGCGGAGCAGGGTAAGGTGCTGCGGGACTGGGCGAGGCGGCACGGGATAAAGGACTTTTTTGACATTGGTCGGAACGGTGTCTGCCACGCGCTTTTTCCCGAAAAGGGCTTTGTCAGGCCCGGGTACACGGTAATCATGGGGGACAGCCACACCTGCACGCACGGCGCATTCGGGGCCTTTGCCGCCGGGGTCGGTACGACTGACCTTGAGGTCGGTATACTGAAGGGGGTATGCGCGTTCAGGAAGCCGGGGACTGTCAGGGTGAACCTTTGCGGGGCGCTGCCTGAGGGGGTGTTCGCTAAGGACGTGATACTCGCTGTGATAGCTAAACTCGGTGTGAACGGGGCTACCGATCAGGTGATTGAGTTCCACGGTCCGGTGATCGGCAGGATGAGCATGGAAGGCCGCATGACGGTTTGCAATATGGCTGTAGAAGCGGGGGCGACGAGCGGTATCTGTATGCCGGATCAGGTAACGCTTGAATACCTGTGGCCGTTCATCGGGCCGGAGGGTGACGGGAGCTATGACGAAAGGGAGGCGGCCCTGGAGGACTTTGGGCGCTGGCGGAGCGATCAGGACGCTGGGTACGGAAAGACGCTTGAGATTGACTGTTCGGCGCTTGAGCCGCTGGCCACCGTCGGTTACAAGCCGGATCAGGTCAGTACGGTAAAAGAACTCGCCGGGACAAAGATCGATCAGGTTTACATAGGCTCGTGTACAAACGGGCGGCTTGAGGATTTGCGCGAGGCGGCGCGTGTGGTACGCGGCGGTAAGGTAGCGAACAGTGTGCGGGCGATAGTGTCGCCGGCGACTCCGGCAGTTTACGGCCAGGCCCTCGCGGAAGGGCTTATCGCGGACTTTATGAATGCCGGTTTCTGCGTTACGAACCCGACTTGCGGCGCGTGCCTGGGGATGTCGAACGGCGTGCTTGCCGAGGGCGAGGTTTGCGCATCAACGACGAACCGCAACTTTTACGGGCGCATGGGGAAGGGCGGTATGGTTCACCTGATGAGTCCCGCCTCCGCGGCGGCGGCGGCATTGGCCGGCTTTATAACCGTAGCCGCCGGTTGACGAAAAGGGTATTGCAAAAAAGGGTATGGAAAAGGGTATGGAAATATGAAGAGTTTTGGCGGCAGGGTTTTATTTTTGGATCGCGGCAATATAAACACGGACGAGATTATTCCGGCAAAGTACCTTAACGAAAGCTCCAGGGAGGCGCTTGCTCCGTTTCTGCTTGAAGACTTAAAACTGGAGGGTTTTGACCCTAAAAAGAATGTGGCTGGGATGGGGGCGGTCGTAACACGGAGCAACTTTGGATGCGGCTCGTCGAGGGAGCACGCGCCGTGGGCGCTTGAGATGAACGGCATAAACATAGTTGTCGCGGAAAATTTTGCCCGCATATTCCGGCAGAACATGTACAACTGCGGAATGATAGCGGCGGAACTGGACGCCGCCGTGATAGACGAGCTTTTCAGGGAATTCGCGCATACAGATGCGCGGCTTTCCGTAGACATAAAGAAATCCATGCTTACCTTTTCCGGCGGCGGCAGGGAAAAAACCGTTCCGTTCACGCTTTCAGCCTTTGAACGGGAACTTGTCGAATCTGGCGGCTGGGTTGAGTACGCGGATAAGCGTTATTAGGACACAGGGGCGATGCGGCAGACGCGCGCTCAACTGTGAGAATACGTAATAGGTATGGCATACATTTCAAAATAGCGACGCAAAATGCGCCTAAATTTATAGATGTCTGAATGCCGTTTCAAAAATCATATACAGGGCCGGTTAACAATGATACGGTATAAAAACGTAAAACAGATAGAAGGCATCCGCGAGTCTTGCAGGATGCTTGTAAGCATGTACAAAGAAATGATCCCACTCGTTAAGCCGGGTGTTGAAACGATCGAGCTTGACAGATGGGCGCAGCGCTGGATAAAGGCGCGGGGCGGAAAGCCCGCTTTTTTAGGCTACGGGCCGCGCAAGAATCCGTTCCCCGGCGCGCTCTGCATCTCGATAAACGAGCAGGTGATCCACGGCATACCGTCAAAACGGAGGATAAGGGAAGGAGACCTCGTCTCGGTGGACAGCGGCATAAACTTGGGCGGCTACATAAGCGACAAGTCCGTAACGGTAGAAGCCGGTAGGGTAAGCGCGGCCTTTCACAAACTTAGCGCCGTTACCCGCGAATGCCTGTACAAGGGGATAGAGGCGGCAAAGGCAGGCGACCGGCTTTTCGCGATAGGCCGTGCGGTGGAGGCCCACGCCCGCGCAGCAGGTTACGGAATAGTTCACCAGTTTTGCGGCCACGGCGTCGGTCTTGAAGTCCACGAGGAGCCATCCATCTCGAATTGTCCTAAAGGCGGGCCCAACCCGCGCCTGCGGGAGGGCATGGTACTGGCCATAGAGCCGATGATAAACCTTGGAACCGGCGATGTCGAACTGTTGGACGACGATTGGACAGTTGTTACCGCGGACGGCAAAGCCTCCGCCCACTGGGAACACACGATAGCGATATTTTCCGACCACACGGAAATCCTCACGGAAGATTAGGTTAGCTCAATAGATTCACTTGATGATGTGAGTGTATTGCGGCGCGGCTTTTCTAAGGAAGCACTGATTTATTCAATCGAGAATGCGCCAACCGCGTTGGCGCAATCGGTGCTACTTTAACGCAAGGTAAACAAAGTTTACCCCATTTGCGCAATGAAATGAGCAAATACAT
>JAITIR010000043.1 GCA_031279285.1 Spirochaetaceae bacterium | reverse complement strand
GGCTCGTGACGCGGGCAATACACCGCAAGGACATCTACCGTAGCTATATCGGCGTGGACGGATCGATGGCCGATCTGATACGTCCGGCGATGTACGGCGCTTACCACCACATCACCGTTGCCGGCAAGGAGGACGCGCCGCCCGCCGGGCTGTACGATGTCGTCGGCAGCCTCTGCGAAAACTGCGACAAGTTTGCCGTACAAAGGCCGCTGCCGGCTGTTGAAACGGACGAAATATCCGGCGACTTGCTGGTAATCCACGACGCCGGCGCCCACGGCAGGGCTATGGGTTTTAACTACAACGGCAAACTCCGCTGCGGAGAACTGTTGCTCCGCCCGGACGGTTCGCTCGTACAAATACGCCGCAGGGAAACCCCGGAAGACCTATTCTCTACGCTGTGCTGAAGCGCCGGTTTTTGGGCCGCATCAGCCTCTGCTAAAGAAATGCAGGAACAGGTATAAAAGGCATACCGCGGCAATCACGATTAGAAGCATCGCCTTGGGCTTTGTGTCGACCAGCGAAGCAAAGATGCCAAAACGCCGCCTGGGGACATCATCGTACAGCGCGCGTACATTCCGGCTCGCTTTTTTAAGACGGTGTTCACGGGAGTAGTAGAACACCAAGTCGTGTTCGCTAATTTTTGTGTCGTCCACCGGCAGCACATCCGGCCTGGTATTTTCTTTCATGCTAATCACCGCCGTCCTGTCATCATGCGGAACGGATCCGCGTTGAACCTGGCCAAAAAGTAAAGCCAGCCAAAGCCGAAACCGGCAAGGTGGGTCATGTGCGCCACACCGTTCTCAACGCCGAAGATCATTGAAAACAACTCTATCGCGGTAAAAACAAGCACCATGATCGGGGCGCGCAGCGGCAGTATGCCCCAGATGTACAGAATCGAATCGGGGAAAAATGACGCAAAGGCAAGCTGAACGGCAAATATCGCGCCGGAAGCTCCCAACAACGGTATGCGAGCCGCGCCTGTAAACAAAAAAACTATGAACGAAAAAAAACCTGCCAGTACGCCCGTTACGAGGTAGTAGAGGAGAAATTCCTTGCTGCCCATATAACGCTCCGTCTGCACCCCGAACACAAACAGCGCGAGCATATTGAACAGTATGTGGCTAAAACTCGCGTGGGCAAACATGTATGTTAAAAACTGCCAAAAAAACCCATGCAGCACTAAAACAGGCGTCATGGCGAGTAAGCCCCCAAGCACCGGCACAAAGTTTTCCAGCATAAAAATTATCACATTCACGCATATCAGAATGAGGGTTACGTTGTAATAGCTGTAGGTGAATGGCTTACGTATAGGATTCATGTTTTTAGTGTACCGTTCACGGTTTACATTTTCTAGGCAGCCCTCCCGCCGCTGAGTTAAAATACGCTTGAACACGGCTTGACTAAATATCTGTAAACAAGTAATATAAAGTCTATTTCTAATACAGTTAATGGTAAGGGGTTAAATATGGGTTGGATGTTATGGATAATCCTCCCTCTTACCGGGTTAACCTTAGGCTGGATCATTAGATGGCTTTATGCCAGATTTCAATTAACAACGTCGGAGCAGCTTGCCCGGCGGATTAGAGAGGATGCAGTAAAAGATGCTGATGCCATACGGAAGGAGATGCTTCTTGAGGCAAAAGAAAAAATAATCAGCGAGCGTAACCACGCAGAAAGGGAGACTCGGGAAAGACGAGCGGAATTACAACGGCTGGAACACCGTGTCCTGCAACGGGAGGACACGATAGAGAAAAAAAATCGACAGGCGGAACGGATCGAACAACAGCTTGCCGAAAAAGAAAAAAATTTTACGGAGCGGGAAAAAGCGCTCACGCATGAGGAGGAGCGTTACCGGCTTGAACTGGAACGTATATCAGGACTTACATCGGCTGAGGCCAAGTCACAAATTATAAAACATCTTGAAAACGAGGCTATACACGACGCACAGGCAATCATCAACAAGATAGAAAACGAAGCGGTGATCACTGCTGAAAAGAAGGCTCAGGACATACTAGTTACCGCTATACAGCGGCTTACCACGGATGTCACGGGCGAGGTTACGGTATCGACCGTACCGTTGCCTGACGATGAGATGAAAGGACGGATAATAGGACGTGAGGGGCGCAATATCCGGACCTTTGAGACAGTAACGGGCGTCGACATTATCATCGACGATACGCCCGAAGCGGTGGTGATTTCATGCTTTGACCCGGTACGCCGCGAGATTGCCAAGGTATCGCTTAACCGGCTTATTTCTGACGGTCGGATCCACCCCGCAAGAATCGAGGAGATCGTCAGCAAGGTATCACGGGAAATATCGCAAAGAATATTTGAAGAAGGCGAAAAGCTGATCTATGATCTTGGCATCCACAACATCAGCCAGGAGGCGATACGGCTGCTTGGCCGCCTGTACTTCCGTACAAGTTACGGGCAGAATGTGCTTAAACATTCCAGGGAGGTTGCGCAGATTGCCAGCCTGATCGCTTCCGAGTTGGGAGTGAACCGCGATCTCGCCAAACGGGCAGCCGTGCTGCACGATATAGGCAAGGGGGTCGAGACCGATTCCGATCTGAACCATGCCGAGATAGGCATGGACATGGCGCGTAAGATGGGAGAGGATGCGCGGGTCATCAACGCGATAGGCGCGCATCACGGCGACATTGAGCCTTGCTGCATAGAGGCTGTCATCGTTCAGATTGCGGATGCCATTTCAGCGTCAAGGCCCGGCGCGCGGAAAGAATCGCTCGAAAACTACATCAAACGCCTGAAAAACCTGGAAAGCATAGCTGCCGGCTTTAGCGGTGTGGAAAAGGCTTTTGCGATTCAGGCGGGGCGGGAACTGCGGGTTGTTGTTCATAACGAGCAGGTAAACGACGAACAGTCCCGCCTTATCGCACGGGATGTTGCTAAAAAAATTGAGGGCGATCTGCACTATCCCGGCCGTATTAAAGTAACGATCATCAGGGAGACCCGTATCGTAGAGTATGCCAGGTGAGAACGTAACTACCCTGATGCTGGGCGACGTGGTAGGCGAGCCCGGGCTGGCGGCGCTGGAGCGGTGTCTACCAGGCCTGATCAAGCGGTACGGCGCAGACTTCGTCACGGCAAACGGTGAGAACGCCTCGCTCTTTGGCATGACGGCGGAGGACGCGCGCCGTATGCTGGCCGTCGGCGTTGATGTTATAACGAGCGGTAACCATATCTGGGAAAAACGTGACTTCTGGCCCTTCATGGACGGCGAACAGCGAATACTGCGCCCGGCAAACTACCCGCCGCCCGCGTCCGGACGCGGCTTCATCCTGGTCAGGAAGGGGGAGCGGCGCTTTCTTGTTGTCAACCTCCAGGGGCGTGAGTATATGACGCCGATAGACTGCCCGTTCAGGGCTTTTGACAAGGTACTTGCCGAGGCGCGCGCGGAGGCGGAACGGGACGGGGAGGCCCCGCCCTGCCTCGTGCTGCTCGATTTCCATGCAGAATCGACACGGGAAAAGGAGGCTCTGGGCTTTTACGTCGATGGGCGCGCCTCCGTGTTTGCCGGCACCCACACCCACGTTCAGACCGCCGATCAAAAAATATTGCCAGAAAGGACGGCCTACATCAGCGATCTCGGCATGACCGGCGTTCTGGACAGCATAATCGGCATGGACAGGGACCTTTGCATGGAACGCGCCCGCAAACAGATAGCCTACCCGTTGCGCGTTGCGGAAGGCACGGCAAGCGTACAGGGTATCTGTGTCAGTTTAACAAAAACCGGAAGGGCGCTCGCCATCGAAAGATTTTCAGTCGTTTGAGCGGCGCCCGTCGCGGGTGGCAAATGACGGATTGATGACAAACGATGGACAGTGCTGTTTTGTCGCGTTGAACACCTCAACGGACGGCAGGGCGCGGCACTTTATGCCGAACTGTGTACAACTGCGCGGAAAGGCGGCATCCCAACTCACCTTGAAAAACTTGCATTTAAGACAATTCGGATATGTGTTAGCCGCCATTTTGCAAGTATATTTTAAGTACGTCCGGTAAACATTTTCAAGTGTTTGTTTGCTTGTCTTTACAAATTATTAAGAGCTTTTTACAATAGCGGCAGTATAGTTACAGGAGGATTCTATGGTCAAAAGGACAATTATGTGCTGGGCGTTGCTGGGCGCTATTGCGGGATTCGGTTTTGCTTCCGGCAAGAAGACGGCGGAACCTACGCCGCTCACGATCTATGGGTTGAAAGGGCCGTCCGGGGTCGGCATGATACGGCTGTTCGAGATGCCGCCTGAGATACGCGGTATGCAGGTCAGCGTTGAGGCGCTTGCGTCGGGAGACTTGATGGCGGCGCGTTTTATCGCCGGCGAGGCAAAGGTAGGGATACTACCGTCCAACGTTGCCGCCAAGGTTGCGGCAAGCGGCAAGCCGGTTCAACTGGCCGCCGTAACGGGGCTTGGTATGCTGAGCCTTCTTTCCGGTGACCCGGCGGTCAGGACGATAGCGGACCTCCGGGGCAAAACGATAGCGGTGGCAGGGCAAGGCGCAGTGCCGGACTATGTTTTCCGCAAGATACTGACAACGTATCAAATAAACCCCGAAACGGATGTAAAGCTGGACTATTCCCTTGCATACCCCGAAATAGCCCAGTCGCTGATCGCGGGCCGTATAAACCTTGCCATCATCCCTGAACCCTTCGCTACGATGGCGCGGCAGGGCTCAGCCGACCTGGTACAGGTAAGCGACATCCAGGCAGAGTGGGAGAAGGCCGGCGGGCAGGGCAACTACCCGATCACCGTGCTGGTCGTCGACGCGCAGTTTGCCAAGGAGAATAGGGACGGGATGAAGACGATCCTCTCTGCCGTGAAGGATTCTATTGAGTGGGTAAAGGCCAACCCTGCCGAGGCGGGCGCGCTGGTGGAGAAGCACGAACTTGGCCTGCGTGCGCCCGTTGTCACTGCGTCCGTCCCACGCAGCAATTTCGCGTTCCTTGATGCCAAAGCTGCCAGACCCACGCTGACGGCGCTGTACGAAACCTTGCTGGAGTTTGCCCCCGATTCGATAGGCGGGAGGCTTCCGAACGACAGCTTTTACTACTACTAAAGGGCCGCCGGCAGTGGGGTCTAACACGTAGCGGTCATACTGATTTCCATAGCCGGTGCACCCCATAGCCTTGTCTTTGTCATCGCTTCACGTTGAGCCTGCGTCCTTTAATTTTTAGCATATTCGAAAACACCACCGCGAACACGATGATAAATCCGCCGATTATAGCGTTTAGGGCGGGTTTTTCACCGGTTACGGCAAATACCCAGACGGGGTTCAGCACCGGCTCCACGCAGGCTATTATCAGCGCGGCAAACGCGCTTACGCGCTTGATGCCGTAGGCAAAAAGTATGGACGCAAAGCCTATCTGTACCGTGCCCATGAAGGTGATCGCGCCCAGACCGGGCAGGCTAAGGCCGGGGCCGCCGGCAAAAAGGAACGGGATGGCAAAGAAGGCGGTGATTATGTTTGACAGTACGAGGCTGTACGCGGGGTCGGCGTCCTTCTGCATACGCATACAAACCGAATTCAACGCGAACATCATGCCGGAGGCGAGCGCTATCACATCCCCCAGCAGCGAGGCGGAAGCGAGCGAACCATGAAATATGATGAAAAGGCCGGCTAACACGAGCGCCAAACCTATCCAATTTTCCGCGCGAGGTTTTTCTTTTAGTATCGCGATGCTGAGGATGGCCGCCCACACGGGAGCGCTGTACTGGAGCAGTATCGCGTTTGCGGAGGCTGTAAGTTTGTTTGCCACGACAAAGGCTGTCATCGTGGCTGAATACGCAAACCCCGACACCCAAAAGGCCGGCGTTTTTAGCGCTACCGCGATGCCGCGGAACGGCTTGCGCATAAAAATACAACGCAGCACAATCATCGTTCCGGCGGCGATAAAACTACGCGCCCCCGCTATAAAAAACGGGTCTGCATCGATCAGTTTTATGAATAGCCCGCTTGTGCTCCAAAACAGCGCGCATAGCATCACCGCCAGGCGCCCGAAAAGGAATGAACGTTGGGTGGGCGGCATTTAATTCATCCGCATCATTGAATGCGAGATGCTGTAACAGTAATCGCCCAGCTTTTCCACGCGCCGCACCAGATCGATGAACAGCAATTCCGTTTTTACGTCAACGCCTTCTTCGATGCGCTTGCGTCCCAGCTTGCGGAGTTTGTTCCGCAACGCATCTATTTTGTCTTCGATCTCTTTTGCGTACAAACCCTGCTCCCTGGTCAGTTTCCCGCCCAAATGCTCCTTGACAAATGTAAGGAATTCCTCGACCAGCCCCATATACGGGTCCAGCGCCGCCATCTCCTTGCGCTTGAATATCTGATTCTTCCGGACACTCCGTTCCAGCAAGAGACTCACGCTGTAGCAGTCGTCCGTCATATCCTCCAGATCGGCGATTTTACGGAGCAACAGCGCGACTTTGTAGCGGGAGCGCCGGTTTAACATACTGCGCGTACACTCCATCAGGTAAACAGTGAGCACTTCGCGCATCTGGTCGGCGTACTCCTCCTTTTCCCGCAGATCGGCGACAAGGGCCTCAGCCGATTCCGAATTGAGGCTCTGAAGCGAGGCGCGCAGCTTTTGGTACATGATAAAAACGAGCCCGGCCATATCGCTGATTTCACTCTTTGACCGCAGGATACTTAGCTCCGGCGTATCCCGGATCGAAGCCGACAGGTATGCAAAGCGGTAGACATTCTCTTTCACCTTTTCATCCTTGTCCTTGACAAGGATGGTAACGAACGCGGCAAACGGTCTTACAAACGGAAAGAACAGCAGCGTATTCAGCACGTTAAATGTAGTGTGGAACATCGCAATCTGAGTCGTTACAAGCGCGTTTGCGCTGTCTCCGGGACATATAAATTTGACAAGGCTAACCAGCGGGTCGAAAAACGCCAGCGCGACAAGCGCGCCTATCACATTGAACAGTACGTGTACCAACGCCGCCCTTCTGGCGGCTGTTTTTGTGCCTATTGACGCAAGCATCGCGTCAATGGTTGTACCTATGTTAGCGCCAAGTATCATGGCCGCGGCGGAGTTAAAGTCTATTATCCCCTTGTACGCCATCGTCAGCATGATCGCCGTCGATGCGCTGGACGAATGGACTGCCACCGTTATAACAAGGCCTATCCCCGCGTAGGCGAGCATACTTAAAAAACTTCCGTTTCCAAGCGTCCGTAAAAATTCCAGATTTTCCGGGTCTATTGACGGCATGGACCGGGTAAGAAAATCTATACCCAAAAACAAAAGGCCAAAGCCCATCACCGCGTTCCCCAGCCCCTGATGCTTCCATTTCATCGTCCGCGCGATAAAACCCAGCCCGACGGCAGGCAGTGCAAGGTTGGAAATGTTCAGCGTAAACCCAATAAGCGAAACCACCCAGGCCGTTACCGTCGTTCCGATATTGGCGCCCATTATCACGCCTATGGCCTGGGTCAGTGTCAAAATGCCGGCGTTCACGAACGAGACCACCATCACGGTGGTGGCGCTGGAAGACTGGATAATGGCCGTTACGAAAAGTCCTGTAATGATGGCGGAAAGCCGGCTGCCCGTCATAAAACCCAGCGTCCGTTGCAGCCTGTCGCCCGCACCCTGCTGGATCCCATCGCCCATCACCTTCATTCCATACAGGAAAAGCCCTAAACTGCCCCCAATGCGGAACAGCAAGCCCACAATTTCCATACTTCTTTATCGTAAACCATCAGTTAACAATTGGCAATCAGTAATTAAGGAGAGAACTGGGGAACGGCCCGTTCGTCCGGGAGGTTTTTTTGGCGGCGGTAAACGGCTCAACGCGTAAGCGTTGAACCGTTTAATCCATTATGTCCGCATAGTTTAAAGTAGAGTTTTGCTGTATGCTCAACTTATGAATCAGTATTCGATCGAAGGCGGAACGCCTCTGAACGGAACAATAAAGGCGAGCGGGAACAAAAACGCCGCGCTGCCCTGCATCGCCGCGGCGCTGCTGACGGACGAAGCCGTAATTCTGCGCAATGTCCCGGAAATTGAAGACGTACACGTGATGTTCGAAGTGTTCCGCGCGCTGGGCGGGACGGCGGACCCGTTGGGAGACCATACGTGGCGGCTTTCGGCAGACATAAAAAGCTGCACCGTGCCGGAGGATGCTGCCGAAAAGATTCGGGCCTCCATCCTGTTTGCCGGGCCGCTCCTCGCGCGGACTGGCCGGGCCGTGATGCCGCCGCCGGGCGGGGACGTGATAGGCAGGCGCAGGCTCGACACCCATTTTCTCGCGCTATCGGAGCTTGGGGCGCAGGTTGATATGCATGACAGCTTTGTTTTTACCGCCGGAAAACTACGCGGCGCCGATATTTTTTTGGACGAAGCTTCCGTTACCGCGACCGAAAACGCTGTGATGGCGGCGGTTCTGGCGGAAGGCGACACGGTACTCAGCAACGCGGCCAGCGAGCCGCACGTTCAGGACCTCTGCAAGATGCTTACCGCTATGGGCGCAGGCATCGATGGGCTGGGCTCAAACCGGCTGGTGATACACGGGCGCAAACGGCTAGGCGGCTGCGATTACACGATAGGCGCGGATTACATGGAGACAGGCTCCTTTGTCGGACTCGCCGCTGTCACGCACAGCGACCTCTGCATCGAAGGCGTGCTGCCGGAAGATATGCGCCCCGCCAAGGTCGCGTTCGGAAAGCTGGGAATAACGTGGGAACATGAGGGAAAAACCCTATGCGTGCCGCGGCATCTGACGCTAAAGGTAAATCACGATCTTGGCGGCATGATACCAAAGATTGACGACGCCCCTTGGCCCGGCTTCCCGCCCGATCTAACCAGCATCGTAACCGTTGTCGCGACTCAGGTTGAAGGTACCGTGCTTATCCACGAAAAGATGTTCGAATCGCGGATGTTTTTTGTCGATATGCTGATAGGGATGGGCGGACGCATAGTGCTGTGCGATCCGCACCGCGCCGTTGTTTCCGGGCCCGCGCGGCTTCGCGGCGCGGAACTGCGCAGCCCCGATGTCAGGGCCGGTATGGCGATGGTTATCGCGGCCCTCTGCGCCGAGGGCAAAAGCGTTATTAGCAATGTTTATCAGATTGAACGTGGCTACGAACATCTTGTGGAAAGGCTGTCATCGCTGGGTGCGAAAATAAAAAGAGAATAGAGGCTGTTCCAAAACTTCAGTTTTGGGGAGACAAGCTCTGCTTGTCCATCAACCTCTAAAAGACGCGGTTTCGCACGGCTAAAACACGGCTTTAGCCTGAGAAACCGCACGGGCTAAAAGCCCTGCCAACGGCTCCAGCCTACCCAAACCCGCTTGTGTTTTGGAACAGGGCCAATCCTCTCTTGTTTGATAGACTACTGGTTATTGCGTTATTGTGCAAGCGGGTGGGTCCATGGCACTCCTGCTGAAAGAAAGTAAAGGCGGGGACACCCGATGCCGTGTGCGAAACGGGCACAACCCGGCGTAAACCTAACGTTGAACAACAAAACGAGGCCGGTAACTGTAGGTCACCGGTGGCGGGGGTTGCCCTTGGCAGGGGATGGCTTTTGGTGGAGGGGGCTGGCCCTCGTGCGGAGGCAGTATCGCCGCCAGATCATCGAATGTATAGTTGTTTTCTTCACATACCCTCAGTTTATCCGGATTGAATTGTTTTGCCAACTGTTTAAGCAAACGCAGATGGGTGAAACCCCGTAGAAAAGAGATGTGTTTTTGGGATGTTTATGAGAGGGATGTTCACGGCAGATGAAAAAAAATTTGCCTTTGCGCGTAACTTTTCTTATATTTATCTATGAGATCGTTTTCAAGGATGAACCTGAGCTTGTGAACGCGCTCTCATTCTAA
>JAITIR010000019.1 GCA_031279285.1 Spirochaetaceae bacterium | reverse complement strand
GAATGCGCATAAATCGGTGCTACTTTAATGCGAATGTCAACTTTGTTGACACATTTGCGTAATGAAATGAGCAAATACATAGGGCAACGATGATTGGCCTCAAGTTAATCAGCGTTGCCCTAAGGGGATTCTATAATGACTCCGCTGATAAAAGTCGATACGGAAAAATGTAACAACTGTCACTCCTGCATTTCGGTTTGCCCGGTAAAGCACTGCATGGATGGTTCGGGTGACAAGATAGCGATCATAGCGGAACGCTGCCTGGGCTGCGGGCGCTGCATCGCCGCCTGTACCAGCGGCGCCCGTTCAATAAATGACGACACGGAGGCGTTTTTCAGCGAACTTGACGCGCGTACGCAGATGGTTGCGATGATTGCTCCCTCTGCCGTCGCCGTTTTTGACGACCTATTCCGCCTGATAGGTTTTCTAAAGTCGTGCGGCGTGAAAGCTGTTTTTGACGTCGCGTTTGGCGCGGAATTAACAGCAAAAAGTTATCTTGAGTACGCTCGAAAAGAGAATCCCAAGCTAATCATATCCCAGCCCTGTCCGGCGATAGTCAACTATTGCGAACTGTACGCGCCGAATCTTATTCCATACCTTGCGCCCATGCATAGCCCGATGCTGCATACCGCGATAATGATAAAATACTTTTTCCCGCAGTACGCGGACGCAAAAATAGTTGTAATATCGCCGTGCGCCGCCAAAAAGCGTGAGTTTGAGGAAACAGGCTATGTAGATTTTAATGTTACGATGACGCGGTTCAAAACTGTCCTAAAACAGCGAGGTATAAACCTGTATGATTATAGCCCGCACGATTTTGACGGACCGATGGCGGAACGGGCCGTATCGTTTTCGTCCCCCGGCGGCTTAAAAAGCACGATTCTACGTGATGCGCCCGCGCTTGGACCCAGGATACGGCGTATAGAAGGGACATTTATGGTTTACAAGTACCTTAACGATCTACCCCGTATGGTGGGAGAAGATATGGCTCCTTTTTTGATTGACTGTTTGAGTTGTTTTGCCGGCTGTAACGGCGGGCCCGGTACGGAAAATTTCAGTCACCCCGTTGCGCTGATGGAAACAAAGATAGAAGCGCGGCTCAATGAACAGGCGCGGCGCAATAAAATTATTTTTGGCATTAACCGTGTAAAAGGCGAGGTAAACCGTTACTGGAGACCGGAAATTTACGGCCGCGTCTACAAGGATCGCAGCAAGAATCTTTCCGGTTACCTTGTTCCAACGAATAAAGACCTTGCCGTGATATATCAAAAGATGAAAAAAACGAGCGAGGCTGACTTTCTTAACTGTGCCGCCTGTGGCTACGGCGATTGCCGCAGCATGGCTGAAGCGATATTCAACAAGCTTAACCGTCCTGAAAACTGTCATCATTATCTGAAAAAAGAAGTTGATGAACGCCTTCAGGAACACAAAAGCATCCTTGAGTATGTGCGTGACGGCATCTTTCTGCTGGGAAAGAACTGGTGCATACTGCCTTCCTATTCCAGCGCCCTTGAAGAAATTTTCAGGCGGGACATGCTGGCAGGCCTGCCAATCATGGATGTTTTTTCAGGATTTCTTGACAAAAAAAAGTTAACGGAAATTGAAGCGTTCATTGAAAGGGCTTTTAATATGTCGATACCGGACAGTGAAGTACAAAATGATAGTCCGCTGCGTGAAATAGAGGCTCATTTTGCGAGTCTTGACGGCGGCTTTGACATGTGCCGCCTTAATTTTGTTGTTGAACGTATTGGAGACGGAAAAACAATACAAAAACTTCTTGTAATTGTACGGGAGGCCGACAGCAAAACAAAAAAAACGTCCGCACTTCAAGCCGAAAAGTTAACTAAACCAATTTTTAAATTTATCGACTCGGGAAACGGCGTTAACTACTTTTACAAAAATGAAATGTTAAAAGACCTGATGACTGAAATTGCGGAAAAAACACTTCCGGTTTGTGCCAATCGCCCGGAAGGACAGTATGAACCTGAACGGTTTACGTTTAACGCGCGTCCCGATGCTGATAACCTCCATGTTTCCTGCCGCCATGACGGAACGGGACTGGATATGGACAAGATAATCGCACAGGCAGTCAGCACCGGGCTTATAACGGAGGACGCCGCATCCAAACTTTCCGATCAGGAAAAGGCGGCTTACTTTTACAGGACTGAATTTTTGGACATCAAGGAAAAGCTAAAAACACTGTCCTGCCATCACCTGCGGTTTTCGAATAAAAAAAATTACTTCCAAATCGACCTTGTTTTTTCTAAGAAAACAGTCTACCCCCCCCCCCCCCCCATCGGTAGTTTTTCTTATGGATCAAAGCCCCTGGATAACACAGTACATATAGGGCTCCCCGTCGAGAATCCGTTAGACCTGTTTAATGACCCGGCATAATCCGGCTAACTCATACTTGAATTCTGTAATTTTTTGCGCTAAAACAGCGTAAAAACAAAGTTATTAAATAAGTCTATCAGGGAACTGTTCAGAAATAACATGACCGTTTGGCCATGTTATTTCCTAATTGCGTAAGCAATTGTACTTGTTCGACAACCTTGCGGACATCCGCTTTGCGGACTGCTGACAACAAGGTGATTATCTGTTAGCATAAAGACAATGATATACGCGAATCCCTGCCAATCCGGAAGGAGGTTTTATGCCTGTAGCGCAAGCCGTTAAGGACGTACTGGGTTCTTCCTCGATGATTAGAAAGATGTTTGAGGAGGGCGCCGAGTTAAAAAAAAAGTTTGGCGCCGATAAAATTTTTGATTTTTCCATCGGCAACCCCGATCTGGAACCGCCACAAGCCTTTCATCAAACCCTGCTCCGCATTGTAACTGAAAACGCGACGGGGTCCCACGGGTACATGCCGAACGCCGGTTTTCCGTATGTGAGGGAGGCTCTTGCGCACAAGGCGTCCGGGGAACACGGCGTCGAGCTTGACTTTAGCCATATAATCATGTCGGTGGGAGCGGCGGGCGCCCTCAATACGATACTGAAAGCGGTACTCGACCGGGGGGATGAAGTTATCGTTCCCAGGCCTTACTTCATGGAGTACCGCGCCTACATCGCGAATCATGGCGGAAGGCTTGTCGAGGCATCATCGGACGATGACTTCAACCTGGATATAGACGCGATACAGGCGGCGCTCAGCGAGAAAACGGCCGCGGTGCTGATCAATTCGCCGCATAACCCGACGGGCCGTGTGTACCCGCAAAGTACGATCGCTGCTTTGGCGGAAATTTTGCTGCGGCACGGCGGTAAGACAGGGCGTTTTCCATACCTGATAGCTGACGAGCCTTACCGCGAACTGGTATACGACGGCCTTACCGCGCCGCCAATCCTGTCCGCATACCCTCATTCAATCGTCGCCACATCCTACTCAAAGAATCTGTCGTTGCCCGGCGAGCGTATCGGCTATATCGCTGTGGGGCCGCGGAATGACGACAAGGCTACGTTGATAGACGCCCTCATTTACGCAACACGCATACTGGGCTATGTAAACGCGCCCGCACTGATGCAGCGCTGCGTCGCAGAGCTAACTGAAGTGAAGGCCGCCGTCAGTGTGTACGCGGCGCGGCGGGCGGCTTTCAAAAAGGTGCTGGACTATGCCGGCCTCTCGTACATAAACCCCGAAGGGGCGTTCTACATATTCTGTAAGGCTCCAGGCGGCTTTGCCAATGACGACGGGGCCTTTGTGGACGCTTTAAAAAAACAGTTAATACTTGGGGTGCCCGGCAACAGTTTTGGCGCTCCGGGCTGGGTACGCTTTGCCTACTGCGTAAGCGAAGAAAAGATACGTAACTCTGCGGCAGCTTTCAAGGCCTCGGTCAGCGGACGGTAAATTGGCCGTTTCCCCGGCCTGTTATCCAACGGCAAACGGTTATTTTCTGCATTATTTCGTGTACCATACAGTAATTTCGAAAATTTGATACTATGGAGTCCTGATTTTATTGGAGAAACAACATTTGCGAACTTTTTGCAGAAAAACTGTAGTCTTCTTGTTGATTTTTATTTCTACCATGCTTTTGGAAGTAAATGCGGCAGAAACGGCGGTTTCTACAGGTGAAAAAACAAATACCGGCATAATGCCTGTTTCAAAACTGTTTCACGGTATTGGGAAAAACGTTGTCGACAGCATCTTCTTTAACAACGGCCTCTATTTTATTACGGCAATGATGGGAACTTATGTGATGATAGACAGCGGTTTTGACTGGCATTACAACCGGGCCGTATACAGTAACCAAACATTGATATACAGCAGCTATCCCGCGCTATTCATCGGATACATCATGCCTTTCGCGTTGCCGGTAAGTTTTTACCTGTTTGGGCGCGACAAAAGGGATCAAAAATTACAGACGGCAGGTTTGGCGCTGGGACAATCGCTGCTGCTTTCTATAGCGTACAGCTATGTACTAAAATGCATCACCGGCAGAATATCGCCAGGAATTGCTGATGTGCTCGATCACAAAAGAAGCTACAACACGGCGGATTACAGCAATCAGTTTGACTGGGGATTCGGCAAGAGGGGTTTTATAGCGGGCTGGCCGTCCGGGCATGCAATGAACGCGTTTGCCTTCGCAGCCGTGATGTCAGAAATTTATCATGACAACGTACTGGTAAAAGTGGTTTCGTACAGTTATGCGGTATTTATCGGCCTGGGTGTTTCGTGGTGCGTTCATTGGCCTTCGGAAGTCTTTGCGGGCGCGTTGATAGGCTATGCGATCGGCAAAACTGTAGGGGGCAGCTTCAGCAGACTGTTGAACAATAAACAGGATGATACCGTTGCGCTTTATGTTACGGCAAACATGATAGGCATCAGAATCAGCATATAAGCCACCCCAAAGAATCATCCTGTACCTGGGAAACGGCACGGAAATGACTCAGGGCCCGCGCAGAAATGAAGCGCCCCGCCACAAAACAGCGTTAAGCTGTTTTGCCTGACGTTTTGCCGCTTACCTAACCCGATTAAGGAAGGGTAGGCGTGGTATTAAAGCCCAAGACAGAATAAAATTCCGGCATTTCATTTTTGCACGATTCCTCAGTTACGTGTTTATGCTTGGTGCAGGATGGCCTGCCCGGCCTGCCTTTCGAAGTTGGATTATAAACGTTACGACCGTGATCGCCAGCAGCACTATCTGCGGCAAGAGCGTTTCGAATGTGGGGTATATTCCCAATATGTCGATAGACGGGACGCCGGAAATCGGGCTCACGCCGATCACGTTTCCTTCCTGCAATTCCTTTACACCGTTGCCGATGAACGTGATCGACATGGCAAAGAGCAGGACGCTGGTACCCAAAAAGAACGGCTTAAGCGGCAGCCTTATGCTGAGTACGCGGATAAGTATGTATATCACGACGAGCCCGACCACCCCAATGCCGAGACCCGCCCAGATCATGTTGATGTAGGAATCCGTGCTGGCAAGCAGGGCCTGGTAGAACAGTATAGTTTCCGCACCCTCCCTGAAGACCGCGAGGAAGGCGGCAAACGCTAGCGAAAACATGCTGCCACGGCTGATCGACGCCTTCACCTTGCCCTCTATATAGCCCGTCCACGCCTCCGCCTCCGACTTGGAGACCATCCAGTTGCTGACATAGAACAGCACACACACAGCCAACAGCATCGTTGCCCCTTCGATGATCTCCTGATTCTGCCCGCCCGCCGTGCTGGTGATTTTGTTCAGTATCCACGCCATGATAACGCTCATCACCAACGCGACTACAGAGCCCCAGTACACGGGGCGCACGCTCGTTTTGTTCCCGCTCTTCAATAGGTAGGCGATGATCGCCCCCACTATGATTATCGCTTCAAAGCCTTCCCGCAGGATGATCAGGAGGGAACTTATGAACACCACCAGTGCGCTATCCGCTTTGCTGTCAAGCGCCGCCGCATCCTCCGTGATGTAGCGTCCAAGCAGGTCTAGGCTTTCCTTGACCGCCGCATCCGATTCTCCCTTTGTGATCGCTTTCTTGGCGGCGCTGAACTGGTACTCCACCGTACTTGCCCGCTCGCCTGAAATACGGGCCAGCGTTATCTTTTCAAAACCGGCCTTCTCGTAGTACTGGAAGTAGGCAACATCTACCTCTCCCTTCGCGCCCTGCCTGTCCCCGGAAAGGTAGAGCTTGTACGCCTTTTCCAGGCAGGCGGACATCTCACCCGCTATCTTTGTCCAGTTTACCGATACCGCTACCGGCTCCTCGTGCCCGTCAAGCCGGCGGGCGGTAACCGAGAGCAGGTGGGTAAGCTGGTTAAAATCGTCCCGTACCTCTTTTTGGGTCTTGCCCTCCCCGAAAACCGTTTTGACATAGAGAAACCATTCGTCGATGTTGTCCGCCCTTGCATCGGAAATGTTGGAACGGACGGCAAATTCAAAGTCCCCCCGGTAATGATCCGCGTAAGCCTGTTCGATCTGCGCCTGCGCCCCGTCAATGTCGCCGGCCACAAAGAGATAGTAAGCCTCGCTCAGCGCAATGCGCATTTCCCGTTCCCTTCCCTCCCAGTACCCTGCATCGGCAAAGAGCGGCAGTACCACAGCCTGCCCTACAAACATGGCCAATACCGCCACGGCTAACTTTTTACGCATTTCTATCCTCCTGGAGTTAGTAAATTCAAACTTAATACCAACCTAGCCCCTCCTACCTCTTCTGTCAAGGCGGCAGTTGGCTAAATGCTGCGCATTGAGAGCCGGTTCTGCTCGTGAAGTGAGACTCCACGCACCCACCACGACCCCGTTGCAAACTACAGGCTTGCCTATTCCCCTTCGGTCTGCATTCCCCGTCAGGGGCGCCCTTCCCATAACGGCCCAGTACGGTCGCCTTGTAATCCCGCTTCATCTTTAGGCATCACGGACTGCGCTGTCAACTGCCGGAGACAAGCGCACAGCAATTTTACATTTACCCGCCCGGTTCATAGCCGAGTACGAAAATCAGGAACTCTTCCCAGCTTTCATGCAGAAAGCGGCGGAATGAACCGCCCCGCTACAGCGGCGCAAACAAGTTTGCGGCGGCAACTTGGTTTCCTTGTACGTTTTTAACAATTGTGTTATTATATCTTTAGGGCTGGAAGGATGCTTTCCCTGACAAGTGATCTATGAAAATATGCCGTAACACACTATACGCAGCCGTGTCGCTAATTTGTGCGGTTTTTTTTACCTGTAAAAAAGATGCCGCCGCGGGCAATGGCCCGCCCGGAGAACCGCTTGCCGGAAACGCACTTGTCTCGGCGGAGTACGGGGAGGACGGAGGCTTTGGTTACGCGAATGACGAGGCTGAAAGGCTGGCCTTCACGCTGGATTACCGGAGCGAAAGGCCGGAACCCCCGCAGGAGGTCGAAACGCTTGACGTGCCGGCGCGGGCGGGCGCTTCCACGGCGGGCGCAGTAGAAGCCGTGGAAATAATTCCGGGCCTCCGTAAACTGAGCGATTACCGTACGGCGTACATCAAGGATGGGGAGGAGGCGCGGACGGGAGCGGAGACTCATGACGCAAGGCTCCCGCCGCCGCGTAACGCGGGGCCGCTCACCGTTGTTGACTGGGGGCCGCAAAACTTCCTGTCGTCCACCGTCCGGCGGCCTTCGATATATGTGATATTCTCCCAGCCGATGGTTCCGCTTGCCGCGCTCGGAGAGGCGTCCGCCTCCTCCCCCCTTGTCAGCATAGAGCCGCCGCTTAAAGGCAGCTTCCGGTGGTACGGCGTCTCCTTCCTCAGCTTTGAGGGGGATGAACCGTGCATGAGTCAGCAGACTTACAGCGTCAGCGTGTCGCCGGAGGCGGAGTCGATTTACGGAATCAGGATAGAGGGGGAGAGGAGCTTCACGTTTGAGACGGAACGGCTGTCGATGAAGTCCGTCGAGCCGGGAATAGAATTCAGGAAAGAAACGGGCTTTCGTTTCTCAAACAGCGATGTGCCGCCTGCCGCCGCGAAAGAAATAACGATAAGTTTTAACTATCCGGTAGACTCAGGCGACATAGAAAAGTACATAACGATAGATTCCGGCGCGGGTGGAGAAAAAACATTCCATTTAACCCAGGTTGACGAAAGCCGCGTTCTAGCGTCTCTGTACGGCGAACAGGGCGGGGTAGAGTTCGATACGTGGGTAACGGTTACGCTGAAAGAGGGAGCTAAATCGGGAGGCGGGACGCTGGGGACGCCGAAAGATCAGCAGATCTCATTCAGGACGCCCGGCCCCTTTGCCGTAACTGAGGTTGAGCGTCTTTCGTCCTGGGGAAAGTATTTTAACCTGTTTGACATTGAATTTTCCGCCGGCCTTAACAGAGAGACGGCGCCGGGTGCGATCCGCACCGAACCGGAGATGCCGCTTACAAAGGATAATGTCGAAGTCTGGGGCAGTACGGTACGGCTATCGAATCTTCCGCTTGATTTTGGCGAAAAGTTTAAAATCATTGTCGATACGGGCATTGAGGATGTGTACGGCAGGCGTCTACCGAAACGTTACGAGGCGGAAGTTACGATGCCGCCGGAACCGCAGCCGGTGGGATCGGCATCGTTTCTGGACTGGGGCGATAGTATGCTAGAGGCCCAGTTTGAACCGCGTTTTTTGTTTGAGTATAAAAACATCACGGCAGATTCGTACTATGATCTTGAACAAAAAGACAACCCGTGGAGCGCCGTCTCCCAAAAACGGTACAGGACTTATCCGCAAAACTTTGACAAGAATTACCGTTACTTTGAAGAGATTGACCTGAGTCCTTACCTGAACGCGCAGGGAAAGGGATTCGTTTCGTTTAACGCTGAACTCTCCCTTCTTCAAAGGGGCCTTGACCCGGACACAGGAAAACAAAAAATATATACCGAAAAAAATCATCTTAACTTGCAGGTAACGGATTTGGGCCTCACCGTCCGTTACGGATTCAACAAAACCGTTGTGATGGTGACGTCTCTTTCGACGGGAGAAGCGGTCGAAGGCGCCGCCGTTAAACTGATAGCGCCCGGCGTCGTAAAAGACACGGAAGACATTTCCGGCGCCGAATGTTTTGCCGAGGCGCTTACGGACAAAGACGGGCTTGCCGTCCTTCGGACGCCCGCCGGCGCGTTAAGAAACATTAAAAAGTCACGGGATTTCTGGAACAGAGCGCCCTTCGTACTTGCCGGGAAGGACGGCGACCGCGCCGTGTTCCAGCCTTCATCCCACAACCTATGGCGCTTCGGCGTGAGATCCGTCGAACCGGAGTATGCGGAGCGGGTGTTGCCTGTAACGTTCATGTTTTCCGACCGCGGGCTTTACAAACCCGGCGAAACGCTTACGTTCCGGGGCGTTGACAGATCGCTCATTCTGGGAATGTACGCGGTATACAACGGGGAGTACACCGTCAGCCTCGTGAAAAGCGGGTATAAAGGGGAAACCGTCTTGTCTCTGGAAGGCGTAACAAGCGAGTCCGGCGGCTATTACGGCAGCATCAAGCTGGACGAAGACTTGACGCCGGGCGAATACCGGCTCCAGTACATGAGGGACGGCGATTCCGTATGCGCCGATATTCCTGTAACGGTAGCGTACTTTGAACGCTTAAGGTTCAAGGCTTCGATCGGTACTCCCGCGGTGGATCTAATATCCGGGGACGAGATAAACCTGACGCTGGAAGCCTCGTACCTGTCAGGCGGGAATCTTTCAGGCGCGGAATGGCAGGCCTCGTGGTACCGCCAGGTGAGCGGCTTCTATCCCGGTACGGCGGAGACAAGGAATTTTGTTTTTGGGCCGCGCAATGTTTACGACGGAAGACGCTACATCGCTTCCGGAAGCGGGCTGCTGTCCGCGGACGGGAAGGCCACCCTTACCCAAAAAACCCTTACGGATTCCGTTCCGGGCGTGGCCTACCTCTACTCCGCCGGTGTCGATGTTACAGACATCAGCAACCAGCAAATATCGGCGTCGCAATCAGTAACCGTTCACCCGGCGCTGTTCTATATCGGGATAGAGCGCCCGGCCGCGCACGGTTTCCCAAAGGCCGGCGGGGAACTTTCGTTCAACTACATAACGGTAAACCCCTCTGGCAGTAAACTCACCGACAGTTCCCGGTTTCTGAACAGGGGCGAAAACTCCGGTCTCCTCAACGTTGAGCTTATCCGCGAGGAATGGAAGCGCGTACAGCAGCGCGGCGTAAACAACTATGTTTACGACAACTACGAGCGGACGGAAGTACTGGACGGCGCGGAAAAGGCCGTGATAAAAAGCTCCGGCAGCGTAACGGTAAATCCCTCAAAGTCAGGCTTTTATACCCTGCGCTTGAGCGCTTTTGACCGTGAAGGCCGAAAAGTTGTAAGCGAGTACTCGTTCTATGTTACCGGCTCAAACTTTTCATACTGGAACAGAAACAACGCAAACGAAGTAAACCTTGTGCCGGACAAAGCGGTGTACAACCCGGGCGACACCGCGGAGGTTTTGCTGCAAAGCCCGCTTCCCGCGGGTCGCTATCTAATAACCGTTGAACGGGAAGGGATTTTTACCGAGGAGACGCGCGTTTTTGACGAGGCTGTTTCCGTGATAAGCGTTCCCATCGCCCGCAACTTTGTGCCGGTGGTTTACCTGTCCGTCTCCTCTTACTCCACGCGGGGAGGGCCGCCCGTTCACGGTTACGGGACGCCGGATTTGGACAAACCCAAAGGCTATTATGGCGTTGTAAAACTCTTTGTAGACCCGCGCGTCCGCGCGTTCTCGGTAAATGTTGAGGGTGGGAAAAAGGTGTTCCGCCCCGGCGAGGAGGTTACGCTGACGCTGAGCGCCGAGCGTGACGGTGTCCCGCTTCCCAACGCGGAACTCTCGCTGATGGCGGTTGACCGCGGCGTACTGGACCTTATCAACTATCACGTACCTGACCCGATTTCTTACTTCTATGACGAAGAGCGTTTTCCGCTTGGCGTACGTGGCGGCGATTCGCGGGCAATGCTGATGGACCCGGTAACTTACAGCGTGAAGAATCTGTACGGCGGGGACGCGGGGGGTAAACTTGAAGAACGGAAGGACTTTAACCCGACCGCGGTCTTTGAGCCCTTCCTCTTAACGGACAAAAACGGAAAGGTAAAGTGTACGTTCAAGCTGCCGGATACACTGACAACATACCGCGTAACCGTGTTCGGCGTGCGCGGGGATCTGTTTTCGTTAAAGGAAACTGAAATCGCCGCAAGGAACGTGGTAAACGTGCGGCAGGTGCAGCCGCGGAGACTCCGTGAACGGGACACGGCGGAGGCGGGCGTACTGATAACAAACCTCGATTCGACGCCGCACAGGATAAGTGTTTCCGTCGCTGTAGAGGAGCCAAGCGTAGTCTATGACGATGCGGACGGCATGGTAAGGCTGAAGGGAGCGGCCTTCATCGACGGGTCCTCGGAACATACGGTAACGATAAAGGCCGGCGGGAACGCCCTTGTATACTTTGACGTGGCCGCGGAGAGGCGGGGTGAAATAAACCTTGTATACACGGTAAATTCCGGGGTTTTGAACGAAAGGCTTGTTCAGAACATGATAATCGAAAAGCCATACATAACGGAAACGGTTGTTACGACAGGCTCGCTTACGGAAGGCGCCGAGGAATCTTTGGCGGTGACAATACCCGGTTTTGTGGACGACGGCGAGGGTAGCCTGTCGATAACGCTTGACGCTACGCGCCTGTCCCTGGTGGGATCGGCTGTGGATTATCTCTTTCATTATCCGTATGGCTGCATGGAACAGCGGAGCGCGGCGATGCTTCCGCTAGTGATGTTCGGAGAGTACATTGACGCGCTTAACCTTGGCAGCGAGGTTTCTGACCCGAAAAAGGCGGTACGAAAAGAAATAGCGTCCTGGGCAAATGTTCAGCGTCAGGACGGGGGTTTCCCGTACTGGCCGACAGGCACTGTGTCAGACCCCTTCGTATCGCTCCGTATCGCGCATATACTGGCTATCGCGGAGGAAAAAAACATCGCCTTACCGTCAGCCCTCAGCACGGATAAGCTGTACGATTACCTCTATAACGAATATCAAGGACTGTACCGTGAAAATTCGAGCCGCAAAACCCAGCCGGAAAGCTATTATTTCGCGGCGTATAGGCGGTCTATGTATTTGCAGTCCTATATGCTGTACGTTTTTTCGCTGCTAAAAAAGCCCGTCGATGCGGCGCGTGTATCGGAGCTTACAGCCGCCAACGGGGGCAACCCCGCGGTGCTGGCGTTTGCAGGAATGACGGCTCGCGCCATATCACGCGCCGACATAGCGTCCGGCGCGGCGCTTATGCTCCGCGGCTTGATGCGTCCCACGGCGCGCGGCGTCGATTTAAGCGGCGAGGATACGCCTTATGCGTACTACGGCGGCAAAACAGAACAGCTTGCCCTTGCCCTGCAATTTTTTGTTGACCAGTATCCTGGAGATGACATCAACACGCGCCTTCTATACTCCCTCCTGTCGAATAAACGTGCAGGCGGTTACTGGAACAGTACAGCGGTTACCGTGCGCGTACTTGCCGCCGTTGACCGGCTGATACAGAACGAAAATGTTGGCAAAACAAACGTTTCAGGCGCGGCGGCGCTGGACGGGCGTGAGCTTTTGACGGCAACTTTTAAGGGACTTGACGCCAAGGCGCTAACAAAAACCTTTGGCTTCAAAGACTTCCCGCTTGCCGCGCTTAGGCGCGATTTGGCGCTGCCTTTCAAGGTAACAAGGCGCGGGACGGGCGCTATCTACTGGACGGCGACGCTCAGCTATGCGCTTCCCGCCGAGATGCAGAGCCGCCGTGACGAGGGGATAGGCGTGTTTCAAACGATATATGACTTTGAAAGCGGGGACGCGGTACAGGGGAATCTCCTTGAAAGCGGCAAACTGTACCGCGCGGAACTGCGCGTGTCGAGCAGCCGCGACAGGACATACCTCGCGTTACGCGCCCCCGTTCCCAGTGGCGCGGAAATCCTTAATTCCCGCTTTGTTACGACAAGCTCCGCCGCGTCACTAACGGGTGACGGAGAAGCGGACGGGGATGATTATTTTTTGCGGCGGGATTATGTTCATGCCATCAGCAGCGAGGCGATTTTTGACAACGAGATTCAATACTTTTGGGACAGCTTTGAAAAAGGTGAGACAACGGTGAACTTTTTGTTCCGGGCGGTGCGGCGCGGCGTGTACCCGACTCCCCCCGTTCAGGCGGAATGTATGTATGAAAGCGAAATCTTTGGACGCGGCGATGGGGCCCTGTTTACGATAAAATGAAATTCTGTTGACGCCTGCGGGAGCGCTTTGCCTGGGCGCCATCGTGTGACAAACCGTCCCAAGGACTGTACTTGTCATCCACGGTTTCATTTTCAGCCCCCTTTACCCAAGATTCTCGCACAATTGCGGCGGCGGCAAAAAATACCGATAATTTGTTATGGGATGTTTATATCGGTTAAAGAACGGTTGTTTATATGTTTTTGCCTTTATCTGCGCCGTAGCCTGTACATTTGACTACGGCCAGACGGAAGTCGCCGAATCGCCATACCCTGAGATAACGATGGAGGACGTGGACTATGTGAGGGTACGCAAGGGCTCGCTGGTTGCTCGTTTGCAGGCTGAGTTTGCCGAACGTTACGAGAAACGCCGCCGCATGGAATTGAAAAACTACAGTTTTGAACAGTATAATACTACAAACGAGGAAATTGATGCTGCCGGATCGGGCGGCAGCGCGACGGTAGAGCTGGACACCAGCAATATCCGTATGTTTGATGGCGTGGAAATAACTGTGGATACAGAAGATTTGGCGCTGGAAACTGCCAGGCTTGACTGGGACGATGGCAAGAAGTCGCTGAAAGGTGGTGAAAGTGATTTGCTTAGGGTTGAACGGTCCAACGGTACCAGTTTTGACGGCGTAGGCTTTTCGGCGGATGTGCGTTCACGGGTATGGACATTTTTGTCCAATGCGTCAGGTGTTTACGTGCATGAGGATGAGGATGAGGACGAGGACGAGGACGAGGACGAGGACGGGGCGGATGAGCTTAGCGAGGAAACTCAGGATGCTGGCGGCAGCGATGAGTCTGAAGCCGGTATGGCCGAAACGGAGGAAATTTCCGGTATTGGTAACGTATCCGGTGTGCAGGATGTTCCAGAATGAGTGCGCTATGAATCGGTTAAATACATGTTAAATTAGCGGGTTTAGAAAAATTGTGGCGATGAGAAGAGTCAGTGCTTTATTATGCATATTTTTCTGTGGAGGAACACTTTTTGTCTTTGGCGCCGATACTTTTACGTTTAAGGCGGACAAGATGAGCGGGAATAAAGCCACAGGAAAAGAAGTTACGATCCTGACCGGCAACGCCGAGGTTCGTTCCGATAATTTGTTGTTAAAAGCCGACAGGATTGAATTATTAGGTAAAGATAATAATTTGATAGATTGTTCAGGCTCCGTTTGGGGAAACCAGGAAGAAAAAGGAATTTTTTTCAGAAGCGACAGGATGATATACGACCGCGACAAGAAAATTGCCTATTTGGAAGGTAATTCGACTCTTGAGGACAAAAAGAACGAGGTTGTTGCGAGGGGACGCTATATACAGTATGATGAAAATTCTGAAATAACTGTATTTCAAATATCAGTGCGGCTTTTCAAGAACAACATGGTATGCCGTTCGGAACATGCAGTCTATCGCAGGGACGAAAAGCTTCTTGATCTTTCCGGGTATCCGGTAGTGTATAAAAACAATGATGAATTTCGGGCCGACAAAATAAGGGTAGACCTGGACACGGATGATGTTACCATGGAAGGTTCTGTCGCGGGTTCAATCAAGGAATAGTAATGGGTCTTCTGGAAAAATGCCTTATTTCTCTGGAAGCGGAAGCGAACAAGCTTGAAGGGCGAGCCGTTCTTTCCGTAGCGGCGGACGCGGCTCAGACGGCGCCGCAGTCGAAAGATGCACAGGACGTGGCGGCGGACGCTCCCCGTCAGCCTTTGCCGGCGGAAACAGCCGCAACGGCGGATATTGACATAAGCGACGCCTCAACTGTAGACCACGCGAATCTTCTGAAACAGAAAGAGTTTGAAAAATTACGCCATAATAAAAACGGTAAAGTCCTGGTTTCAGACTTCATTGACCGGAGAAAAGCGGGACGCAGCACAGACAGGCGGCAAAACAAAAGGCAAATAGAAGGGTTAAATACGCTTACCAGTGTTGATCTACGCAAGAATTTTGGCGCAAAAGAAATAGTCCGCGGTGTCGGCTTTTCGATGAAAGGCGGAGATGTTGCCGGGCTGTTGGGGCCAAACGGCGCAGGCAAGACGACGATATTCTATATGATTGTCGGTTTCTATAAACCCACCACAGGCGATATAAAACTGAACAATGTAAGCATAATACACGGCCCAATGTACCGGAGGGCTAGGATGGGTATAGCCTACCTGCCGCAGGAAGCCTCAATTTTCCGTAAACTAACGGTGGAACAGAATATATGGGCAATATTGGAAAGCCGGAAGGATATCAACAAAAAGCAGAAAAAAGAAAAGCTTGACGAGTTGGTAACGGAGTTTGGCATTGAACGCATCCGTAAACAGTACGGCTACACCTTGTCCGGCGGGGAACGCCGCCGGACGGAAATTGCCCGCGCCCTTGCTATCGATCCCAAATTTCTGCTCCTTGATGAACCCTTTGCCGGCATAGACCCAATGGCCGTATCCGAAATTAAGCAGATCATCAAACGCCTAGCCGAAAACGGCATCGGCATACTGATAACCGATCACAATGTCCGTGATACGCTGGAAATAACAAGCGCCGCCTTCATCATAAACCGTGGCAGCATAGTAGCCAGAGGCAACCGCGAACATATCCTTGAAAATAAAATCGTCCGTGATGTGTACCTTGGTTCCGACTTCAAAATGTGATGCGTATGCGCGGCTCCTTACAGGTTTTTTACGTAGCGCGAACTCCGGTCCGGCCCCTAAGGAAGCACTGATTTATTCGCAGTGGGGTCTAATACCCCGCCCTTCAGGGCGGGGAGGTTCATTCAATCGAGAATGCGCCAACCGCGTTGGCGCAATCGGTGCTACTTTAACGCAAGGTAAACAAAGTTTACCCTATTTGCGCAATGAAATGAGCAAATACATTAGGGAAACGCGATTAGCGTCAAGTTAATCAGTGCTTCCCTA
>JAITIR010000013.1 GCA_031279285.1 Spirochaetaceae bacterium | reverse complement strand
GGGAAGAGGGCATTGAAAGCGCTGATAAAAGGTTTTCCGAGCTTGTAAGCCAGGCTAAAACCCTGGATGACCTAAAAAAGCTGATGGAGACCTCGCCACTGAAACAGCAAAGCAACGGCGGCGTCCGCTGACGCGGGCGCCGCCGTTGCTGCCGGAGGGGATGTCCCTGACACACCCCTCGCAATTTCCGCTTGACAAAGATTTTTTTGTTTGATACACCAGGAAAATGCCGGGCGGGAAGGCGACGCGGGACAGGGGCATGAAGCCCCGGAGAGCGGCGCGGACAGGTTTGGCGTGAGGAGACCACAATGCGGATAAAACACACAGCTTATGCCGGGAAAACGGCCCTTAACCGGGCCGGAAAAGCCGCCCGCGAACCGCGCTCATTTACCCCCCCCCCCCCCATCAAAGACATTTAGACAATCTTTTCTTTATAAACACAGTACATTAATAAACACAGTATATTAATAAACACAGTATATTTTCACAGTTTCCGTAAACAGAAGCCCCCGCTTACCATGCCGGGACCGGGAGCCCGTCGAATGTTATTCGATACAAGGCATGGGGCGGGGGTTTTTTATTTATATCCCATAACAAGGAGGGATGCAACATGAAACACGTTACTTTTCGTTTTTGCCGCGGGAAGAGTTCCGCGGTGCCAACGCCAGCACTTGCGCCAGCGCTGACGCTGATCGGGTGCGATATGGCTCCGGAGGACAGCGATAACCCGGCGGTGCCGGCCGTACCGATCGAACTGGCCTTTGAGGACGGAGGAACGCTGATAGGCGTGGACACGGAAAACCTGACCGTTGACAAGAGCGAGGGGGAAACATTCACCGTCACGGCGGCAGAGGGCTTTTCGGACTGGCAATGGTCGCTGAACGGCGTGGACATTCCCGGAACTGGCAGCGGGACGGCGCAGGCGATCACGATTAACGCGGCGGACTACCCGGCGGGCAGCTACCTGCTGGGCCTGGCTGCAAAGAAGGACGGCGTAGATTACTCGACTGTCGTCACGTTCACGGTCGTGGAATGAAGGAGAAACATAGTGATGAAAAGTAACATTACAAGGTGTGCAATGCCGGCGGCATTACTGGCGGCGCTGATACTGGGGGCCTGCCAAAACGCGGTGGCCCCCTCGAACTGGAGCGGCGTTCCGGCGGGCAAGGGCCTCGTGCGGATCGAGGCCGGCTTTGGCGCCGCCGGCGCCGGCGGCGCGAACAATGTCGCGAACAGTGTCGCGGGCGTATCGCGGACAGTGTTCCCGTCTATGACGGGCTTCAGCCGCTATCAATACCTGTTCGCCAAAGACGGCGAAACGGCGGTCGATAAGCCCCCCGATGATTCGGGGTTGTTTGAACTGGAGGCGGGGCGGTATACCGTTACGGTAAACACCTTCGTGGGGGAGGAGACGGAGCCCGCTACGGAAGGCACGAGCGGGGAGTTTGCCATTACCGCTGGGGCTGAGACGCCGCCTGTCAAGGTAAGCCTGACGGTGGCAGTGGAGACGGGGGAGGGGGCCTTCAGCTTCACGCTGAGCTACCCCGAAGATGCGGAACTGGAGTCGTTTACGCTGACTCGGCTGGCCGGAGAGGAATCTTTCGAACTGGCGGAATTGGGGCAAGATGAAGGAATCGGCATGAACGGCAAAATATTTTCCGGTGCACAGGGCGGGATTGGCGCGGGCTACTGGCTGGCGTGGGTTTCCCTATACAGAGACGATCTGCATGCCGGCAAGAGCGAGGTGGCTCACATCTACGACGGCCTGAGTACCGGGCTAAACTGGACATTCAGCGAGGACGATTTTACCGCTATCCCGGTGGTGAGCGGCGCTAACGAGGGCCCCGGCACGCTGAGGGAGGCGATAGAGCGCGTGAAGGCGGCTGGAGGCGGGACGATATTTATCGAACTGCCTGAGAATGGCAAGGTCATCACGCTGACAGCCCCAAGTCCTCAACTATCAAGGAGTAAATAACTATGATTTAAGAACAACAATTTTTTACGTTTTATACGCGCTATTTTGCCGCTTCTTTCGACTTTGATCTTGGTGGGTTTCGCCTTACGAGCCGGCTTACGCTACAGGGCTTCCGTTTTCCAGACCGGCCTGCCGTCCAGCCGTCCCTGAAAAAGGCTGTGCCGTGTAAAGCCGGTTTCCAAAAGCAGACGGCGGGCCTCGTCGTAAAATCCACCCAGATGTTCCGGCTTGTGCGCGTCCGCGTTAATCATAACAGGTACGCCCTTTTTTTGGAGCAGCCTTAGAAGATGCGGCGACGGGTACGGCTCAACGGTTACGCCGCGGTTAAGACCGCCTGTGTTTAGCTCTGTAACGAGGCCGCTTTCCGCTATCACGCAGGCTATCCGTTCCAGGCGTTTTATGTAGCGGTCATCTGTTGTCGAAAACCACCTGTCACCTTTATTATTTTTTTTTACTATGTCCGCGTGGGCTATTATATCAAAGCCGCCTTTAGAGATCATTCGTTCCATGCAATCCCAGTAACGGTCGGCAAGAGCCATCCCATCTCCGCCAAAATCTTCATTCAGCAGTTTTTCAAATTGATCGGGAGAGTCGTCAACACAACGTGACGGCGTAATATAATGAACCGAACCGATCAGGTAATCAAGGCCAAATTCCCCACAGTCAAAATCGGCTGCCGAAATAAGGCTGTCGATATAATCAACTTCAAGGCCCAGATAAATATCGAGTTTACCGTGCCAGCGGTCTTGTGCGGCGCGTACCGTCATGCAATACTCATCGAAACATTCATCGCTCAAATGCCAGTCAGTTTTGAGTCCGGCTTTTTTTGTTACCGGCGCATGAGCGCTGAAACCAAGCGAAACAAATCTTTTTTTGTAAGCAACTGCGCAGAAATCCTCTACGGTACCGCTACCGTCACAGAATGATGTATGTGTATGCAGGCAGGAATAACTCATAATAGTCCTGAATTCAAACTGCTTTGCTGTATACTAACAGGTTGTGAGCCATATCACTGTAAAACTTTTTATTAAATCCGCAAACGGTTGTTTGCCTTGTTACTTTCCTTTCATCTATAGTATATGTACTGACAGTCGTTCTTACGTACCATTCACATTTTTTGCAACGCATACCTGCAATACAAAATACATCATATTTATCCTTTTCAGGACCTTTTGAACCGTAGGGTACTTTATACATTTTAAATAACTTATCTCCTAAACCAGCGATATTTTTAATTGGGCTACTATGAATATACTGTGGAACAGCCCGTTAAACAAACGCCTTAGCGCCGCAATATGCGTCCTTTGGGATGGATCATTCCATCTCGTAAAGATCTAATTTGTCAAACAGCACTATACGAACTCGGGCCTTATCAAGCACCGTTGTATTCAAGCGTTCCCGAATTTCATTTTTTATACGCGCTTCATTTTCGGGCTGCAATTCGGAGACGGATTTGCCGCTAAAATAACTCCGGACAAAATCCCGCAGTTCGTACTGACGCGCGGTCAGCTCTGTCGCTGTTGCGTTGTCATTAAGATCGTATCCGATTATCATATCAACAGAAACATTCCACGGTGTAGGGTCCCGCGTCCGTGTAGAAATATTTCCTATCAGCGTAAACATGGAATACTGTTTTTTTACAGCGGTATACGAATCTGTCAGAGGGACGACAGTTTGGCTTTTCCCGCCTTTATTCATAATGTTGAACGTGAGTATTGTAACGGTAACAATAAAAACAAAAGCCCCAAGCCCAATTGCTATAAATTTCAGGAGTTTGGGAAACAGCCCGACTCCCGGTTTTTTTCCTGCCGTTTCGTCGTCTTTTATTCCTTCATCAAGATTAACATCAGCTTCGTCAGACATATTATTTCCTCCCTACAAATGTGCCTCATCCAGTATGACAATGTCTACCCTACGGTTATACGCCCTGCCTTCCGCGGTGTCATCACTGCTTACCGGCATTGTATCGGCAAAACCGGCAACCTGGAAGCGTTTTTCAGAAATTCCCAAATCAGTTAAATAGTGCAGTACATTGATCGCGCGCATCGCGGAAAGGTGCCAGTTCGATTCCCAGGGACCTTCAGGATCTATCGGAGTCGAATCGGTATGCCCTTCGATACGGAATTTTCTGCCGGCAAGATCCCCTGACGCGAGAAGCTGGCCCAGCCGTAGTAGTATATTACGCGTAGTTTCAAAATTTATAACGGCGCTGGCCGGAGCAAAAAAAGCGTCGGAGGCAAGGCTTATAATAACACCGCGCTCATCCGATGTAACCGTCATTTTCTTTGACTTTACCTCCGGCGCAAAAATGCTTGTCGCCTTCTCCAGCGCGGTACCGAGTGACTTACCCCTGCTAGTTGAAGGCAGCGAATTGACGTTATTACCTAACTCGGCATAGCGGCCAAGTGAAAGCGTATTGCCGCCCTGGTTCGCGCCCATGCCGCGCGCCATAAAAGACACGGAAAGCTGTGTCATGGCTGACGGCGTAACCTCGTCCGGGTTGAACATAACGGCAAAAAAGCACAGTACAAGCGTAACCATGTCCGAGTATGTTGTAAGCCACTCCTGACCGGAGGGTTCTCCTGCCCCTTCTTTTTTTTTCTTCTTTGCCAAATCCCGCTCCTAACTGTTTAGCTGTTGTTCAACTTCCTTTCGGTCTTCAGTTGACAGGTACGCTACCAATTTCATTCCCAGAATACGCGGGTTATCGCCCGCCTGTATGGAAAGTATCCCCTCGATGATCATTTCACGAACCTGTGTTTCCTTCGCGTCGTTTGTCCTAAGCTTCGCTATGACAGGCGTCAAAAGCCAGTTCGCTATCATCGAACCGTACAGCGTTGTTATAAGGGCGACGGCCATGTTGGGGCCTACGGAGGCCTTGTCTTCAAGGTTTTTCATCATCGCGATGAGGCCGATAACCGTGCCCAACATACCAAAACCGGGAGCCAGGGCCGCCCACATATTCAAGCCGCTTATCTTTGTAGCGTGCCTGTCCTGCATCTGACTCACTTCGATTTCCAGCAGATCACGTACAATAGCCGCGTCCGTGCCGTCCACAACAAGACGCAGCCCCTTCTTCATAAACTCATCGTCAAGGTCCTCAAGTTCCTCTTCAAGCGCCAAAAGGCCCTCGCGTCGCGCCTTGTCCGAAAAAGCCATCAGTTTAACAACGATTCCTTTTTCACCAAAATTCGGCACGGAAAACGTCAAACCCATGATTCTGAATATGCCGACAGCGCTTCTTATCGAAGATGAGGCCATAAAACAAAACCATGAACCCAGAACAACGATCAACAGAGACGGCAAGTCGGCATAAGTCGAGATACCGGAGCCGCCCGAAATAACGCCCAGTATCATCATGCCTAAAGCACCGACAACGCCGATAAGAGATCCTAAATCCATATAAACCTACCGCCAGCCTTTATTCTTCGTTCTTAAAACCGCCTATACGCTTCCGGTAATCAACGATCCTGTCTATCACCGCTTCCGGTTTTTCACGTATAACGACAATTTTGCCGGACAACATTAACAATGTCGTGTCCGGTTTACTTTCCATAGTTTCTATTTGATGAGGATTGATGTAATACTCCATTCCGTCCAGCCGGGTTACTTTTATCATGCGTAATCCTTACCGCTGAAAAATATTATGTATCTTTTCCTTGCCGGGCAGACGGTATATGTCAAAATCAGAATCTATGCTGATAATGCTCCGTATGCCCGTCTTTTCCGCGGCAAGCACCAGGGTGGCGTCTGCGAAATCTATAGGTAAATCTGAATATTTTCGTATAAGCTGGATTATACGGTAAATACCGCCACATTCTACATCGTAAAGTATCAGGCCTTTTTTCAGTACCCATTCAAAAAAATCCATCTGCGCCCCAACGCTAAAATTCAGCATATACGAAACTTCCATAAGCACCGCCGCCGTGCTGACAAACTTGTACTGACCTTTTGACAGAAAATCCTTTACCGCTTCATGGTAGTTATCGTCCCTGTCAAACAAGGCTATCAAGGGGCCGGCGTCAACAAGAACGGTATTTAGCAAGGATTTTTCCTTTTATCAGCTTTTTGTAATCGCTGGATAAACAACCGCGGCCAGATACGGAATCTGCCGCGTGCAGTTCATCATCCTGCGTGCCGTATGACAAGGCCGCCGCATAGGACGCTTCCCCTGAATTGCTGCCGAAACGCCCGAAATAATCCTTGCCCAGTTTAAAAGAATCGACCTCCTCTTCCTGCTCAAAAAATTGTTCCAGCGCCGCCAGAATCACGGCGGATTTAGATAGATTCCTTGTCTTGGCAAACGAAAAAATTTTTTGCTCCATATCAGCGGGCAGTCTTAAACTAGTCATTGTTAGCTCTTATTACAGATTGTAATACACCACTCTCCAAATGTCAAGCATCTCTATTTTACCGTTTCAGCGTCAACACTTCCTGAAGCAACTGATCGGCCGTCTGTATCGTGCGGCTGTTGGCCTGAAAACCGCGCTGGGTAACGATCATGTCGGTAAATTCGGCAGCCATATCCACGTTTGACATCTCCAGCGTACCGGAAATTACCTTGCCCCTTCCCGCTATGCCGGAGGGCCCTATGTTTGCGTTGCCGGAATTGTTGGACACGACAAAGGCCGTGTCCCCGTTCTTCTCAAGACCGCCCTGATTCGTAAAAGTGGCAAGCGCGATTTGCGCTATGGTACGGTTGGTTCCGTTGGAGTAAACGCCGGTTATCACGCCACTCTGATCGATCTTAAAACTCTCAAGGTATCCCATAGCGTAGCCGTCCTGTGTTACCGCCTTGGACGAACTGGACTCGGCAAACTGTGTCAGCGCGCGCGTAAACCCGCCTACGTTCCCCATATCCAGCGTAAAAAGCTGGCGTGTTGCCGCCCCGTCCGCGTCCGGATCCGTGGCGGGCACATCGTAGGCGACGTTCATCACGACCTGGCCGCCCGCATCCCCTCCCGAAACGTTGCCGTCCGCGTCCACCGCGCTCACGATAGTGCCGTTGTTGTCAAAGTTTACCGTGTAGGCCGCGGCCCCGCCCGCCGCGGGCGGGGCATCGCCAAGTCCCACGGCGGTATTCGTTGGAGCTTCCGCCTGCGGGTCAACCGCTACGGCAACCGTCCAACTGTTAGCCGTATCCGGCACGCGGGTAAACGTAGTTTGCAGTATGTGAATCTGGCCAAACGTATCGTAAATCTCTATCTGGGTGTTCCACGTTCCCTGCCGTACCGCCGCCTCGTCCGCGCCTTCCGGTATGAACGGCGTCCGTTTGTCCAGGTTACAGGCAAATTCTATAAAGCTTGTGGCGCGGGCTGGATCCTTGCCGCCTATCGGGATCGTGATATCTCCAACATTGCGGGATACCTCAAGCAGCGTAACGCCGTCAACCGTTTCCGCCATCCAGCCCTGTACCTTCATGCCGTTGGCTGGGTTCACCAGTGTCCCTTCGTTATCCAGTCCAAAAGCACCCGCCCTCGTGTAAAGCTGATTGTTCCCTTCGGCAAGGACAAAGAAGCCCTGTCCCGATATTGCTAAATCAGTGCCGTTTCCGGTAGATTGCAGCGAACCTTGCGTATGTATCGTATCTATCGAAGCGATTGACATACCGAGACCGACTTCTTTCGGGTTTACACCGCCAATCTCTTCCGTTGGACGCGCCGCGCCCTGCAACTGCTGGTACAGCATATCTTGAAAGTTCACACGCCCTTTCTTGAAACCGGTTGTGTTGATGTTGGCAATGTTGTTGCCGACAACATCCATTCTGGTTTGATGATTCTGCAAACCGGATACACCGGAAAATAATGATCGCATCATAAAGCGTTACCTCTTATTCCTTTCATTCCTCAAAAATTTTTGTTACCTGACTCCACTGGTAATAGTTTCCGTTTACGAGAATCTGGGGAGCGCCGCCTCGTGTTACAGCCTTTACAGTCCCCTGCACAGTATTTTCGCCTTCCAAAATTTCCACGGATTTTCCTATGGCAGATGCCGCCTCGTTACCGGTGATGATTTCCGCCAGCCGTGAAAAATCGCCGGCCATGTTCGTCATCTGTTCCAGCGATGAAAACTGAGCCATCTGCGCTATGAATTCCTTATCCTCCATAGGCGCCGTCGGATCCTGATACGAAAGCTGGGTTATCAAAAGTTTAAGGAAGTCGTCCTTGCCCAGACTCTGGTTGTTTGCCTTGCCTCCGTTAATTTTCGCGTTAAATTCATTGACAAGACGATTCGTCTCCGCCATTTCTTTCGCGCTTAAACTTGTGTTTATATCCATAAAAATCTCCTAAACCAAAACATTTATCTGTTTTGCCGAATATTCCGTCCCAAAGTACACGCCGGCGGCGTTCCCGTCGTAACGGGAAGACGCTGTTTTTGTCGAAATATTCCCGCTGCCCGGACGCCATTCGCCTTCGCCGCCGCCCGGTTCCTGATGTTCCGCAAGTTCAAGGCTGAGGCTCGCTCCGTCGAAACCCTCGCCGCGGAAAGTCTGTTCCAGGGATTCCATCTCGTGTTCAAAGGCGCGCAAAGCCTCGCCGCTTTCCACGACTATTTTTCCCGTAATCTTGTTTTCGGTCATTTCAAGGCTTATCTTGACCTTGCCCAGCGATTCCGGTTTGAGGGAAAGCCGTATCGTCCCCTCGCCGCCTTCGCGGAGTAGTACCTGCGCCTGCCGTACAATGTCGCCGTTCAGGTTTTGTTGAAGTTCGCGGGCAAGAAAAGTTTCGAACGAGACGGCAGGTTTAGCGCCGCCGGCTGCGCCTTCTCTTCCGCCCCCGCCCGATTCCGCGCCTGGAAGATTCACCTTGATCTCCGCTTCCGGGGCGGCGCTTACCTGCCGGGGTCCCTGATTCTCGGCCCCCCGCGACGTACCGCCTACATTACCGCTTCGCTCCGCTGACGCTACGCTTCCTACCCGTTCCGCTGCCGTGTTACGCCTGGTCCGCCCTGACTGGGATTTTTTTTCGCCGTCAGCCTGCGCGCCTCCGTTTTTTTCACCGCCATTAGGTGCGCCTAATGGCGCGGCGGCGCGGGACAAAACGGTGGAACTGTTCAATGTTAAGTCCGCCGCTTCGCTTGCCTTGCTGTCGGCGGAAATTTTTGTTGTACCAACGGCGGGTTCGGTGGGGACGGTATCCTCCCGATCGGCAGCTAACTGTTCATCAAGCTCCGGCGGGTTTTTGTCAACGTATACCCATTCGTTAACATTAGATGGCTTGATCCCGTCGCCGTCTTCCGGCGTGTTGAAAGGCTTTCCATGTTTGTCCGGCGGAATCGCTTTAAAATCACCCGCTGCCCCGTTTTTTTCCGCATCCGCCGGATGCGACGTTGCCTCGCCTTCGCCGTCCATCATGGCCGCGGCTTCCGCCAGGCGCAAGGCCGGACTTTTTCCGGGTTCTTCCGTTAAAACATTGTTTGCGGCGCCGCTCAAAGCCTCCGTCGTTCCGTCCGCCGATTCCACGTTCATGCCCCTGCCGCTTTCGGCAGGGGCAGCTTCCTCGCCGTCCGCTTTCCCGCCGTCTATGGGCGCGCCCATAGACGGCGCCGGGAATACCCCTCCCGCCGCGCTTTCCGCCGCAGTGAGAGTCTTATCCTCGTCCGTACCGGCTGTACTTTCCGCCGTTGCTGAGGACTCGTCACTAACAGCGTGACTATCCATAGCGACAGCCTTTTCGTCCAGGGTCGCGAGGTATTCTGAAAAATCGGGTTTGTTTGATGATTCCGCCGTCATACAAGGAGCATCCTGAATTACATACCCTGTGTATGAAACGGACGAGTTACCTGCAATTAAAAAATCAGACGGACTAAATAGGGCTTGACTCAACACTGCCCTGCCTCCTCAAGAATGACAATCCGTGTTCACTTTGGATTACCGGAGCCGTTCCGTCAGCCTCCGAAAAATGGCCTCACTAAAATTTCGGCACTGGAGGCAGCCTTGTTTAGGCAATTCTCCCGCAGTTCCGGAGCCCGGCAATAATACAGGAAGAGAAGTTCAACCATTTGCTTGAATATGCTCGGTACGATCTGGAAACCGCCGATGCCATTTACAAAGGCGGACGGCGGGTATACGTAGTTTTTATGTGTTAGCGGGCGTTTGAAAACTCTGTAAAGGGGCTTCATTGTCGATACGTTCTGGGATTTGCGTAGCAACCCACAAGCTCAAGGCCTAGCATTGAGCCGCTGACAAGGGCCGCGCTTTGCCAATTTAAGCGGTAAATAGCGCTGGTTTTTAGTTTGAAATTGGAATTGCTGCCGGACGCCCAGGGCGTCTTGACAATTATTTTTGCTGTAACTACTGTTATTATTATGACATTTATTCAATTTTTGTCATGCAGTTGGGCGCAAAAAAGAAGCTTATAAGACGCGCGGTAAGGTGAATCACCGTGCATGATGGAGGATTCGATGCGTTTAAAGGGTAAAAAAGCCCTTGTTACCGGGGCTTCGCGGGGGATTGGAAAGGCGATTGCGGACCGTTTTATCGCGGAAGGCGCGGAAGTTTGGGGCATCGGGACCAGGGAGACGGCTGACCTTGCCGTGCGGCTTGCGGAGGCGGGGGGGCGGCTACACTGGGTATCCGCCGATTTGGGCGATTTGGAAAAAGTTGAAGAACTTACAGAGGGGCTAATAAAAGGCGCGGGGGGTTTTGATATTCTGGTAAATAACGCGGGTATCACGCGGGATAACCTTTCTTTCAGGATGAGTCTTGCCGACTTTCAGAAGGTGCTGGACGTGAATCTAAGCGCGCCGTTCATCATAGCCCGTACGCTGGGACGCGCGATGATACGGGAGCGGCGAGGTTCGATAATCAACATGGCGAGCGTTGTCGGTATCCACGGCAACAGCGGGCAGGCCAACTATGCCGCTGCGAAGGCGGGTGTGATCGGCATTACAAAGAGTTTGGCGCAGGAGGCGGCCTCGCGCGGTGTGCGGGTAAACGCTATAGCGCCCGGGTTTATCGCCACCGACATGACCGGCGCGATGACGGACGAGGCTAAGGAAAAGATGTTGCACCTGATTCCGCTTAAACGGATGGGTTCTACCGAAGATATAGCTCTGGCAGCGCTGTTTCTCGCGTCGGACGAATCGGCCTATATAACTGGGCAGGTACTCACCGTTGACGGCGGAATGTTTATGTAGAGAATACACAGTCCCTGTGGCGCGGTGTGCCGTAGAGGGGGTAGGGCGCAACCGTGTGCGCCCGTAGGGGGAGACCTCCCCCTCCTAATTAATTGATATTTTATGGAGTGCTTGATGAAAAAGGTTGTTGTTACGGGGATGGGGGTGATTTCGCCCATCGCCAAATCAATTGATGAATTTTCCGCGGCCCTAAAGGCGGGGAAGAGCGGTGTTTGCAGGATTACGCGGTTTGACGCGGCGCTTCACAAGGTAAAGATTGCTGGTGAGGTGAAGGATTTTGACCCCTCTGTCTGGATTGATGGGAAGGATGCGCGCAAGATGGCGCGGTTTACCCAGTTTGCCGTCGCGGGCGCGTATCAGGCGCTGACGCAGGCGGGCCTGCTTGATGCGTCGAGGAAGGTAAACTGCGAACCGGAACGTTGCGGCGTTGCGCTGGGAAACGGGATTGGCGGTTTTGAGGTTGTTACCGAATCGTTCAAGAAATTGTTTGACGCGGGGCCTGACCGTATGCTGCCGCTTACCGTGCCGCTGATGATAAACAACGAGGGCGCCGGCAATATTTCGCTTGTTTATGGCCTCAAGGGGCCGGCCTACACGCAGGTTACCGCCTGTGCTTCGGGAACGGACGCTCTGGGTCAGGCTCTCGACCTTATCCGCTCAGGACGCTGCGATGTCGTCGTGTCTGGCGGGACGGAGGCCTGCATCACGTCTTTCGCTATCGGCGGTTTTGAACGTTTACAGGCTCTTTCGACCTGCCGCAACGATGAGCCGGAAAGAGCAAGCCGCCCATTTGACTCAGGAAGGGACGGCTTTATCCTGGGTGAGGGTGCGGGCATCCTTGTGTTCGAGAGCGAGGAGCACGCGAAAGGGCGCGGTCAGCCAGTCCTTGCCGAGTTTGCGGGCTACGGCGGGACGGCGGACGCCTTCCATATCACGGCGCCTGAGTCTTCCGGCGAGGGCGGGGCCAGGGCGATGCGGCTCGCTCTTGCGGACGCCGGCCTCAAGCCGGAAGATATTCAGTACTACAACGCGCACGGGACTTCGACAAGGATAAACGATGTGGTGGAGACGAAGATGATAAAGGCCGCGTTTGGCGAACATGCGTACAAATTAAAAATTTCCAGCACAAAGAGCATGACCGGGCACTGCGTCGCCGGCGGCGGCGGTATTGAGGCGGTAGCCTGCATTCTAGCGATCCGTGAGGGTTTCTTTCCACCTACAATAAATCTTGAGGATCCCGACCCTGAATGTGATCTGGATTATGTTCCCAACACGGCGCAGTTTGGCGTGATAAACGCTGCCGCCTCCGGCAGTCTAGGTTTTGGTGGACACAACGGCGTGGCGGTTTTCAAAAAGGCCGCTGACAGTGTATAGAAAAAAGGTGTCCGACACCTTTGCGTTTACCCGCAAACTTGTTTGCGACTATGCGGCTGTTATGCGAAATACCATTTTAAAATTTTTCTCAAAAATAGGTTGTATAATTTAAAGCATTATGATGGGTTAGTAAAATGGAAATGTTGGAGGAAAATATGAATTTTAAAGTAATCTTCAATAATGTCTTGATGTTCGTTTTCTCGATTTTTGCTATTGGTTGTAATACTCTTAAAGATAATCAGGGAATTATTTCTGTTTCAGGAATTGGAACAGTTATGGCATCACCCGACATGGTACAAATTCATTTGTATTTCAAAAATGTTTCACCAACAACGGAACAAGCAAGAAATGCAGTGAGTACAAGTGTACAAAATGCATTGGGTATTCTAAAAGAAGAAAATATTATTGATAATAATATTAAAACAATCTCATTGGGTTATGGGGTAGAAAATCAATATAAAGACGGGACTATGGTTTATGTAGGCCAACGGGCAGAACAAACTATTATTGTAACAATTGATGATATAAAGAATAATTCAAAAAAATTATCGGCAATTTTGGATAAAATGGTTTTAATAGATAATATATCAATACGTGATATAAGGTTTGACATTAAAGAGAAAGTAGAATTATTCCGTCAATCGCGTGAGTTGGCATTTCAAAAAACACTTGACAAGGCTGAACAATATGCTTCATTATCTGGAAAGAGAATTACCGGCGTTCAAAATATAAGTGAATCAAATAATAGAAATACAATACTCTCGCAATCAAATACAATGTATTCGAGAGCAGTTTCATCCAGTGACGGATATTCAAATATACCAACTGGTGAACTGGAAATAACTACAGAAATAAAAGTAGAATATAAAATTGAATAAATAAAATGGTACTGCGCATAACAGGTCTGTATATGCTTCGCCGCCGGTAGGCGGCTCGGGGTTCGGTCGGCTAGGTCACTTCGTTCCCACGCCTCCCTCACCCACATTCCAGCCCGCCGCGTTGCTACGCAACGCTTTACGGGCGGGCTGGAACGTCATATACAGCCGGAACGTTA
>JAITIR010000118.1 GCA_031279285.1 Spirochaetaceae bacterium | reverse complement strand
TCTCGGTTTTGTCTCGGAGGAAGGCTTCATCGGTGAGGTAGAACGGCTACGCGCGCTGGGCTACAAACGGATCACGCTGAAAACGGGCGCATACAGCCTGAAAGAGCTGGCCCAGGCGGTTAAGTACTGTTCACGGGCAAAAATCGACCTGCTGACTATAGACGGAGCGTCCGGCGGAACGGGGATGAGTCCCTGGCGCATGATGGAGGAGTGGGGTGTTCCCTCGCTGTACCTGCACAGCGCCGCCTACGAGTACGCCTCCGTCCTCGCCGCAAGGGGAGAGCGGGTTCCGGACCTGGCCTTAGCCGGCGGTTTTAGCACGGAGGATCACATATTCAAGGCCCTCGCCCTGGGCGCCCCTTTCGTCAAGGCGGTCTGCATGGGCCGGGCGCTTATGATCCCCGGCATGGTGGGCAAAAATATCGGGCGGTGGCTCAAGGACGGAAATCTTCCCAAAAGCGTCGCCGCTTTCGGCTCCACGCCGGAAGAAATATTTGTCAACTACGAGCGCGTCAAAGACCTCGTCGGCGCCGCGGAAATCGGCCGTATCCCGCTCGGCGCAATCGGCATATACAGCTACGCGGACAAACTCCGGGTCGGCCTGCAACAACTGATGGCCGGCGCACGGCGCTTCCGCATCTCAGCGCTGGGCCGTCAGGACCTCATGTCCCTTACGGAAGAGTGCGTGCGGGTAACAGGCATCCCGTACATCATGGACTGCTACCGTGACGAGGCGCTGGCCATCCTGAAAAGCTAGGCGCAGCACAGAAATTGGAATTGCTTGGGCGGGCGGGGTATAGCCTCCGCCTGCCTGTTTTTCGGAGCGGGGTCTGTTAAGGAGTTCCGGTACTCTTCTAGGGGGTTCATTTCTTTTTTTGGGCTATCTCTGCCAAAACCTTAAGCGCTTCCGGGCAGGCTTCCCAGGCGGCCTTGCCACACTCATCATACACATAAATTATGGCCTCCTCTTTGCTTCCAAAACTGTACATATCTGGATAGTTTGCCGGTTTTCTTTTCTTTTTTAGCAGGTAGGGGACAACGTATCCATTTGCGCTTACGGCGGCATCATAATATTTTTGTATGAGATTTTCGTTTTTCTTTTCCAGAATTTTTGACAAAAGGACGGAAAACATCATGCAAGCCGATACATCGCTTTTATAGGTTTTAAGAAGTTTCCGGACGCCTTTTAGATCATGAACTGTAAAAAGCCATGAGATAAGAATGTAACGAATTCCCTGATTATCATTAGGGTTCAAGGTCAGCATATAACTGTATGTTTCTATCGCTTCTTTTGTTCTGCCGTTGTCCCAAAGGCTCTTACCATAACCCTGTAGACCGCGCATAAAGGGTCTGGTTTCCAGTGCTTCCCAGAAATAACCTTTGGTTTCATCAAAAAATTTTTGATTATGCCGGTCTTTAAAGCTCTTGATAGCCAACTCAAAATATTCAAGTTGTTTATCCTTATTTTTCTCATCGTACCCAAGCACGTTATAGGCGTCGGCACAGTCAGGATCAATTTCCAGCGCTTTCTTTGCCAGGTTGAGGCGTTCGTCAGGATCGTCATTATCCCACGCATCCCAGATAATATCCTGAGCTTTATTTATATTACCGGAAAGTTCGTTTTCAAAATTTATTATCTCAGCCATTTTTTATACCTCGATCCGGCGTAAGGGCCGGGTTTAATGACATAACCTTGTATAGGCTACCATGATTTAAGAGAATATTCAATATTGTTGATCTTATCTATGCCGGGTAGGGCGTTGATCCGCTGGGTTGAGAAAGCGGGGGCTTTGTTGTATAACAAGACATGCTTATAGAAGTTTGTTCCCCGACAATAAGGCGTAAGGAGATGGATGCCGTACTTACCGTGCTTGTGGAGGAAAAGATAGGTCCAGGCGAACAAGCCGAGCGCCTTATACATGTTGCGAAGGAATACCTGCATTTTGATTACTGCCTTGCGCTACGCAGCCCCGCCATTGCTCTGTTTTTTGCGCTAAAACTGTTTGACATACCGCCGCGTTCCGGCGTGGCAATCTCCGCGCTGTCGCCCGCATACTATGTCAGGGTGATTGAAGACCTGGGATTGACGGCGGTTTTTTGCGATACAGTCGCGGCAAGCGCCTGTATGAACTCAGAAACTATAGGAGCGGCCGTTACGGACACCGCCGCTTCCGGCGAACCGGTACGGGTCGCCGTGCTGCACCACACCCTTGGCTTCATGCCGGACATGGAAGGGATAGCGGCGCTGGGGATACCGGTCATTGAGGATTGTTCCGCCGCCTATATGAGCGGCCTTGGTGAAAGAAAGGCCGGTTCCTACGGCGCCTTTACGATACTCGGCCTGGAAGAACGGGACATGCTTACAAGCGGCGGCGGCGCACTGCTTTACGCTTCAGAGCGGCGCAACGCGGCGGCGCTTCGCAACGCCGGCCCCTTACCGCCGGAGTACGGCTTACCGGACATGAACGCCGCGATGGCTCTGGTTCAGTTCAGGGAAACAGAAAGAAATCTGCAAAAACGGGCAAGGATCGCCGAGTTGTACACACAGTCCGCCATGCGGCAGGGCCGTCACAAAATGTTTGCTTGCCCTGAAAACTTTGAATACAACAACTATGCCTTTACGCTCGTCCTTGAAACGGGAATGAAGGATGTTACAACTTACGCGAAACGGAAAGAAATTGCTGTTGAAAGCGCCTTTACCAGGACACCGGCGGCGCTGGGACTGGCCAAACAGGACAAGTGCCCCGCCGCCTGCTCGGTAAGCCTGCGAACCGCGCTTTTCCCCATATATCCCAGGCTGGGAGACGCCGCCACGTCCCGTGTCGCAAAACTCATCCAGACTCTGCCATAAGGAACTGTTCCTAAGCCGCCTCAGGGCAAGCCGGTCTGCGCCTGTAGACAAGACGCCCCTACACTACAGGCTTGCTTACCACAAACTCCGTAACTAAAGGCGCAAACGTTGAGCCGTCAACGTGCAAGCATTGAGTCGGTGTCGAACAGGCCGGGCTGCGGAGAGGTGGCGCCTTCATCTTTTTTTTGATCAGGCTGTTGCCTGGCCGGTTTTTTCTGTTTGGTATACTCAGGCGCCTTGTCCAGCAGAGCCTTCCAGCGGCAAATGATGTTAAGCGCTTCGAGCGGGCTTGTCATGTTCACATCCAGTTTCGCGAGATCATCCAACACAGACTCCCCGCCGGCCCGCGTAACGGCGGCGTCAGGCGGCATCCTGTCAGCGGCACGCAACGTCCTGTCGGGTGATGCCTCGTAGGCGGCGGGCTGTGCCCCGTCAGGCGGCAGCGGCGAAGCGCCGGATTTCAGCGTCTGCATGATCGACTCCGCCCGTTCAAGAACCTCCCCCGGTACACCGGCAAGATTCGCTACATGAAGGCCGTACGATTCGGCGGCGGCGCCTTCGATTAAGCGTCGACGGAAGATGATTTCTCCGCCGTCCTCTTCTACAAGAAGAGAACGGTTCGCAAGGCGCGGGTGTTGGATCGCGGCAAGCTCATGGTAGTGCGTGGCAAAGAGCGTGCGGCAGCGCACCGTGTCGAGCAGATATTCACTCACCGCCTGCGCTATAGCAAACCCATCCCGCGTGCCGGTGCCGCGCCCCACCTCGTCCATTATCACAAGGCTCTGTTCAGTCGCCGAATTGAGAATTGCCGCCGTCTCCAGCATCTCGGTGAGGAAGGTCGATTCACCGCGCGCCAGGTTGTCCGAGGCCCCGACCCGGCAGTAGATTCTGTCCGCCACCCCTATTTCGGCGGTCCGGGCCGGCACGAAGCTGCCGATCTGCGCCATTATCGTGATAAGCGCCGCCTGGCGCAAATAAGTCGACTTCCCCGCCATGTTGGGGCCGGTTATCAGTGCGAAGGCCGGCCCTGACGGGCCTTCCGGCCTTGAGTCCAGCATAATGTCATTCGGTATGAATTCCCCGCGGGCAAGATTCGCCTCCACAACGGGGTGCCGCCCCTCAACGATGTTGAGTCGGGCGAGCTTGTCCACGAAGGGCCTTGCCCACACACGCGCCGCCGCCACGCGGGCGAGCGACTGTGCCGTGTCCAACTCCGCTATCCGTTTTGCCGCAGCCCCCAACTCGGCCAAAAGCCCCTTCGCCTCCTCGCGCAGGGCAAGGAACAGCTTCTTTTCAAGCTCGATTATCTTGTCGGACGCGCCGTTTATATCGGATTCAAGGGCTGCCAGCCTGTTTGTTGTAAAGCGTTCGCCGGATACTAGCCCCTGCCGCTTGATAAAGTAAGGCGGTACCTTTGAAAGCTGGTTCACGGCAACCTCAAAATAGTAACCGAGAAGCCGATTGTAGCGTATTTTCAAGTTTGGAATACCGGTCTTTTGCCGTTCCTCCTCAAGGTATGCCTCCAGAAGCGCCCGTCCGTTGTCCCGGAGATCGTGCAGCGCGTCCAGTTCCGCGTTAAAACCGGCGCGTACCAGCTTTCCCTCCGTCAGAAGCGTCGATGGATCGTCGCATATAGCCCTTTCCAGCGTTTCTTTCAGCGCCGTAAGCCGCGAAAATGCCGTTTTATCGAACGAAACGGCCTCCTCAGACTCGAACTGTAGCTCCTTGCGCGCCCACTCGCCCGTCTTTTGCGCCTCGTCAAGCATCCGGCAGCATTTTTCCAGTGAGGAAAGTGCATTTTTTAGCGCCAGCATATCCTTGCCGTGGGCGCGGTCCATCGCAATTCTGGAAGAGAGGCGTTCGAAATCTGGCATCCCTGACAAAAGTCCGCGCAGGATCGACAACGTCTTTTGGTCATGGTAAAAGATGTCCACCATGTCCAGGCGCTTTTCGATCCGGTCTGTGTCGCGCAACGGGTGGGCCACCCGGTGTTTCAGCAGGCGCCGTCCCATGGCCGTCTTTGTCTCGTCCAGTGTTTCAAGCAGTGAAAAGTGGACCCCACCATCCCGCAGGTTACGGAGAAGCTCCAGGTTGCGGCGGCTTGCCTCGTCAATCCAGACATAGTCCTCCTCGCTATATAGGCGCAGGCGGCGTATATGGGGGATGCGGGTCTTCGCCGCCTCGTCCAGGTAGGAAAGCAGTGCTCCCGCCGCTATAAATTCCGGCGCAAGCTGGATTTTGCCAAGTTCACCGGCAAAGTCGTGTCCAAACTGCTGGTGGAGCCGTTCCGCGCTCCGCCCGGCGTCAAACAGCCAGTCCGCCCAGCGGTTCACAACGACACCGCGCTGCTCGCCAAGGGAACGCGCGATAAGCGGTTTTTCACGTAGCAGCGCCTCTTCAACAACGATTTCTTTTATGTCAAGGCGTTCCAGTTCCTGACGGAGGCGGGATACGGAGTCCTCCCACGGGAAGGATGCAGCGCGGAATTCGCCGGTTGAAAGGTCAATGTACGCGAACGCAAGTCTCGTTTCCGCCCCGAAAACACAGGAAAGGTAGTTTGCACTGCCCCGCTCAAGGAATTCCTCATCTACCGTGGTTCCTGGGCTTATCACCTCGACAACATCCCGCTCGATCAGCGTTTTTCCTTTGGCGGGCTCGCCGACCTGCTCGCAGATCGCGATCTTTTTACCGTGCTTGAGGAGGCGCGCTATGTACGAGCGGGCTGCATGGTAGGGGACGCCGCACATCGGCAACCCGTTGCGGTGAGTCAGCGTGAGGTTCAGCAACGCGGAAATTTCCAGCGCGTCCTCGGCAAACATCTCATAAAAATCGCCCAGCCGGAAAAAAAGGACATCACCCTGATGCTCCTTTTTGATCCGCCGATACTGGGCCAGCATCGGAGAATCCGCGTCTTCAGTCTTCATTTTTCATTGAAATTTCGTTTTTAAATGAAACAACAACCGGTATCAAAAAAATAAAATCCGCCAATGCGAAAAATGGGACAAGCAAATTTGTAAAAATTTTTTTGGTGTCCGACAGTAAAAAAACCGTGATAAAGCTATCGATCCCCGGAACCACGGAAACAACAATGGCGCAGACGCTTATCACCTTCCCGGACGCATAGAGCCAGGCAAATAGCCTGTACTTCTTGTTGTCCAGCCACAAGAAAAAAGCCATAAGCGGAAAAAGCGCAAGCGGGGCCGCGTACAGGAAACCGGATACAAAATAGTTATCCTGGATATTAAACTGGGCTTTTGCCAACAAAAAGAACAGCAGAAAAAAACGGACGCTGTCATACAGAAAAATGATAAACCTGAGCATCCCGTTCAGTATATTCCTAATTTCCCGGCGCGGATAGCAGGCTCCCAGGCAGGCAAAACTATGCGAGGGGTTTCATGCTGAGCCCTTTTCGTCAGAACGCTCCCTTAGTTTCTCATTCAGGTGTGGTTGTTCCAAAACTTCAGTTTTGGGGAGACAAGCTTTGCAAGGCCGGCAACCTCTAAAAAACGCAGTTTTGCAAGGCTAAAGTACGGCTTTAGCCCGGCTTTTAAGCCACAAAAACTGCAAGAGCTAACAGCTCCGCTAACAGCTCCGCTAACGGCTCCAGCCTGTTCCATCGAACCGAAGGTTCGCACCGTGCTCCTGACTAAAGCCGAGACCGTTTAGCGCACACTTGATTAGTTTTGGAACAGGCTCAGGTATCGGCCCGGTAAGATAAAAAGGTGATCGACACCCCGTGATACCTAAAAATGAACCGCCCCGCCACAAAACAGCGTTAAACTGTTTTGCCTGACGTTTTGCAGCCTGCCTAACCCGATAAGGAATGGTAGGCGGGGTATTAGACCCCACTGCGAATAAACGGGGATAAAGAACAACGAGAAACAGCCCTCCTGTCAGGAGGCTGGTCGGGCCGGAGCCGCCTGATTTCAACCAGGTTTTTGTTTCCGGGCAGCCGTCCCCTTTCGACTAGATTAATTATTAGGCAATGCGAGCGCCAGGGCTAGCGCATATAAATTAAGAGGAATCCGAGGCTAATTGGGATTGAAAAGAGCAGCTGCTCAAGATAGTCATTTGACCAGAGCCTATCAGATTTTTTGTGTAATTGGCAAAGTATCATCAGAACGGAACCCGTTCTTTTCCAAACTCAATAGCGAACTGATTAAGCGCTAAGCCCCAGTTCTTAATCGGCATCGTCCA
>JAITIR010000114.1 GCA_031279285.1 Spirochaetaceae bacterium | reverse complement strand
GACCATCACCATCACCAAGCATAACGCCACTACGCCGGATCCGCCCGCGATGGAAAAAACCGCCGGCGGCATGGACGGGGCCGACTGCGCCGCGAAACCCGATGAGGCGGCCTTTACCGCTATGGGCTGGGACTTTGCCGGGGTGTGGAAAATGGGCGGGGACGGGTACCCCGTTCTTGACTGGGAGGAAGAATAGACAAGGAATAGGAGAAGGAATAGGAGAAGGGTTATGAAAACAGAAACAACAACACGAAAAGATAGGACACGAAAGATGCGGGGCTTACCGCCTATCTTTTATCTTTTATTTTTTATCTTTTATCTGATCGCGGGCTGCGATAATTCGGGACCATCCGCGTCGTCGGATGTGCCGGGTACATCCGACGAGAACAAGAAAAACAATGCCCCAGGGAAGGCCATTACCGCGTTCAGCTTCGAGAGTCCCGCCGCGGTGGGGACTATCGGGGAGGCGGAGATTGCCGTGGCGGTTCCACCGTTCACGCCGCTTGAGGGGCTGATCCCCACCATAACGGTTTCCCCCGGCGCACAGGTGGAGCCCCCCTCCGGTGAGGCGCGGGACTTTAGCGTTCCGGTAACGTACACGGTAACGGCGAAAGACGGCTCTACTGCGGAGTACACCGTTACTGTGAGGGGTGTCTGGGTCGATGTTGCCGGGGCCGCCTCCTACCTTGCCGACCCCACGGGGGGCGAAGAGGGCACGGTTGACGATCCCATTCCCCTTCCAGTAGGTCTCTTTCTTGATGATGCGGACGGGAACGGCTGGGGGGATCTTCTTGAAGCGATACAAGAGAGCGCCAAGTACGTAAAACTTGACCTTTCCGCCTGTACGATGAGCGTCAACGCCAAAGGCGTAAGGGAATTCGACCCAGGCGCGGCCGACACGGGCGAGGCTTACATAAGCTCACTGACCCTGCCCGACGCGGCGGAGAGCATCAAGGCGGGAACGACCCCGGCGGCGGGACCGGGGGCGCTGTTCAGGTATTTTACCGCCCTGAAAGAAATACGTGGTGAAAACATCGTAACGGTAGGCGAGTTCGCCTTTAACGCCGCCACCTTTTCGGTGAAAAACACGACACTGACCACGGTGGAATTCCCTGGTGCGCAAACCATCGGAAGGTACGCCTTCGCTTACTGTACCGCCCTCTCAACCCTCAGCATCGAATCGCTTATCACCCTTGAATATACGGTTTTTAGGGGCTGCACCGCGTTACAGGCGGTCAACCTTCCCAATGCGGAACAAATCGGGAACGAGGCTTTTCGAAATTGTACCGCCCTGCAAACCCTTTTTGTCCCCAAGGCTGTACATCTTGGTACGTGCCTTTTTGAGGGTACCGGCGGGCAAAAGGCTCTGACCCTTACCTTGGGGTCCCCTGCGCCATCCCTGGGAGGAGGGGCCGGTACGGGTATGTTCGGTACTCCGGCAGCCATTGTGTCGGAAACGGTCTATGGCAAGAGTGTTACGATCAAGATACCAACCGGTGCGGAAGGCTACGATGACACATGGAAAAACAAGTTCAAAATCGGTCTTTCGGGTAGCACTCCGGCTTACGAAGAGTACGTAACGGAACATACGGGCCCGCTGGAGGAGTAATAGTCCATGATGACACGATGTTTTTTTCGATGGCGGGCCGGGATTCTGGCCTTTACGTTTATTCTGATCTTTTTTGCGGGCTGTGAACAACCAAGGGGGGGCGACAATCCCAACGTTACCCTCGACTCAAACGCAACACCCTATTCACTTTCGGTCAGCGCGGGGAATTTGCGGCCCACTTTCAGCCCGAATATAACGGCGTACACGGTGACGGTAAATCACCGGGTGGAAACCATCAAGGTAACGCTTGCCGTTTCAAGCAAGGCGCAGGTGAGTTACCCAAACGGCGTACCACTACCCATAGTTACCGGCAGTAACAAGATCAGCCTTACGGTTAATGCGGAGGATGGTACGAAAAGGACGTACAGCGTCACGGTGCGCCGCCTGTCGGACGCCACGGTAAGCATCGGAACGGCGGGGGATCTGGCAAAGATAGGCATTGATGATGAGTACCCCCTGGCGGGAAACTATGCCCTTGCCGCCGATCTGGAGCTGGCTGGATGGACACCCATCGGCCCCAACGAAGAGAACGCCTTTACCGGGAATTTTGACGGCGCGGGTCATACCATCACGCTCAGCAGCATAGCCGGTTCCGCTTTTGTGAATGGCAGCGATGCAAAGCCCGCCGTGTACCTGGGGGTCTTCGGTTATACCAAGGGGAGCGCGGAGATCAAGGCGCTTGTGAAGAATATTACCGTCATAACGGGACTCGATCATTCCATCACAAAAAAGGGGGAGTATTATGTCGGGGCTCTCGCGGGCTGCGCCGGGGAATATACGGAATTGAGCGGCATCACGGTGAAGGGGAGTCTTTCTTTCTCCAACGACTATGCTGGGGATTCAAAGGGGCCCGTGTACGTTGGAGGCATCGCCGGCGCGCTTATTGCCTCGGCATTGCGAAACAGTTCGAATGACGCGGATATTTACGCCTTCGGCAAGGCCGGGAACGGGGCCTACAACTATGCGGGAGGGCTTGTCGGCATATTTGATCGGAACGCCCTGACGCGGGGGACTTATTATCCCAATGTGATCCAGGGCGCGCCCTTTGCGGGGAGTTCCATTGTCAACTGTAGCAACACAGGGAACGTTTCAGGCGAAACAGACGGCTCTGCGACTAATGTGTTTGCGGGAGGCATAGCCGGAGGTTCCTGCTACGGCTTTAAGACGTACTATAGTGGCAGGATCGAAGACTGCTGGTCAACTGGAAACGTGAGCGCGGGGGGCGGCGGTTACTGGTCTTTTGCCGGTGGTATCGCGGGGACAATCTGCGGGGACGGCGACGGTTACGACAGTCTTGCCGGGGCACCGGACGATTCTACCGTTACGGGCCCCACCCGCATTGTACGCTGTTATGCCACAGGGGACGTTAAGACCAACGGGCCTTCCGGAAGTTGGCCTTATGTCGGCGGTATCGTCGGCTACAATTACTATGGGGCCGTGGTGGCGCGGTGTTATTTCTCAGGTGACGTTTCGTCGGAGGGCGAGGGCTATGATTATACTGGCGGCATAGCGGGCTACAATTCGCAGCTTGGCGGCCATCCTTCCACAATTGAAGATTGCTGGTCATCGGGCACGGTGTCGGGGCGGATAAACGCCGGGGGTATTGTGGGGCAGAATCAGGTACACGCGATAACGCGCCGCTGTTATTCAACAGCGGCGTTGACCGTGCGGGCGCCAAACGGCGCGATAGGCAATTTGTCTCAGCAAGGCGCGGGCGGCATAGCGGGGTATAACGCGGGGACGGTACGTAACTGCGCCGCCCTTAACCCGTCGATTACCTCAACCGGAGGTTTCAGCCGGGTGTACCGTGTCGTGGGGGATGCCCCCATCGGCGGCCTTGAAAATAATGCCGCTTTCAGCGGCATGGTGATTACGATTAGTCCCGATCCCAACCCCCCGAATTCCCCGGAAGCACGAGAACCGGATCCCGGAGCGGATGCCAAGGACGGCGCGGACAGCGCGAAAAAGCCAGTTCAATCCGTCTACGCAGGCTTAGGCTGGGACTTCACCAATGTATGGAAGATGGGGAGTGAAGGCTATCCCATTCTGCGATGGCAGGATTAGTTGAAGAGTTCTGCGCGGGAGGGGAGCAATCTCTTCCCGTTGCTGCTATCAAAGGAACGCACTGATATGGCAGGGAAAGCCGCCATGAAAAGATTATTACTCCCCCTTCTTGCCCTGATTCTTATCCTTGCCGCCTGCGATCTCTACACCTATGGGCAGCTTGGCGGCGCGGACCAGACGGATATACTCCGCCCCGGCAACTCAGTTTTTAGCAAACTTCTGTCCTCCTTCTCCGGTGTGTGGTACTCCCACTACGCCGGAATCGGCAGGCTGGACGGCTACCGGATCATAAAATGGAGCGACTTTCTGAACGATGAAAAGAGTAAGGCCCGCGCGACCCTGATTTTCCCGGATTTTGCACCCGGCGTCTCAAAAACTTATGACACCAAAACCCTGCCTGGCGATGACGATTACCTCGTTTTATACGACGACACGGTATACGGTCAGGCGGACGACGAGGACGGCCTACAGGCAAGCTGGGGCTTCGGCTACGCCGGAATCGTCCGCGCAATTAACATTTTCAACGGCGACAGAAACCGGGGCGCGATAATAATCGAGTACATCGAGAACTGCGCCCCGGAATGGCTTGACGGCTGGGGCGTGGGCGACGGGAAACTGCCTTTTTTCGGCATCTACTACCGCGTTCTCGACAGCGATACTATTCAAATGGCCAACGCGGTAGACCTGGCGGCCCTATACAAGGGCGCGCCCTACCATACCGAAACGGCAACCCTGGACGAGGCTATCGAGAAAAACAATGTGGAAAATGAGGCGGAGTTTATAGCCTGGGGCGTAGTGATTCCGCAAAATAGGGAAAAGTAGCAATCGTTTCAACTATTCGCCGCTCACTAAAAATACGTGGGAAATATTGACTTCTTGTTGTGGCATCTGTATGGTAATATCTAACAGGTTGTTATTACATTCCAACCGAAATTTGACGGAGACAGGTTTCGGCTTGTTTACTAAATAATCTTATTTTCAATTTAGGAGTATATGAATGGCGATTCTTTCTATACAATCGCATGTTGTCTACGGGGCGGTCGGTAATTCAGCCGCCGTTTTCCCGTTGCAACGTTTGGGGCACGAGGTGTGGCCCGTAAACACAGTTGAATTTTCCAACCACACAGGTTACGGCGAGTGGCGCGGGCAGGCGCTCCCGGCAAAACTCGTGGATGATTTGGTTAGAGGCGTAGAGGAACGCGGAGCGCTGTCGCGGTGCGGCGCGTTACTGTCAGGATATTTAGGCAGCGCCGATATTGGCCTTGCGGTAGCCGGCGTGGCCCGCAGGGTAAAAACAGTGAATCCAAAGGCCCTTTACTGCTGTGATCCGGTGATGGGGGATGTGGGTAGGGGGCTCTACGTCCACTCCGATATTCCCGGTATCTTCAGCGGCAGCCTGCTTCCGCTTGCCGATATAGTAACGCCCAACCAGTTTGAACTTGAATTGCTGAGTGGCACAGAGGTCGTCTCCGCGGAAAGCGTAAAAAAGGCAATCGGCATACTACATGAAAAAGGACTCCCCGTGATTCTCGTTACAAGCTACCGGGACGGACCGCCCGGTACACTGGCGATGGTAGCGTCGGACGGCGACAGGTTGTGGCGCGTAGATACGCCGGAGCTGTATTTTGCCGATACCGTTTCCGGAACGGGCGATCTGTGTTCCGCCATATTTCTTTCAGGCTATCTAGAAACTTCCAGCATCAGGGCTGCACTCGAAAAGACCGCCGCCTCAATATACGGCATACTAGAAGCGACGTACAGGACGGGCGGACGCGAGTTGCGCATCATAGACGCGCAGGAAGAACTGATACGCCCGCGAAACCGCTTTACACCCGTGGAATTTGGCCGGTATTCATAACTGTTAAGAATGGTTTTGCCGCTGCAACTGGCGAAAAAGTTCTGGGTATATCAGAAGGGCAGTAAGTATACGATAATGTTGTACAGGGCATGGCCCAGTGCGATAATGTTTAGCGATTTTTGCCGGTCAAACAGGAAGCCGAGGAAAACACCGGACAGAAAGGCGCCGGACATCCCCCAGAACCCCTGCCAGGCGTGGCAGCACGCGAATAGAAGGCTTGCGGTAAGTATGGCCGTCACTTTTTGCAGGCCCATGACAAGCAGTCGGTTGTACAACAACGCGCGGAAAAAACTCTCTTCAAGGTATGCCGCGACGATGCATGACAGAACCATAACGAAAACCGCAAAGACTCCATCCGGAACTTCCACAACCGGCGCGAAGGCGGTTGGAAAGTCTTCCGCTCTTGTTAAAACAGTTTCGGCCATGATCGTAAAGCCGCCTATCAACAGGAGACAAATGGTACAAAGGATGATACAGGCGGTATAGTTAATGTATAATTTTAATGCGCCCGCGCTGCCGTAAGAATACCTTTTTTTTAGCGGCAAGTTCCGGGTATACTGAAAAAGGAAGTATAAAACGAGGGCAAGGGCCGGGATGTAAAACACAAATATTTGAAAAAGTTCATCAAATGCTGAAAATGGCAGTGTCGATTCTGAAGCAGGCGTGAAAAGGGTTTGTACGGAGTAAGAATCCGGGAAGAAAAATAGGGTATAGATCGCAAGCGGCACAAACAGCGGATGCCCAAATAAGCCGGATAAAAATTTGTACACGGTTAAGTGTATCAATTTAATACAAAATGAACCAGCGGGAGCGTTTAATACAGTGGATAAAATAATCATTACTATTATTTTTGTGGCTATGGCTGTCTTTATTTTTTTTATTGCCAGAAAAAATAAAGGAAAGAACTATATTTCATGGACGCAGTTTTATGCAAAAGGCAAAGAAGCAGGTTTTAGTAACAAAAACATAAAACTGATGAAGAGATTGGCACAGCATTCGGGTTTGGAACACCCGGCGGCGCTTTTTTGGTCACAGGTTCAGATGGATCGTTGCATAAAAAATTTCATACAGGAGATAAAAGCGAAAAAAACGGAATTTTTGCCCGATAACCAGGAATTCCTTGCCAGACTGTACGATTTCCGTAAAAAAATGGAATTGGATCGCCCTATTTACAGGAACGGTATAAAGAGCAGCCATAACATCAGCGAGCTTCAAACCGTGCAGGTTGTTGTCGCAAACGTCGGGGTATTCAAATCCAAGATCGTCAATAACAAGGCAGCTTTCATTAGCATTGAGCGTCCGGACAGTTCCGCGCTTCCAGTGAATTTTATATGGAAACAAAAACTCTTGTCAGTTTACTTCTGGCGGAAAAATGACGCCGGTTACTGCTTTGAAACGAACGTGATTGGCGAAACCTTTACCAATGATCCGCCGCTCCTAACGCTTTCACATTCTGATAAGCTGATACGGACACAGAGCAGAAAGTCCCTGCGGGTCAAGACACACCGTGCCGCGCTACTCTACCGTATCGAAGAGGGCTCGACTTCATCAAAATCTGAAGTGACACCCGGCATCAAATGTTATCTGGAAGATATATCCGATTGCGGATGTGCGGTTACGGCCGGAGGCACGGCTCCTTCAGGTTTCCGGGTTGTAGTTCAGTTTACGATTGATAAAACGCCGATTTCGATCAGCGGCGTTGTACGTAGTGTTGACTACAACGAAACAAAAAAAATATCGACACTTCATATAGAAGCGGATCTTATCCCGATGAGTGTAAAAAACAAAATATTTAGCATAATGTTCGGGATGCTTATTGATGATGTCGATATTGTTTCCATTGGCAGCGGCGATAAGGAGCATCCTGAAATTCAGAAGGATGATAGCGCGGAAAACCTGGCCGCTGATCATGCCCATGCTTTTGACTACCACGAAAGTAGAGTCGGTGAAATCAGCGAAGATAAACCTGTAAAATATGACGATCGTCACATCGAAGATAAGATTAATTGGGATGAGCAAAGCAAAACTAAAGATGACGACAATTAAGTATGTATGAACAACATTCAAAACTTTAAAGCCGCGTTTGTCGGCGCTAAATTACCTTTTTTTGCGTTTGCCGGTTCACTTGCCGCATACTACGGCTTTGCCCCCGCCTATGGCGGAGGCAATCCGGCTCAGGTCTTGTTGCCCGCCATGCTGTTGCTCACAACTGTATTGAGTTTGCTGTGCGTGTTAGATTCGCTCCGTATTTCCGGAATAGACGAACGCTGTATAAAAAAGATGTTCATCGCCGGCATATTTTTTACGGCAGGCTTTGCGCTGGGTATAGCCTGCCGCGGGGCAGCGAACTACAGCTATTACCTGTTTCCCGGTCTGGAGACAGACAACATTGTCGCAGTGAGCGGTAAACTGATCGACGATCCAAGGAACACGGCCTCCGGGCGCGGCATGGCGCTGTTAAACTTAAACGCATCGCACGGAAAGCGTGGTTTACGTGTTTCCGCCCGTGGGAAAGTCATGGTATTTTTTCCTGAGGGCAGTATACCGCGCCTTAAAGAATTCGGCAGGGGAAGCGAGATATACATAGAAGGGAATTTTATAAAAACGGACGCTTCAAGTCACAGTAAAACGCCGATGTTCCGTGCAAGGTCCGTACATGTTACCCATCCCCCGCCCCGTTTTGAACAGTGGCGCACCGGGATACGGCTTGCGCTGATAGACGTTTTTTCACCTGGAGACGCGACTGGGCGCGGCAGGGACTGGGGAGGGCTTGCGTTAGCGTTGCTGCTCGGCATACGGGACAACCTTGACGGGGAACTATCGGAACAGTACCGTAACGCCGGTTGTTCGTACATACTGGCCCTGTCAGGGATGCATCTTGCGATAGTGTCGTCGATAATAGCATTTTTCTTGAAAAAACCGCTTGGTCTGAAGAAAGCTGCCCTTATTGGGATGTTATTTATCCTACTGTATGTTTTTTTAGTCGGAGCGCAGCCTTCTCTTACACGTGCAGCGATAATGTATGTATTAGGAGCTATTGCGATAATCTGTGCCTTTCCGGTAAACCCGGCCTTGCTGCTGGGTTTTTCGTTCATCATACAGATATTTGTGCAGCCGGATTCGGGAGATACCGTCTCGTTCATCCTGTCTTACCTCGCGCTTGCCGGCATACTCAGCCTGGGGCAGGGTGCGGCGGGCCTGTTCCGCGGCTACGTTCCCGAATTTGCAGGTTCGTCTCTTTCAGCTTCACTGGGAGCCTTTTTGGCAACAATGTCGGTCAGTATAGTTTTTTTCGGATCGCTGCGGCCAATCGGCATAGCGGCGGGTCTCGTTATGGTACCGCTTACGACGGTCTTTATGATTGGGGCTATGGCCTACCTGCCGCTACATCTTTTGGCGCCGCAGCTGACGCCTCTGCCGGCTTTGCTGTTGGGACGCGGGCTGGAACTGGTTTACAGAATCCTTGAGCGTATCGTATCTTTTGCGGGACGTTTCCCAAATATTCTATTTTCTAATGTCATATTTAGTACAATAGTATTGATAGTAGTGCCAATAATTATATTATATGTATGTAAAATAATGCATATAAAGAGATTATATCTTGAGAAATTTGCTTGACTACGACTCGCCTGCCGCTATAAACGTTTTCTTGCGGGAACGTGGACTTGCCGCGCAAAAGAAATTTGGACAGAACTTTTTGGTGCGACGCAGGGTCAGGGAGAAGCTGGCCTGCGCCCTGGCTCCGCCTGAAGGTTCCTCAGTCTGGGAGATAGGGGCGGGGCTCGGCGCAATGACGGCCATCCTGCTTGACATGGGCGCGCGGGTAAAAGCCTTCGAGATCGACAGGGGATTCTGCGGGATTTTAACGGAACTTTTTTCCGACTCTAGAAATTTTTCGCTTGTGGAAGGCGACGTGCTTGAAACATGGAAAGGGGAAGGGGCGCGGGGTGGCGCTGAATTTCTTGCCGGAAACCTGCCCTACAACATAGCGGCACGTTTGATAGGTAGTTTTATCGAAAGCGGCCTTTTTTTTAAGCGTATGGTGGTGACGGTTCAGCGTGAAGTAGCCCTGCGTATGGCGGCAAAGCCTGGTTCACCGGATTATTCATCGTTTTCAGTCTTATGTTCATCCGTTTATTCGGTAAAACCTGTCATTTTATTAAAAGGTGAGTGCTTTTATCCCGTCCCCAACGTAGATTCACAGGGGCTTTGCCTTGAGTTGAAGGAGGCATCCAGCCGTGAAGTTTACTCTCCGCTTTTTTACCGTATGGTACGCGCGCTGTTTGCCTCACGCCGTAAAACGCTTAAAAACAACCTGCTTAAATTCATCAAGAAAGAAGCGGCAAGCGGCAGTATAAAAGCCGAGGAACTTTGCGTCGAACTCTTGCGGACGGCAGGCATTGACCCCACAGAACGCGCCGAAAACCTTGCCTGCGAAGATTTTTTCCGGCTTTCAACTGTGCTGACACGGCAATTAACAATTAACAATTAACAATGGCGCCGGATGCGGATTTTAATACCGCTTCCGCGTTACGCTTTATTGCCTTAGGGCCAAGCCATGAAAGCCCCATCGCCGTGCCTTTGAACATTGCTTGTATTTCCCCGTCGGAAAGTTTTAACAAGGCGCGTACCTCAATGAATTCGGGCAGCGTTCCCTCGTCAGTTTGAACGCCCTGGATGGGACGGGTATTGTGGACGCATGCGTCCTGGCACGAGGTGCAGCCGTACAGTCGGCTGCCCCAAACTTCCAGCACCGGCGCCGGAATCTCCGGCCCGCCGTGTCCTGACGCGTACCACTGTATGCATTTTTCAAGGTTTATGTATCCGGTTCCGAGCGCGGCGCCGGTGGGGCAGGCAGCAACACAGGGCGGTGTTCCCGGCAGTCCCTTGCCGCGGCAGTTTCCGCACAGCGGAAATTGCCGCGGCGCTTCGACGTCATGCCAATTTTTCTGCGGAGGCTGACTAAACGGCCGGTCCGTTTCCAGCAAATACGGTAAGGTCATAGCCGCAATTACAAACAGCGAACCTGATTCGCGGGTGATGATTAGGCCGTTTCTGCCTGCCGCGCCTAGACCGCATGCTACGGCAAGCGGTTTTTCAGGAACAGGCGAGTTGCACAAGATACGGTACTCACTTTTTTTACCGCTATAGCGCGCGCGAACAATGCCCGACAGACTTTTCATACGCTTAACCGCCTCGCGGTAGTAGTTGAAACGAGCAAATGGAGCGATCACTCCCGGAACTATATCTGAACTGCATGGTGGAATCGCGTTTGTGTGACGATTCCCGTAAGGTAGCGCACAGACCAACAGCGATTTTGAGCCTGACCTGTAGTTTTCCGGAACTGTACTGATGTCCCCGGCACAGAAATCCACAGGCTCAAACGGGGAAAGTACCCTGGCGCACGAAAAGCCCGCGCTTAAAGCCGCACCGCGTAAGAATTCTTTGTATTCGTTCATCTCTACTGTAAACCCCGGCGGCAAAAAAGCCGATAATCTAGTAGGAAACTATTCATGATTCAGATAACATTTTCCATAAAATATCAATCCCAACTACGCCGTATACGTCCCGATATTTATAAAAAGTTCGAATATTCGATCATAAACAGCATAAGGCTTCATGGCGGGAATGTAAAATATGAATATAACATAATAACAGCACTGTTTAACGAAGAAAGTTTTGGGTTTTGGCTGGATATCCTCTCAATTATCGAAAGATTAACAAGTATCCTTGATACGGTAAAACATGAATTGTACGGATATATATGTATTATCAGTGAACTGGTTGATATTGACAGAATAAATGAAATCCTGAATGTACTTCCGTCAGTGCGTACCAGGACCGGCATCTGGTGTACGCAGTCCATACAAAAAAACATCGAAAGTTTTATAGAATTCAATGAGCCGTACGGTAAAACTCCTTTACTGCCGGGAAACATCGCGGAATTAAAAAGTATAAAACTGCTTGAGGGAATAAGAAATAAGTATCCCATACGGGAATTTATGACTAATTTATTCGATACATATAACATACAGTGCAACAGAATACTTATCGGCAAAGATTTCATCGGTAAACGCGATTTTATACAATGGTATTGCCGCAATTTTGGAAACTTTTCTATCCCGCTTACCATACGTTTTGGAGTATGGGGTTTTGCGCTGAACTGCTTTTCCGACGCGTTGAGTCCGGATATGCGGCAATTTTTTGAAAGCAAAAATATTTCTCTGCCAAAAGAAACAGATACTCTATCCGAGGCTTTGTCGGCAGAACGTATACGTAGTGAGTATTCCGGATATTCCCTGCAAAAAGCGAAGGTTTTTTTTCAGATACTGTTGGAAGCATACAACGCCGCCGTTTCCGCGGAACAAAAATCCGGTATAATTATTCTGGAAAACATCCAAAATGCGGACTCAAATATGAGGCAGCTTATACTGGATTTTATGCCATACTATGAGAAGAATAGTATAACGGTGTATGCATCGTGTAATTCGGAGGAATTGCCAAAAGAATGGATGGCATTGTTTTCATCCGTGATAAACTGTATGAAGCCGGAGTTTACGCCTGTGTTTCAGCCGGTTTCCGTAAACATTAGCCTTTTGGAAATAGTTTATGCCTGTACTATACTCAGGCGGTATTTTCCGCCTTTTATGTTTTCAAATTTGTTTCTGGAAGAAGGAAAAAATCCGGCTACTACAGAACGTTCACTCGATCTCCTCTTAAAGTATGGACTCATACGTTCAAAGTATGATCCTGAATGTGAAATTAGCGGATTTTTTGACGAAATAGAGAATTCATTGGGCGATCGCGCTTCGTACATACGCAGTATGTCGGCACGACTGCTTCTCTCCTGCACATCAAAAGGAAAAATAAAGCCGTGTTTTAACCTGCTGAAGGTGCTTTACAGTCTTGGCGGAGAAATATCCCCGCTCCTTGCACTTGAGGCAATACGTCAGGATATTATAAACAATACCTGCCGCGATATTGAAACGGCGCTTGAAGAAAAGTGTTTTGATAAAATATGCGGCGAAAACTGTTCTCCGGCGCTATACTATATATACAAAACGTCAAAAAGCCTGCTTTACGGCAATGAAACAGAGATACGGGATACATTTACAGGACTGCATGTTCCGGAAACGGAAATATCAAACTATAAGGCGCAGATTTTGGCAATAAATGCCTTTTACAAAATGGGAACACATGACTCGTCAACGGCATTTGAAGAAATGAAAGAATCGATGTTTATCTGCCAGAACAGCCAGTATAAGTACGGTATGGCCCAGATTTACCGCGCATTCGCTTTTATATATCTTTTGAAAAACGAGTTAAACGTTGCGATAGATTATATTTCATTTGCGATTGAAGTTTCGGAACGTAACGGTAACGATGTTGAACTGGCGCTTGTTTCATACTATGCCGCGGGATGCCATTTTGTTTTTGGCAATATATCAAAGGCGCAACGCCTTATAGAGCAGTCGGAACGTGTGGCCAGTATTTCAGGGATGGGGAAATGGGCAATACGCGCAAAATTCCTTTCGGGCAGATTCTGTTTTGAAACAGGCTACTATGATAAGGCACTGGAAATATTCAATGATCTCTATCAGCATTGCAGCGAAGATCCGTATTCAAACCGGGCACAGACCATCAGCGCATGGATTTTCAGGACAGAATTGTACCTGTACGGTAAGGCCGGAAACAGGGAATTTATTTTCGGTGATGGTTTATTTTTTGAAATTGAAGCAGCATATTTTTCAGGCGATTATGAAAAAACACTCAAACTATCGAATACAATGCTTGCATCCCTGTCAAACGATGGTTTTTTATTTCTGGAACAGCCTGACTGGAGCAGCGGTTTTGCGCAGTGCGAGATACTGCAAATTTCAAAAAAAGATTTTTGGATCAGAATGATTACCGCGTGGCAGTCCCTGGCCCTTTCAAAGCTGAGCACAAATGGTTCGGAAGAAGCCGTACATCGTATGCAAGAAATCATCAAGGACAGACAGTTGAGCGAAACCGATCCCGGCGCTCCGTTTTTATTTTTCGTAAATTATAAAGTCATGCAACAGCCGGTTTCTACAGAAATTGACAGAAACACCGCAATAAGCATAGCTTTTAAACATTTACAGCGCCGCTCCAGCCGTATTGATGACATTGAGGTACGCCGCAACTATTTGTCAAACCAGTATTGGAATAAAGAATTGTGCCGGGCGGCAAAAGAGCATAAATTGATTTAGGATCATGCTCGCAATCTCTTCGTAACTCTTTATCCTGCTTAGAATTAACTCTTTGCCTAATTTCTTGTAGCATAACAACTTAGGTTATTTTGGTTAAATTTTTACATGGCTTAAACGTTCCGCCATGGTTAGATTTAACGTGGCGCAATTCGGCAGCTTGCGGGGAGGGCAGGGGATTCGGTAGAATCGTGTCATGCAGGACAAAAAAATACCGCCGCGCTCCGAAGCGGCGCGGGATGACACGTGGGATTTATCGAAACTGTACGCGGACGACCCGGCCTGGGCTGCCGGTCTCGAAGCGTACAACAGAATGGCGGAAAAGATACCCTCTTTCAAGGGAACGCTCGCGTCCGGGGTGGAGGCCTTGCTTAATTTTATGGAATTTAGCCGTGATTTGGGGCTGCTGGAAGAGCGCCTGGCGTACTACAGCGAGCTGCGGCAGTGCGAGGACGAGGGTGACAACGCGGGACGGTCGATGACGGGACGTTTTATGATGGCTCAGGCTCAGGCGCAAACGGCG
>JAITIR010000116.1 GCA_031279285.1 Spirochaetaceae bacterium | reverse complement strand
AGGAACTAATCTTCCTACTACCAGCCCATAAAGCTCACCGGCGGCTTCCATAGCCGGTAAAACACTCAACGCGCAAAGCGCGTTGAGTGTCGAATCAAGGGGGGGCTTATGCCCCCCTTATCAAATCTAGCCTTCCGGCCATAGTCCGCTAAACTTGATCCACAGAAATTTTAACTGGAATTTGTCCGAAAAATGAGCCTCCTCCACCCTGAAGGTGCGAACAAGTTTGCGCGCAAAATTTGCGACGGGGTATCTTGTAAGCGTTGTATTATTCGAGAGGAGGTTCATAGCCGTAGGAGATATTTTAATTGTGGTTTGCTTCTTCTCCTTTAGAGGCATTTTCTTTTATAAGTTTTTACGTTATGATGAAGCAGTTTTTAGGGAGAGGTTTACGGTGGATTTTGAAGCGGAGTTAGAAAAACTCCTGGCCGGGGAACAGGAACCCCTGCCCCGTTACGAACTGATGGAAGTTTTGGCGGAGGGCCGGGCTTTATTGGATGCCTTGAATAAGAGACAGCTAGATCTGTCTTTGCAGGTGGAAGAGATCTACGATCTTGCAAAGGAGGCGGACGCACGAGAACTGAGGGAAAACCTGAAAGCCGAGGGGGACCGCCTCCAGCAGGTGTTGGTAGCAGCGATTGGCTTAAGCGACATGCTGGAACATTTCTGCGTCTATGCCGGGCAGAGCGGCAGCGCGGAACTGGAGCACCAGGGTCGTCTTTTATGGCAAAATTCGCGGATTCTCCTGGAAAACTGTGGAATCGCCCGCTTCGGAGAGGCTGGCCAGCTTCTGAACCCGACTCTGCATACGGTCCAATCCGCCGTTGCCTCGGAGCTTCCAAAAGAACACATTATCAAGGTGCTCCAAAGCGGGTATGTGTATTTTGGAAGACTGCTGCGCAAGGCATCCGTCGTGGTGAGCAGGGGTGAGGTGGACTCGGAAAAGGAAAACATGGAAATTGAAAGAGAAGACATATAAAGATGAAAATGTAAAAATGGAAGACTCGGAAAAAACACAGAATGAAGAAAATATAGAAAAGGAGAATACCGGTAATGAGTAGAATTGTTGGCATCGATTTGGGGACATCCACATCAGAGATAGCGTGCATTGTTGATGGCGCCCCAAAGGTTATTCCTAATACACAGGGAAAACTTATTACCCCTTCGGTGGTGCATATACGGGAGGACGGCGATGTCCTTGTGGGCGAGGAGGCTGCGGAATACCTCTTTACCCGCCCTGAATGTACCTTCATAGAGGTAAAGCGGCTTACAGGAAGTGGGGAGGTGCTGTGCGCCCACGGAAAAGAATATGACCCGGAAGATATACAGGCCATACTGCTGCGTTACCTTGTAGGTTGTGCGGAAACCTATCTAAAAGAAAAAATAGACAGGGCGGTCATCACCGTGCCGGCCTATTTTACCGACGTGCAGCGCCGGGCGACCGCCAGGGCAGGGGAACTTGCGGGCCTTTCTGTAGAGCGGATCATCAACGAACCCACTGCGGCGGCCCTTGATTACGGCCTTGTCAACCGCAAAGAATGCAAGAACGTACTGATCTACGATCTGGGGGGCGGCACCCTGGATGTTACGGTACTCGAATTGTTTGAAGGGGTTCTCGACGTAAAGGCCAGCCGTGGCAACAACCATCTGGGAGGTAAAGATTTTGACGAGATCATAATGCGAAATCTGACGGACACTGCCGGGGACGAACGCGCCACGATGCGTCTTAAAAAAGCGGCAGAGGACTGCAAAATCGCGCTTAGCGTGCAGGAAGTTTATAATGTGTCCCTGCCCTTCCTAAGTACCGACCGGAACGGGAAACCGGTTTCCCTGGAAAAAAACATAACCAGGGCAAAATTTGAGGAATGGATCGGTGAAACGGTTGCGTCCACCAAGGAGCCAATGATGACCGCGCTTGCCGACTCCGGCCTCTCCGCCGCCGATTTGAGCATCGTTCTCCTAGTAGGAGGCTCCACCCGCATACCCTGCGTCAAAAAGCTGGTGGAAGAAAGCCTGTCCGCCACAGCCCATTCGCTGATAGACCCGGATTTGACGGTTGTCCGGGGCGCCGCGATACAGGCCGGAATCCTTGATGGGGTTTTTACCTCCGCGGATCTGGTCATTACCGATGTGTGCCCCTATACACTGGGGATAGAGGTGCTTCATGAAAGTTTCTTCGAGGACAAATTGCTGTTCGATCCCATTATTCCCCGGAATACCACCATTCCTGTCGATAAGTCGAAGCTTTATTTCCCCGTGGAGACTTATCAAACTGCCGTGGACATCAAGGCGTACCAGGGGGATTCTTCCAACCTGGAAGACAACGAGTACCTGGGCGAAGTAAAGCTTACGGGAATTCCTCCGTCCTTCCGGGGAAAGAAGGAACCGATAGAGGTAACCTTTTCCTATGACGTAAACGGTATTTTGCAGGTAAAAGCCTGCGTGGTGTCCACAGGGCGGCAAGTTTCCGCAGAAATTAGTACCACCGGTGTAAAGCCGAAACCGCAGCTTGATTTGACCAAATGGGAAAAAGCGGAAGGGGCTAAACGCTTTCGTCCGGCTATACGCAAGGCAGAAAAAATGATTGCCGATGAGCTTGACGAGGGCGGCGATCTTGAAATTCTGGTGAAGCAGATAAAGGAAGCGTTGCTGCTGAACAAGGTAGAATATACGGATAAGCTGCGGAATAAACTGCTGGAACTCATGGACATACTGAAATGATACAAGAAATCAGTTCCCATACCTCAGGCCGGACTCTTGGGTCGCGGTATTACCGGCTGGCCCTCGGTGCGGCTGCGGTGCGGGATCTGAGCCGAGCAGTACAGTATGCCTGGTACGCCGCCCTGCTGGATCATGAAAACCCGAATGTGGTAAAACTGCTCCAGCTTTGCCGCGATGAGTTGGGAGAGGCTGGCGGTACAGGGGCTTTTCCGGAATACGCGGACCACCGCCTTGAAAGGGTCAGAACCCTTGCAGCGGAGAAAAAGTGGCGGGATGCGGCCCGCGCCGCTCGTGCCATTCCCAATCAAAGCGTGCGCGTTTTGAACATTCAGGGCTGCCTTTGGGCGCTGGCAAAAGATTATACCAAGGGGTCCGATTGTTTTGCGCTCGCCCTGGGCAAAGACCGTTCCAGCCGGCTTGCGGCTGAGGGTCTTGCTGAACTTAGCGCCAAACGGAAACGTTTTTGGAATATTTTGCGGGGAATTCTATGAATAGCCTGTATGAATTATTGGGGATAGAAAAAACAGCGGATCAGACGGAGATAAAGCGCGGCTATTTCAACCAGGTACGTAAGTATCCTCCCGAACAGTTCCCAAAAGAGTTTAAGGCGCTACGGGTCGCCTACGAGACGCTCTCCGACGAAAAGAAGCGGGACGAGTACGACAGAATCGGCGCCATGTCGGATGTGGTTGCAACCGTTTTTCGGGAGGCTCAACGGGCCAATAAATTGGGTATGCATAACACGGCATCCGGTATGTACCGTAGTATCCTAAAAAATAACCCTAAGTTAACCAAGGTAAAAGAAGAATACGCCTGGTCACTGATGGCGGAGGGAAAGAGCGGTAAGGCGACGGAAGTCTGGGAATCCCTTTATAACCAGGAACCGGATAACAAGGAGTACGCCATCGGGCTGGCCTGGTCATACGTGGACCGCGGCTGGCGAAATAAGGCGGTGGCCCAATTTCGGCGGACACTGGAGATCGACAGCCACAACGTGCATTGCTGGACTGGACTACTTCAGAGTCTGTCTGAGGGCGGTGAATGGGAAAATGCAAAAAAGACATGCAGGGATGCGCTGGAAACGCTTGGGGAAAACTGCGATTACATACCGCTGTATGTCCATGCCTTCCTGCTGTTTGCCAAAGAGGATAACAATAATTCCGCCGAAGTTTATTTACAGAAAATCCTTGCGCTGACGCGTGCCGGTAAAGTAACTAAGCAAATGGATATTGACAAAGCTATAATGGAGATGCTGCACGCCATCCTTGAATTTCATCTCCTGAACTTTTTTCCCTATATTAAGGAAATTGTGGCTTACCTGCCCAATAGAGACAAAAAACTCATGGAATTCCTTGGAGAAATAAACCATGCCTATATAATTGAATCATTGCCTGAAAAAGGGTTTTCCGATCTGCTCCACGATCTGTTTGTAGCATTGACAGGTAAATCTGATCACGATTACGACCGGCAGCAGCAGCTTGTTATCGAATGGATCATTCTTTCGGAACGGAAGGCCTACATTCCCCAGATTGCGCGCCTTAAAAAAGAAGTACCCGATCTGTACGCCATGCACAAAGACTTTTTTGATGAAGTTATGCGTACCCATAACCCGGAAAAAATGATGAGGGAGCGTGACAAACATCTGAGTAAATTAGGCGGGGGAAACCGTGATTTGGAGGATGAGGAAAAAGCTGAACCCATACGCCGGGCCGCTCCCAAGGTTGGACGCAACGATCCCTGTCCCTGCGGTTCAGGTAAGAAATACAAAAAGTGCTGCGGCGCTTGAACAAGCGTCGCAGACGCTTGTTTTCGGAGTTTTGCCCAAGCCGAAGGCTTGCGGCGCGAAACTCAAGCGCTGATCGGGTTTAGGCTTATATCCGGCGATTGTACATAATTTTTTTGTCCCGCATTCGTCGTTGTACCATGCCGTCCGTCATAATATCGCCAACACCTGTTGATGGGGGCTGACTCTCCCCCAGTTATTGAGTATGCTATAAAAGGATTTGGGAGGAAGTATGGCTGATGCTGCTTATATGACGCCGCGATCGGGGATAGCCGCGGCGCTGGGGAACAAAGGGGATATTTTTATCGCCGCAGGCGTGGTTGCCGCCGTGATGATGATGATTATTCCTATGCCGACGTTTCTTTTGGACAGCCTGATGGCGATGAACCTGATCATGGGGCTGCTCGTGTTGCTGATCGTGCTGTACACAAAGAAAGCCACCGATTTTAGCGTGTTTCCGACTATGCTGCTGATACTCACCGTGTTCGGCCTCGCGCTAAATATATCTTCGACGCGGCTTATCCTGACGCAGGGCGAGAATTTTTCGGGCAGGATGGTACGCGCGTTCTCTACCTTCGTTGTCGGCTCTGGCGGGCAGGAAGGTCTTGTCATAGGCTTTGTAATATTCATCGTACTGATAGCGGTGCAGGTTGTCGTCATCACTAAGGGTTCCACTAGGATCGCCGAAGTTGCGGCCCGCTTCACGCTGGACAAGATGCCGGCAAAACAGATGGCCGTTGAATCGGAGTTTAACTCAGGCGCGATAAGCGAGGAGGAGATGAGGCGGCGCAAAGACGAGATCGAACAGGAATCGAGCTTTTACGGCGCGATGGACGGCGCGAGCAAGTTCATCTCCGGCAACGTCAAGATAGGCATATTCATTACCGCGGTAAACATCATCGCCGGCATCATAATCGGGGCGGCGTTGCACGGCGAGTCTATAGGTCAGGCCGTCGGCACTTACATAGCGTTCTCGATAGGGGATGGCCTTTTGAGCCAGTTCCCAAGTCTACTCATCTCGACAGCAACCGGCATCATCGTTACCCGTTCCGTGTCCAACGGCACCTTCGCCGAAGATATTTCCGAAGAATTCACGCGCCACCCGCGCATATACTGGATTGGGGCCGCCGTGCTGCTTATATTCGCGCTTATACCCGGTTTCCCCTGGTACGTGCTTGTCCCGATGAGCCTACTGCTCGGTTTCTTCGCCTTCAGGCTGGGTCGCGATCAGAGGCACAGGCCCTCCGGCCGGGAAGCGGTAGACGAGGCTGCAAAGAGGCAGAAAGAGGAAACTGGGGAAATCCCGCCAATCGTGCCGCTTGATCCGCTGTCGCTTGAGTTGGGCTACGGGCTTGTCCCGCTCGTCGACAAGGACAAGGGAGCGGAACTCCTTGAACGCGTCCAGCGCCTCCGCCGCGAATCGGCGCTCGACCTTGGGCTTGTGATTCCGAAAATCAGGATAATCGACAACATGGCGCTGGACCCGGCGGAATACTGCCTCAAGATCAAGGGGGCGGTGGTCGGGCGGGGCAGAATCCGCATGGGGCACTACCTCTGCATCAACCCGGGCGGCGTCAGCGAAAACATCCCCGGCGAGCGCACGGTGGACCCGACCTTCGGCCTCCCCGCTATATGGGTGAGCGAGGATCGCCGCGACGAGGCCGAGCGCGCCGGCTACACGGTGATTGACCCGCCGTCCATCATAGCAACTCACCTTACCGAGATAATCAAGTCCCACGCCGCGGAAATCCTCGGCAGACAGGACACGCAGAGGATACTTGACGACATCAAGAAGGACTACCCGGCAGTTGTAGAGGACGCGCAGAAGAACCTCAGCCTGGGCGAGATTCAGAAGGCGCTGCAATCACTGCTGCGCGAGCAGGTTTCGATCCGCAACATGGTGACAATACTGGAAACGCTCGCCGATTTTGCGCCCGTATCGAAAGATGTACAGTTCCTCACCGAGAAGGCGAGGCAGAGTCTTGGCCGTCAGATATGCCTACAGTACACGGATGAGGACCGCAAGCTCCGCGTGCTCACGATAGACCATAAGTTTGAGCAAAAGGTTGTTGACAGCGCGGTACAGACCGCCTCAGGCAGGGTATGCGCGCTGGAACCGGCGCTGCACGTTTCGTGGATAAAGTCGCTGTCCGCAGCGATCGCGTCCATCCGCGATCAGGGCTGGTCGCCGCCTATCATACTATGTTCCGAGCAGGCCCGTTTCCTCGTCAAGCAGTCCGCCGAACGTGAACTGCCTGAACTTGTCGTGCTGTCCGTCCGTGAAATCACAAGCGACATCGACGTAGAACAGATCGGCGAAATACACGTGGAGTAGTGGCGTTTAAGCATAAGGGCTCACCTTGACCGGTGGAAAATAATCCTGTACTCTGATTCGGAATGATACATGTGTATACAGGCGATGGTAAGGGCAAGACCACCGCAGCGGTTGGGCTGGCCGTCAGGGCGGCAGGCAGCGGAAGGAAAGTTGTTTTTGCCCAGTTCATCAAGTCTATGCCTTCCGGCGAGCTTGTGCCGCTTGAAAAACTGGGCGTCACCGTTATCCGGTCCCGGACGCGGTTTGGATTTACGTTTCAGATGGATGCTGCGACAAAAGAACTCTGTGGCAATGAACAGCGGCGCATTTTGGACGATGCCGCTTCCGCCGTGCGGGAGCAGGGTATCGCTCTGCTTGTGCTGGATGAGGTGTTAGACGCTCTCGGCGCCGCTATGCTTGATGAAGATATCCTGCGCGATTTGATACGGACGCTGAGTCAAGATTGCGAGCTTGTTCTTACAGGGCGTCCGGTACCGGACTGGCTTGCGGAGGCCGCGGACTACCATTCCCATGTAAAAAAGATAAAACACCCGTTTGACAGGGGTGTGAAGGCACGCGACGGTATAGAGAGATAATGTTTGATAGTACTTATTAGCGGGGGGGTAAAATCGGGTAAATCGAGCCGGGCGCTGAAACTGGCCCGCGAATGGCAGAGGCCGGTCTCATTCATAGCGACGGCGGAGGCGCTTGACGACGAAATGAGGGAACGGATAGAACGCCACAAGACTGAACGGGCGGGGCTTGACTTTACCACCATTGAAGAGCCGCTGGACCTGGCCGCCGCAATTATGCGGAGCGGCGAATATGTGCTTGTGGACTGCCTTACGATGTGGGTCAACAACATCATGTACTACCGGCGCGAGGCGGATTTTACGGGTATGTTGGATGCTTTCATCGAAGGATTAAGAAGCAAGAGCGGGGTCATTGTAGTGAGCAACGAGACCGGCTTTGGCAACATACCAGCGGACGAACTTAGCCGCCGCTACAATCTGCTGATTGCGGAAGCAAACCGTAAGACCGCGGCCCTGGCGGACCGTGTGGAATTGATGGTGGCCGGTCTACCTCTAACCGTTAAATGACGGCAAACATGCCGCCGGCGCGTCTGCCGCAAGAGTTCTGTTAATCTATTGCTTTTTGCGCCCTTCTATTGATTTCTTAAAAATTTGAAACGTATTTTTCTGTTTTTCCACCCAAAAAATGGGTTTAAATTTATCTGTTTCTGAGTTTCGGAAAAGTATTTCCGTATCCGCCCTGTAAGCGACACTGTTTCTGTCAGATAGATAGCTGTCCAGCACCGTTACAATTGCAAGCGCGAAAAAGATCAGTGACGCGTTGTGCTTCTGACTTTTTCCAAGCAAAATATTAAGCCGTTTGGACAAGGGATTCTCTATCTGAAAATTGTATGTTTCCCACGGATTTTTAATGCCTGTTACCATTACATTTGTGGAGGCGCCGCCCTTTTTGATTGCGTCCTCTATTGCGACGGCGCACTCCGCTAAACCCTTGCGCAGGCGGCGTGCCGTAACGTAAAGCGAGACAACATCTTTTTTCAGAAAAGAAGGCGGCGTAGACGGTATATACCCGTAATTGGGTAAAAAATAATACCGTCTTACCCAGTGAATATCCGAAGCAATACTCATCGCGTATGTTGAATTTCTTTTCTGTGCCGAATGTTCAAAATAATGCGCATATTCATTGATTAGCGGAAGGTATTTTTTTTCAAAACTTTCTAAAATAGCGGTATGCCAGTCATCAACAATCTCGTTCAGGGAAGCCGCGCTTTGCGTGCCGATAAAATTTATGTAGCGAAAACCGTAAAGAAGCTCCTCAATTATCTGCGATAATATTAACGCAAGGTGGGCTGGGTCCTGCGGCGCGATCAGTTCGCCGTTCTTTTTAATTTCAAAAACATCGGCAAAGTACGGATAAAAATCAGGAAACTCACCAAGTTTATTCCATGGCGCCTGCGGAAACAGAGTTTCAAGTATCTGTATACCACGTTCAAAGGCCTTGGCTTCGGCGGCGTCCAGTTCCCGCTGCTTGTTCTGCTTTGCCCGCTCGGAATCATCAACAATATCGTACAAATCCGTTTCAACCGCATCGCTGCCTGCCGCATCGTATTCATCTTCGCTGTCATCAAGCGTCTCACCGCCGCCGGACGCTCCCACATTATTATTTTTTACGCAATCCGGAGGTATTTTATCAAATTCCAGAATTCCCAAAAACTGACTGTAGTTTTCGCTGTTTTCGATGAAGAATGATTCGTATCGCTGGTAATAGGATGATATAATTTTCATCAAAAGCGGGTACAGCAAATAACGAAGTTTAAAACATACAAACTGCCACGATTTAACCGTTTCCTCTATCCTGCTTCTCAACTTTTCAGTTTCTGTTGCAGTATGTTCCAGAAAAATAATTTCATACAAAATCATAAATGCGCTCCGGATGTCTTTTTCAGAATCCAGCTTTTCCATGATATATATAGGTTTGTAAATTTCCCGCAGAAACGTTTCAAAATCACTGACAAAAACATTACGCGGATGTGATTGAAACTTCGCTATTTCGTTAGCGATAATATCAATTTTCCACTGGCGTATGGTATTCAGAATTGCAAACGCGGTACTGGATGATCGTTGCAGTTTTCGGCACAGTTCGGCATTACTGCGCGGAAATAACAGACGTGTAGATGTTACCAGACGTTCAAGTTGTTCATAGTAGTCATTCAAGTTTAATTTAATAAACCATTGACTTACCCTGTCATGCGGAGCGCCAAAAAAAGAAAGTCTTGATATAAAAACCTGTCCTATGGTTTTTATTCCGAATTCGCCGTTGCCGGCGCATATATCCATCTTTACACGCTCACCGTACGACGGCGCGGGAGGCCTCTGAAATTTTGGCAGGGCAGGGAGGGACGATTTGCCGTTGTCGTCTGACTGGACAACCTCTACCAGACGTTTCGGTTTATGGGCTGCGGTTTTGGCCTTAAAGCCCGGACTCTCGTCTTTTTTATCGCCTGAGTACTTTAAATGCCCAAAAGACTCAGGATTCACATTAATTTTTTTTTCCTCGCCGACCTCGCCCCCCAGCAGCCTCTGCATACGCTTTGCTTCTTTTTCATCTATAGGCCCCAGTCTTTTTTTTACATTGTCAAGTTCGCCGGGCTCGTATACCGCCTTTTTCCCCATAATTAAACCTCATAGCTTAAATTTAAAATTTTCCAATATTCCCATAACATTTCTTACGGACAGTTTTTCACCCTCTTGCGTCATCACCATTCCGTTGAACAGACCGATAGAACACGCCCGCTCCATGCTGATAATAAGCAAATCCAGCGGCGTGTTTATATCTTCCGCCAGTTTGAAATTCAAGTCAATCATACCTTCTATATCCTGAATCACAAATTCACCGTACTCCGCACCGGTTATGCGTACCGGCGGGAGCGGCGTCAGTGTACCGTCAAGCCAAAGCGCGTTTTCATTGTTCACATTAAGCTTTCTGACAATATTTTCACCCAGGCTGAAACCGAAACGCAGTCCGTCCGCATCAAAGCCAAAGGCACGGCAGTTAATGTAGTTTGATCGGTACGGTATAAAGCCCTTGCAATCGCGAAACAAAGCGCAGGCAGATTCACTTTGCAGCGTTACGGTAGTGTCCCCCCAAACGATGCTTCCTTCAATGCAGGAAAAATTTTTAAAAATGTACATGGACCGGTTCTCCGCGATAAAAAGATTTACCGCAAGCGGCGTTGACTTTTTAAGATCAAGATCAAATACAAGATCAGCCTTAAAAAGCGGCCGTTCTATCGCGGAAGCGATTGACAGGCTGAGCGTTATCTTATGGGAAGCAAAACAGTTGTGTATACGGAATGAGAAACCTCCGCACTCCTCGTCGATAACGCTGCTGTTCAAACTCTGCGGCATCCTCCACGCCGAAAACGGACGTGTCTTAAAGACATGCATTTTTTCTTTGCTCTGCTTATTCCAGAAAAGAATCTCCGCAAAGCAAAAAAATTTCATATTTGCGATGACAATTTCCATCAGAATATCATCATTTTGAACAGTAAAAGCCTGCCACTCTTTCAGACGAAAATTCAAAACCCAGTCCGGAAATGGAATATGGTATGGTCTGTCAATCCCTAACAGATCCACCTTTTCGAATGGGCTTGTCCATGATCCATGTACCGGCTTTCCGGCCTCGACCGGCTCGTCCCTCTGAGGCAACAGATGGCGTGTATACATCGCTAAAAGTATACAGCCCCCACCTGTTTGTTGATAGGCTGCTCGCCTCGCAAAGCAAGGCGAGCAGCCGCGCCTTTAGATTTAGGAGCCGCGAAAGAATGAAGCTCCTCCGCTTTTCACCGAGGAGCGGTTGTCTCCTGAGCTCAACGCTTCGCGTTGAGCCGGCCGCTGATCACAAGCAGGAACACGCCGGTTCCGGCAAACAACAAAAGCGTGATGAACAGCGGGAGGGCGAGGGAAATAAAGCGGTTCCCTGAATTTACCGGCGTAAAAAAACCGGACAGGTATTTGTTGAACAGTAAAACCGGAACAAGCGCGATTGCGGAAAATACCGTTATTTTCAATAGGTATGTAAACCTTTTCGTCAAAAGGCTTTTCATGCCAAGTCTTTTGCTGTTACCGGTCTTTTTACCCAAAAGCATAAACAGCGCGGCTGTGTTGGCGGCGCCTGATACGGACAACGCTAACGCTACCCCGCCTCCCTTCATCGGCTTGACCAGCAACGCGGCCAGCGCGATGTTTACCGCAAACGAAAAGACCCCTGCCTTTGTGGGTGAGGCCGCATCCCCGCAGGCATAGAATGCGGGCGCGATTATCCGGTTGAGCGCGATAAAGTAGAGGCCGACGATATGGAAGTTGAACGCGTTCAGCGTGAGGCGCACCGATTCTTCACCGAAGGAGAGGCTTTGAAACAGGAGCCGGACTATCAGGCCGCCCTCGGCAAGTGAAAAAAATGTTACAGGGATCGTGATAAGCGTGATTATGTCAAGCGCCGAAGCAAGACGCTTGTTGTACATGTCCCAGTTTGACGATTTGGCGTACTCCGAAAGACCCGGCAGCATGACGGTTCCGATCGAAACGGCAAAGACACCCAATATCAGTTCCTGCAAGCGGAGTGAGTACTGCAAACTCGAAACGATGCCGACGCCCGCCCTCCGCGCGAGCGCCGTAGATACGATGTCGTTCAGTTGGTAGGCCGCCATCCCGATCACAGTCGGCGCTATCAAGCGCAGTACCGCGCGGGTTCCCGGATTCTGGAAAGCTGCCTTCAGCCCGGTAAAAAAGAAGCGGAAACCCCGCCTCCACACGAACGGCGCCTGTACAGCCGCCTCCAGAAAGCCGCCTATCAGTATGCCTACCGCTATCGCCCGCGCGGGATTCTTTGTGTACGGGTGCAGCAGCCAGGCGCACGCGATTGTAACGATGTTCAGTACCACAGGCGCAAAGCCTGACGGCGCAAAAACATGGACGCTGTTCAGGATACCCTGGAAAAACGCTGCGATTGAGATGAAGGCGAGGAACGGAAACATCATGCGGGTCAGAAAGACCGTCTCGTTGAATTCCGTCTTTCCGAAGATCGGTACCAAGAGCGGCGCGGCGAAAATTCCTACCGCGACGGCAAGGCTGACGATAAAAGACAGAAACGTGCAAAAACAGCAGAGGAATTCACGGGTTTTTTGCTCATCGCCTTCCAAAAGATAGCCCTTGAAGGTCGGGATGAAGGCCGCCGATATGGAACCTTCGGCGAACAATCGGCGAAACAGGTTTGGTATCAGGAAGGCGACAGAAAACGCGTCGGAAACAGCGCTGGTACCGAGCAGCGCGGCTTTGGTCATCTCGCGCAAAAGGCCCAACACCCGCGAAACAAGTGTTAAAAGGGATAGCGCGGAGCCGGAGCGGAGCAGTGAGCGGTTGGACGGGGGCATGACCTACGCCGCATCTGCCGGAAACAAGTGTTTTTTGTGCCATTCGGGTAAGAGCGAGTCGGGGCCGGCGCGCAGGGCCTTAATCAGGGCGGCGGCACAGGCGTCCAGAACCTGCCGCAGCACGGCGGCCTCAGCAACTGTGAAATCGGAAAGCACCCACGCGGAAATATCGTCATTTTGGTCTTTCCTGCCGCCAGGACGCCCTATCCCTATCCGCAGCCGCCAAAAGTCGGCGGAGCCGAGACAGGCCCTTATCGAGCGCAACCCGTTATGCCCGCCCAAACCGCCGCCTTCCTTGAAGGCGGCCTGTCCCAGCGGCAGTTCCAGTTCATCGTGAACAACAAGTATCTCCCCGCACGGAATCTTGTAAAAGTTTGCGGCGGCGGCAACGGACTCGCCGGAAAGGTTCATGTAGGTTTCCGGCATCAAAAAATGCGCCGCATAATGCGCCGGATCCCGCAGCCCGCCATACTGATCCGCAGCGCCGTCCGCCACATAAAGAACATCCGCTTGCAAAGCGTCCGCCGCCCGGTCGATGTCCGCCAAATTCACCGGCGCGTAAAGCCCCTTGAATTTACCCTGCCATCGCGGGGCAGGACGGAGGCTGCCGGCGAGAAGACGGCCCGCGTTGTGTCTGTTACCTTCGTACATCCTGCCGGGATTTCCCAGCAAAACTACAAGCCTTATCGTTTTCATAGTTTTCAAAAAAGCGTTCGCCATAAGGCGTCCGTGTCGAATCATTCTACTGTCAATCAAGGCGCAAGTAAAGTTGCCATCTGATAAGGCAAACAGCGGTTGACTCAAGGCAGTTAAAACAATCAAAATAAAAACAGCTTTTTTACGGAGGAAGCAATTTATGAGTTCGATAGAGTTTGTTACCGCGCGTGAAATCCTGGATTCACGCGGGAATCCCACCGTTGAGGTGGATGTATTATTGGATGACGGTTCGTTTGGCCGGGCCGCGGTGCCTTCCGGGGCTTCGACCGGTGAACACGAGGCGGTGGAACTGCGGGACGGCGACAAAGACCGCTACCAGGGGAAAGGTGTTCTGAAAGCTGTTGACAACGTGAACGAAAAGATAGCTGACGAAATCATCGGCCTTGACGCTTTTAACCAGGTTGACGTTGACCGCACGATGATAGAGCTTGACGGCACGGAAAACAAGGCCAAACTGGGCGCCAACGCTATACTCGGCGTCTCTATGGCGGTGGCCCGCGCCGCCTCTGAGTCGGCGGGCCTGCCTTTGTACAAGTACCTGGGCGGTATTCACACGGTGATCCTGCCGGTCCCGATGGCAAATATCATCAACGGCGGCAAACATGCCGGCAACAAGGTTGACTTTCAGGAATTTATGGTGATGCCGGTTGGCGCCCCCACGATGGGCGAAGCGGTACGCTGGACGGCGGAAGTGTTCCACACGCTAAAAAAGATACTGTCCGACGCGGGTAAGAATACCGCCGTTGGCGATGAGGGCGGTTTTGCGCCCGATATCGATAACGAGGAGGCGCTCCAGTACATCGTAAAGGCGATAGAGAAGGCCGGTTACAGGGCCGACAAGGAACAGTTTGCTATAGCGTTGGACTGCGCAAGCTCCGAGCTTTTTGGTGAAGGCGGCGGCAAGGGCTACAAATTCTGGAAATCCAACCCGGACAAGCTGTTCAGCGCGGACGAAATGGTAGACATATACTCAAAATG
>JAITIR010000040.1 GCA_031279285.1 Spirochaetaceae bacterium | reverse complement strand
TCGGTGTTGCTTTAACGCAAGGTAAACAAAGTTTACCCTATTTGCGCAATGAAATGAGCAAATACATTAGGGAAACGCGATTAGCGTCAAGTTAATCAGCGTTTCCCTAAAAAACGCAGTTTTGTTACTTTGGCTTATGGCGTTTAAGCCACAAAAACTGCAAGAGCCAAAGGCTCCAGCCTCAGGCTCCAGCCACAGGCTCCAGCCTGTTCCATCGAACCGAAGGTTCACACCGTGCCCCGGCTATGCCGGGACCGTTTAGCGCACACTTGATTAGTTTTGGAACAGGCTCAAGGCTAATGTTGAAGTGTCCGATAATGTACGTAATAGGAGTTTATTTTGAGTAAGGTAAGTTTTAGCCGAATTTGGCTGGCGATTTTAATTGTTTTAGTGGTTTCATGCAAAAGCGCCCCAAAAAATGTAGAAGAGGTTCAGCCCGAACCGGCGAAAGTTGAAGAGATTGTTGCCGAACCGGAGACGAAAGAGGAACCTGCCGTTGCCGAAGAAACGCCTGAAGTTGTCGAAGTTGAGGACGGTGAGCTTTTAACCAAAAAGCAGTCAATGTACGCGGAACTTGGCGAAACACTGACCGCGGCACGGGCAAAGCGCCAGGAAGTGATGAATTCCAACCTTAACAACGACTATGAGGAGCGTTTCGATCAGTCCGATGACGCGTTGAATACCGCCACAGATATTTACGAAGCGGGTTTTGAGGCCGTTGACGAGGACGCCCTGGCTACGGCACACTCCGCGCTTGAAGGTTTTACGTCCATTATCAACTATGCGCTACTGGCAAAAGCCGAATCTTTGCAATCAACGTCAGGCAGTATGCAGCAGCAGGCGCTTAGATTAAGGGCCGACACCGCGGTAAAACAGAATTATAACCTTGCCGCGGAATTGTACAACAAGGGTAATGCGGCCATGCGGAGCCAGGATTACGCGGCGGCAGCGGAGTTTTACGGGGAAGCGATACCGGCTTTCATGGAAACAATAAATATTGCCACCGAAAAAAAGACAAAGGCTGAACTTGCGTTAAAAAACGCGGAAGAAAAGATCAGTAACAGCGAAAAAATTGTGGAAGATGCCGTAAAACAACTGGAAACCAGTGAGGATGGAGAGACCCTATGAATACCCCAAAGTACGCGGGCCCTAAACGCCTGCTGTTAATGTTTGGTTTAATACAAATTTGTATTTTTGCTTTTGGCGCGGTAACGGAGAAAACCGGCGAAACGCTCAATAATATCAGAAACAACAGGTATTTGGCGGAAAGCTTACGTTTGCAAGACCTTGCGAGGCAGGCTTTTGCTGTCGGAGACTATGACGGGGCGCTAAAAAACGCGGAAAACGCGGAAAAGGCCGCGTCAGCGTCGGACCTGTATGTCGGACAACAGGTAAAAATATATGTTTCCGACAACAAAATGGACGATGCGCTGAAACGGCTCGCTTGGGCGGATTTGGCCGAGGCGAAGCGTTACTTTCCTGACGAATTCTATGACGCAAAAACATATTACAACCTTGGACTCATCGCAAAAAATGCGCGTAAATGGGACGATACTATCGAGAACGCCAACAAGGTGATTAAAACATTGGCCGCTTTTACGGCGCCTCCCGAAGAGGCAAGCGTTATGTACACTGTTCCGGCTGCGGATTCAGGCAGAACAGTGGAAAGGATCGGCATAAGGTCGGAACCCGCCCTGCCGGAAAAGATCATGGCGCGGCAGGAAGCCTTGCCGGTTGAAGATAACAAAAAACCGGATAAGGGCACGCCGCTGCCCGCGCAGTATACGGTCAGGGCCTGGGACAAGTCTGGCGATTGTTTTTGGAACATAGCGGGACGTTCATGGGTCTATGGTGACCCGCGCCGCTGGCCCTTGCTGTACCAGGCCAATAAAAATAAAATCCCCAATCCTAAAAATCCCGATCTGATCGAGGAGGGTATGGTGATGGATATACCCAGCGTAAACGGGGAGGAAAGAAGCGGCCTCTGGTCTCCCGGCGCGGTTTACGCCCCGCTCAAAAAATAAGCGCCGCCCGGTGTCTGCCAGACATAAGTCGCCCCACATTTGTTGTGGGGCGCTGTTTACGCTTCTAATCCTGTCGATCTGTATTTCTTGCAGCGCCAGCCTGGACGGGGAGATTCACAGTGACGGCCGTACAGAATTCACACTTAAAAGCGCCCTGCTACCCAACATGGAACGCCTGCTAACGAGCATCTCGTCGAAGGGCGGCGGGCATATCTTTGACGCGGCCATGCTTAACAGGAACTTTGCGGCGATGCCGGGCATTGAAGCCTCGGCGTTGCGCAGCGCCGGCCGGGGCGGGCTTGAAGGCAGCATTGTCGTGTCGAGCCTGACTCAGTTCCTGGACAGTGCCGCGGATACCATTGCATCAAAAACAGGCGGGAAAAAATTTTCAGCCATTGCGCTGGAACATTCGGCGGCGGGCGGAAGCCTTACGATCGACCTTAACATCGACAACGGGCAGGAATTGCTGCTGCTCATTTCACCGGATATTGTTGACTATCTTTCCGCGCTGATGGCGCCGGTTGCGACGGGCGAGGTGATAGGCAGGGACGCCTACCTTGAACTTGTCGCTTCGGTTTACGGTAAGGCCATTGCGGACGAGATACGCGGCGCACAGTTTCTCTTAAACCTTGTCTTTCCCGGATCTGTCGAAAGCGTAAACGGCGGAACCGGCAAGGGCAGCCACGCCAAATTCACGATACCGCTGGCAGACTTGTTGGTACTGGATCGGCCGCTCCATTATTATGTACGCTGGACGCCCTGGCGGTCTTGACGGCGTACACAATATTCCCTACAATTCAAGTAGTATTTAGCCGGATTCGGTCCGGACCGGTAAAATGCCTTAATATCTCAAAAAGAGTTAATATTTATTATATGGCGGCGGTTCTGTCGCTTTAGAGAAATCTTTTTAGGAGTTAATCTGTATGGAAAAAAGACGGTATTTTTTTACATCCGAGTCGGTCGGGGAGGGGCATCCCGACAAACTTTGCGATCAAATTTCCGATGCTATACTGGACGCCTGCCTGCGGGATGATCCGCAGAGTCGTGTCGCCTGCGAAACCTTCGCGTCCACATCGCTTGTACTGGTTGGCGGCGAAATTACGACAAAGACTTTTGTTGATTTTCAGAGCATCGTTCGGGATGTAGCGAAATCCATAGGCTACACGAATCCCGAGTACGGCCTTGATTTTCAGTCTATGGCGGTACTGGACATGATACACAGCCAGTCGCCCGACATAAGCCAGGGTGTTTCAGGGACAGGCCTGGAGGAGTACAGGGGTCAGCAGGGAGCGGGCGACCAGGGTATGATGTTCGGCTTTGCCTGCACAGAAACGGAGGAACTGATGCCGCTCCCGATCACGCTGGCGCACAAGATTCTGCTTAACGCCGCGGAACTGCGCAAGGCCAAGTCCATAAAATGGCTGCGCCCGGACGCAAAGAGCCAGGTGACGGTTGAGTACGAGGGGCGGAAGCCGATCCGGGTGGACGCGGTTGTCGTCTCTCATCAGCACGATCCCGATGTTTCATACGACGAGATAAAGGAAACGGTCATCAAAAGGATAATTAACCCGATCCTGGAGCCAACCGGTATGGTGGACGCAAATACAAAGTTCTACATCAACCCGACCGGACGTTTTGTTGTGGGAGGGCCCTTCGGCGATACTGGGTTGACAGGCCGCAAGATCATTGTTGACACTTACGGCGGCATGGGCAGACACGGTGGTGGCGCGTTTTCCGGCAAGGACCCGACCAAGGTGGACCGCAGCGCGGCTTACGCGGCGCGCTATGTTGCCAAAAACATTGTTGCCGCGGGGCTTGCCGAGTACTGTGAGATTCAACTGGCTTACGCGATAGGCGTTCCGTTTCCCGTCTCCGTGATGGTGGACACGTTCGGCACGGCAAAAGCGCCGGAAAGCAAGATCGAGGAAGCGGTCGGCAAGGTGTTCGACCTGTCGCCGTCTGGCATCATAAAGATGCTCGATCTACAGAGGCCAATGTATCAAAAAACAGCATCCTACGGGCATTTCGGCAGGAAAGATTTTGCCTGGGAAAAGACGGACAAGGCGGCTGAACTAAAAAAACTGTTTTAAAACAGGCACATTTACGGCGCGCCGCGCGGCCTGTGGACTTGGGTGGAGGAAGGTTATGGCGTTTGAGATAGAGTTAAAGGCCTGGGTTGACGACCGCGAGGCTGTAGAGCAAAGGATCGGCGCGCTGGCTGACTTAACGGCGGATTTCGAGAAGGAGGACAGGTACTGGATTCCGGCTATCCTGACCGGGGGACGGTGCGCCGTCCCGGTATCCGGGGTGAGGATACGGCGGGAAACCGTCAGGGGCAGGGACGGTGCGACAGAAAGTTTTACGCTGGTAACGTACAAGACAAAAGAAGTCCGAGGCGGCATAGAGGTCAATGACGAGAAGGAGTTTCTGTTAAAGGCCGCGCCTAACGGCATTCCGGCGTGTGACGATGCCGCCGTCAAAGCCTTTGAGGAATTGCTGGAAAGGCTCGGCCTGGCGCACGGGATGCACAAGAAAAAACTGGGGCGTTCTTGGAAGTACGGCAGCATCGCGGTAGAACTTTCCGATGTCGAAAGTCTGGGCTGTTTTCTGGAACTGGAAATTCTGGCCGGAGACAACGACAGCGAAACCGTGGAACTGGCGCGGAAAAGTTTGCTTGGCCTGCTGGCCCTTATCGGCATAAACGAGAACAGGATAGAAACCCGCTACTACAACGAAATGCTGGCTCAGCTTTGAGCCAAAACCCCACCCTATTCAAATGAAGCGCCCCGCCACAAAACAGCGTTAAGCTGTTTTGTGGCGGCCCGCTTCGTTAGTTTTGGAACAGGCTCAAGTCATTCACACAAAAATCCGATAAATCAAAAAACGATGCTTTTTTGGATGTTGACGATAGTTCTGTTTATTTGTTATACTGTCATTATGTATAT
>JAITIR010000029.1 GCA_031279285.1 Spirochaetaceae bacterium | reverse complement strand
ACATCCAAACCTCTGCCTCAGCTCAAAGCTCTTGCGCCGCAAAACTCCACGCCTAATCTACATCCAAACCTCTGCCTCAGCGCAAAGCTCTTGCGCCGCAAAACTCCACGCCTAATCTACATCCAAACCTCTGCCTCAGCGCAAAGCTCTTGCGCCGCAAAACTCCACGCCTAATCTACATCCAAACCTCTGCCTCAGCTCAAAGCTCTTGCGCCGCAAAACTCCACGCCTAATCTACATCCAAACCTCTGCCTCAGCGCAAAGGCTGGAGAGGCGGATAATGGAGCCGGTTTCACGGCGGAGGCGTTGAGCCGCTTTCAAAAAATCTATCAGACTGTTAAACTTTACCTATGGTTTTGGATGCGCTCTGCGGGGGCGGGTTGGAAAAAATTGTCGCCAACGAAATTCGGAAGCTGGCCGGACTTTCGCCGGACGGTTTTAAAATCATAGATTCGGGCTTCGGCAGCGTCCGCTTTGAAACCGGTTTGACGGGTATGTACCACGCGCTACTCTCCCTCCGTACCGCGGACAGGCTGCTGCTCGAGGCCGCCTCATTCTCCGCCACAGACTTTGACGGGCTCTTCGACGGAACGCGGGACGTGGCCTGGGAGGATTACATCCCGAAAGGTATGGGGCTTGCCATTGACAAGGTAAGGTCAAACCATTCGCGGCTCGCGGCGGAAACAAGCATACAGTCCGTGGTACACAAGGCCGCGGCGGACAGACTCTGCAAATGTTACCGGCAGCTCAGCCTGCCGGAAGGCGGTCCTGAGAACAAGGCTCTGCTGCGGGTGTATGTAGAGAAAGACAGAGTCCGGATACTGCTTGACCTCTGCGGCAAGCCGCTTTTTAAGCGCGGTTACCGGCTGGAGGGCGGCACGGCGCCGCTGCGCGAGAGTACCGCCGCCGCCCTGCTGCTACAGGCGCTCTGGCGGCGCAAGTATCCGCTGTACGACCCGTTTTGCGGCTCCGGCACGATAGTCATTGAGGCGGCGCTGTACGCGTGGGATGTCGCACCCGGCCTGGGCCGGAACTTCGCGGTTTCCACGCTGCCATTCGCCGACACCGCTATAGAAAAGGAGACGCGGCGGACACTGTTTGAACGGATGGACCTGTCCAGGACGCTACGTATCTTCGGCAGCGACAGCGATGGGGAAGCTGTTGAAGCGGCAAAGGCAAATCTTGAACGGGCATTGAAAGTGGTGGGCGGCAGAGACGCCGTTGGGGGTCTGCGGCCGGCCTGCCTGCCCAAGCTGTGGCGGAGGCCGATGGAAGAAGCCAGGGCGCCGTTTGCCGAAGGTTTCATCATCACGAACCCGCCCTACGGAATACGTCTGCTCGACAAGGAAAACGCGGAAGAACTGTACCGGAACATGAATGTTTTAAAGGACAATTTTCCGTCATGGAGTATAGGCGTACTGAGCGCGCACGCGGGTTTTGAATCATTTTTCGGCGTAAACGCCGGCCACTGTAAAAAGATTAGGTCCGGCTCCCTGGAAACGTACTTCTACAGGTACGACGGCAGGGACGCTCGGAAAGAAAATCCAGGGCCGGCCAGAAGTACACGGAATAAAAACGCCCCGGATGTAAAAAAACCCGGCGGCGGCAAAATATATACCTGGTGATGTATGTCAAAAGTGATTCAGCATGAAAAGCGGCGCAGCGAAATCCTTGCGAAAGCACTCGATGTCTTTGTCGAGGAGGGCTTTGAGGATACAACCTTTCAAAAAATCGCCGATCGCGCCGGAATAACGCGGACGATCCTGTACACTTACTTCAAAAATAAACGTGAAATTTTTAATTATAGCATAAAACAACTGCTGGCTGCCGTCGAAAACGATCTTGTCGTCGTACGGAAAAACAAAAATTTAAACTGTGTCGAAAAATTGACTCAGGTAATTACATTGATAATTGACCGCCTCGAAGAAAACCGGAAACTTATATCGGTTGTGTACGATCTGCTGGTACATATACAGGCCGGCAAAAACGACGCCGACTACCGTGTACGCAGGCGTACAGTCAAGGTACGGCATATCCTGGCGTCAATGGTAATAGACGGAATACGTTCCGGGGAACTGCAAAATGTAAATGTAAGGGTAGCGGACGACCTGCTGTACAGCATCATTGAGGCGGCAATATTCCGCCTGGCCGTCCTTAAAAGGCAATCTGCCGCGGCGCTTAAAGACGTTGCGGTGTTGGCGGTACAACAGCTTGCCGTCCACAGCTAACCATGCCTGAACAAGGCTTTACAGACGTGAAGTTTTTGCTATGGCGCTGATACGTTTCCCCATGTTTTCAAGCGACACCTGCTCCATAACGTGCCCCAACTCGTAGGCGACACGCGGCATTCCGTAAACAATGGCCGAATTTTCGTCCTGCCCTATCGTAAGGCCGCCCTCACGGTAAATGTTGCCAAGCTGGTGGGCGCCATCCTTTCCCATACCGGTCATAATCACGCCAAGCGCGTGATTCGTGTACACAACCGCTACGGACGCAAATAAAACATCGGCTGAGGGACGGTGCCCGCTCACCTGCGGCGACTTGGAAAGGTTTGCCACTATATTGACGCCGTTGCGCACCACCTCAAGATGCTTGTCGCCCTGCGCTATGAGGATACGGCCCGGTATCACCTCGTCCCCCTCTTCCGCCTCTTTTACATCCAGCGGGCATATTTTATTGAGGCTGATCGCGAATTCATGGGTAAAGCCGGGCGGCATGTGCTGTACGACGAGTATCGGGACTTTCAGGTCCGGGTCCAGGTTAGAAAAGACAACGCGCAACGCTTCCGGGCCGCCAGTCGATATGCCTATCGCGATAACCTCTATCTTGCCGGTAGAACGGACGGGCGTAATCTTTTGCGCGGACGGACTGACGGTGATTCCCAGATCGGAAGCGAATGTGGACAGGGACACCCCCCCCGGCTTCCGGAAAGCCGTTGTTTTATCCGCGGTTACCGGCCTTATCCCAGCCGATATATCGGGCGCGGAAACTTTCTTGTTAAACCGGCGATATTTACCGCCGTAAGCGAGCAATAGCTCAGAGACTCTTTCTTTTACCGTTGAAATATCAAAGGATATAGAACCGGACGGCTTTTGCACAAAGTCGCTTGCCCCCAGACCCAAGGCCTCCATCGTGACGGCCGCGCCCTTCTCCGCAATGGACGACAGGATGATAACCGGTATACGGATACCACGCTTCTTGCGTTCCCGAAGGAATTCAATACCGTTCATTTCCGGCATTTCCAGATCAAGAACTATCACGTCAGGATCGTGCTTTTCAAGTTTTTGAAGCGCGAATTTTCCGTTCATTGCCGTATCCGCAACGGAAAGCCCATCTGTTGCCTCAATCATCTTGCTTATAAGGTTCCGCATAAGCGCAGAATCATCTACAACCAGCACCGAAATATCATCGGCCATCATATTCTCCTTATACCCATTTTTTGTACAATGTCGTCCACTTGGTTTTAAGAAACTCAAACTTTGTGTTCATGCCGAAAAGCGACTCTGAATGTCCGATGTAGAGGAAAGATTTTGAGGTCATGGAATCCCAAAAATGATTCACAACAGCGGTCTGGGCTGCTTCGTCAAAATAAATAAGCACGTTACGGCAAAACACAACATCAAAATTCCTCCAGGGCGAGGCGTTTTTAAGGTTGTGATAGTCAAAACGGATTCTTGTTTTGAGTGTATCCTTTACCCTGTAACCGCTTTCGGTATGGTCAAAATATTTTCTCAGGTAAGCATCCGGTATGCCGACGACACGAGTCTTGTCGTAAAACCCCTCTTTCGCCGTCATCAGGCATTTCAGGCTCAAATCACTTGCAACGATCTCGTATTTAAAGTTCGACGGCAACTTTTCGCTTAAAAGCATGGCTATGGTGTAAGGTTCTTCGCCGGTGGAACAGCCCGCGCTCCAAATTCTAACGGTAAAATCACCGGCAGGCTTTTTCAACGTGAGTATTTCCGGCAGTACAAAGTGTTCCATTGCGTCAAAATGCGGCTGATTACGGAAAAACCTTGTAAGATTCGTGGTTATCGCGTCAAGAAAGACCTTCATCTCTTCCTTATTGCCACTGATTTTATTTAAATAATCCTTTGCGGTCTGTACGCCACTTTGCCGTAAACGTTCTTTCAGCCGCCCTTCCAGTATAGAGCGGTTTGTCTGTGTAAAATGTATGCCGCTTTCCGTGTAGATCAGCTTACGGTATGCCTCAAATTCGCTATCCGATAAAAATAAAATATCAGCCATTAACTAATTTTATTAAAAATTCGGGTAAAAGGTCAAGTCCACCCTGATTCGGCATGATCAGGCCATATATCGGGCGGTATTCACAACCTGACCCGATTTGTCCAGGATATTTGGTATAAAAATGAGGCAATGGGCGAAAGAAAAGGTGACTGACACCTGCTAAACGGTTATGGTATATTGAACGGATGATGAATGGGAGGCGCCGCACGGGATGGCCGATCGTGCGAACTGTTACTTGTGTAAATATTGTATTTCTTGCGTTCCTGGCCGCAACTGTCACGGCGTTAGTTTACGGCAGGGTTGAGACGGAGCTTACGGAGCGCGCGGCGGAGCTTACCGGAAGGGCCGCCTTGAGCACGGCGGCGCGAGTCGAAAAAGCGCTCAATACGGCGCGGGCGGACGCGCTGACCCTGCTCGAACTGAACGGCGGGCATCTCCGCGGGGACAGAAGGCTCAAGGCCCGGCAAGCGGAAAACGACGGCTTTTTTAAGCTGCATCCTGGGTTTGCCGCGCTCCTGTCGTCGTCCGGGGAGCGCATTGGGAACAAGGTATTCTTCCTTGAACATAATCTGGATGAGAATGCCCCCGGCCTCTACCTTGGCGCGGAGCGGGAACTTGTAGAACAGGCCGCGGCGATGGAAGGGCGGGACGCTATACTGCTGGGAAACGCTTCACCGTACTTTGGCGCGCCGCTTATCGCGTTGTTTTTCAAGGATCAACGAAATTCCGTGTTTGCCGCTTTTTTTTCGACGGACGCCTTTATGCCGCTGCTTGAGGGCGGGGCGGAGAGGGCCTTTGTTGTGAATCACCGTGACGACATAATCCTTCATACCGACGTGGGTATCGTTGCGGGCGGGGAAAATTATTGGCAGGACCCGCTCGTCCGCCTGATGCGCAATTCAGCCGTCGCGGGCGCGGATGCCGTACTCAGTACCGACGGCCTGGGCGCTTTTCAGAAACTGCGGACGGCGGGTGCGGACGCGGCTGTGATCTGTGAAACAACACGAAACTATGTTCTGGGCGGCCTGTGGCGTACCATGCGAATAAGCCTTTTTCTATGCGGTGCGTCGGTAGGCCTGGTAATAATTTTCAGCTTTGCGCTTTCTTTTTCGATGAGGCGCTATGTTTACAACACGTTTCTTAAACAGGAAAAGGAAATTGTTGAAAGCCGCCGCCTGAAAAGCATTTTCCGCGCATTGCCCGGCAGCCGCAAATCTGACACAGCCGCCCTTGAAAAGGCGCCGCTCAACGGTGAAAACAGGGAAGTAACCGTTGTTTTTGCGGAGCTTCACGGAAAGGCCGCGATCAAGGACCTGTCCCCGCAGCGGACACTGAAGATGCTGAACACCGCGCTTATGCTGGTAAAGGACAGCTTTGCAAAGACGGACGGCGCGGCGGACAAGGTTTCCGGCGACAGCTTGACAGGAGTCTGGGGAGCGCCGTTTTCGGACGGCAGCGCTGAGATGGACGCGCTACACGCGGTCCGCGGCGCGTTGATGCTTAGGGCCGGGTTTGTAAAACGCGGCGGGGAGGCAGCGAGGGCGGGACAACGGCTGACGGTAAGCTGCGGCATAAACTCAGGGACGATGCTTGCCGGGCGGATAGGCACGGAGGAGGATTCGGCGTACACGGTTACAGGCGGCGCGGCCAAACGGGCGCGTCTGATTGAGTCGCTTAACAGGCGTTTCGGGACGGACATCCTGATAAGCGAAAGCACGATGGCGCTTGCCGGAAAGTACTTCATCACGGAAGAAATGCCGACCGTAAAGATGCGCGGCGCCCAAAAACCAATCCGTGTGTTTGCCGTGATAAACGTAAAAGTTACAAAGAATGGCGTGGAACAGCCCAAACCGACAAACATGACGGAACTGCGTAAAATGCTTATCATGCCAACAGCCTGAGGGGAAACAATTTTATAGGGGGTAAACCATCGGGCTTGGGGCTTGTAATTTTTTTTGTGTAAACGGTACATCATAGGGGAACCCTATCTTCCCCATAAATGATTGCGAATTGATTGAGGGCGGCCCCGTAGGGGGCCACAAAACGGCGGCCCCCAAATGGGGGCGCCGTTTGTGTTTTTTAATTATTTACTGGATAGTCCCAGTTAAGATAGCCGAAGATAGTGGCACTATTATCATCCGGGTAGTATTTCGGAGTTGCGTCAGTGCTTCCCTTGTTTGTTATCGTTATATCTACGTCCGTCGCACTGATAAAACTAGTTGAGTCATTACTAAGATCGCCGGTCAGGAACAACTTATGCAGTACGTTGCCTGGCTTTACGATTATCGTTGCAGTCGAGTTGCCAGGATTTTGGCCGCCGGTACCCGCGGCAGTTCCGTAGAACACATACGTATTGGTTTCATCGCTGTTTGAGAACAAGCCCTTCATATTATCTATCGTAAGCTCATGATCAGCGGCGTCAATGGTTACCGTGGGTCCGTTGACAAACCAGACGCTGTAGATCAGTCCCATTGATTTCTTTACCGTTACGCTGGCGGAAATCGCCAGTTTGCCGGGCCGGACTTCAATATAGCTGCCGGTCTGATCGCCGGTGCCCCACAAAATTCTCGCATCACTACCTGCCGGCCCGATAAGCCAGCCCTTGTAATACTTATTGTAAACGGTACTTACTCCCTCATTTACTGCGTCCTCCGAATCCTCTTCCGGCCCTATGCCAAGGTAAGAATTCAGGCGGTTCAGGATCACAGCGTTGGACCCAAGCGGGAAGCCCTCAAACGCGCCGTCCCGGAGCTTGCCGCCATCCATTACCTCGACACAACCGTTGTTAAAGTAGCCGGGGTCACAGGGATTCCCTACTCCCACATTGATATAACCGCTGTTACCGGCCAGAATAACCATGTTCGCGCCTCTGTTCACCCTTAAACGTATATAACCGTAAAGGTAATTCTCCGCCCCTAATCCCTTAGCTGGAATGCGGAATGTCGGGAGGTCCTTGTTATCCTGATCCGGCAGGCCGATGTCGATCACGATGAGGTTGGTGTTAGATGCCGTCACGCCGCTAACAATGGTGGCGGAGGGCAGATCGGTTCCCTTGAGCTCTACCGCGTCATCACCAGCCGTTTTAGCGACATTGATGGTGAACAAGGGCAGCACGGCCCCGCTGAGGGCGTCGTCGTACAGAACCGTGGTCTTATTGGATTCATCAATCGCGTCCACGGAGCCGGGCGCGTTCGGGGTATAGATCGCGTTGAAGGTGGCCCGCAACCCGGTTTCAGTATCGGGAACATAATAATAGCTTGCCTCATCGCCGTTAGTTTTCAGGCCGGCGGCGCCGTGCTTGTCGTAGTACACAAGCGTGTATGAGACAGCGGTATCCCCGGTAGGCCGGGCGAACTTTGCCGTCACAGGCATAACAGTTACAGGGTCAAGCTCCAACGAGTCCGCGGCGTTCTCCACGGTCAGGGTAAGCGTTAGCGGCGTACCAGCGGTTGTTCCCCCTGATGGCTTAGCGTTAAGCTTAGTCGGATCCTCCTCATCCACCTCAACAGTCCAACCATCAACAGTGCCCGCTACGTTTACGGTCGTGTTAAAGCTATATGTCACCGTTATCGTTAAATCATTTGTGTCATACGTTACCACCGGCTCGTCTAGCAATTCGGGCGCTTGATGCGGGAAATCATCGTCCTCAAACGTTATTTCCACCACCGTCTCGAGCCCTGAGTATATGTGAACCACATCCAGAGTCCTGGCGGCGCTTACACCGCCATTGGTCTTGGTCAGCGAGATGGAAAGGCTATAGTAGCCGGGCGCCTTTTCTTCGGTAACTCTCTCACTCGATGTCAGGGTGGCCGGCTGCTCCTCATTTTCGCCCCACGGTGTCAGCGTCAGCGTGCCTTCCACTTTATCAGGGAAGCTAACCTCGTAGGTGAAGAAACCATTCACAGGATCATCGGCTTTGTCGTCTATCGGGATCGGCGCGAGGTTAACCGTCACATCTTCGGTTGTTCCCGCTGAGACCTCAACATCCGCGGTACCCGCCGCCGCCGCGTATTCCTCCGCTGACGCATCTGATCCCACGTCCCCGATCGTAAACTCGCGGTATGCTGTAACCGCGACCGTCCATGTTCCGGCATCCAGTTCCAGGCTATAGCCTCCGTCCAGTTCCTCAGGCGTGACATTTTGCTCAGGAAGCGTCGTATCACCCTTGCTGAAGACCAGCACGTAGCGGCTGAATTCCGGGCCGTCCTTGGGGATGTAAGTCTTCAGTGCCGATCCGGCGTTAGTGGCGCCGCCCGTGGAGGCGGTGAGGACAACCGTGCCCTTTCCCGCCGGGCCGCCGGCGGGCCCCTCAAGCTGCTCGCATGACATGATCATGCATGATAGGATCGTGGCAGCCGCTATTGCCGCCAGGATACCGTATATCTTGTATTTCGTTTTCATTTATTCCTCCTATTTTCCTGCGTCTGCCGTAACCATAAAGGTTACGCTCTTGCTGTAGGGAACGCTGTCCTTTGTCACTATTACCGTCAGGGTATGCTTACCTATCGAAAGCTGGCTGGCTGATAGGCTGAGGCTGTTGCCGGTTTTGTCAGCAAGCACCACGCCGTCCAGCGCCCACTTGTAGGAAGTGTAAGTGGTGTCCACGGTCACGGACATGGCTCCATCCTGCGACACGCCATCTTCTGGTGCTGTAAGATCGATAGCTTCATCCACTGGGCCGGTAAAGGTTACCTCCACCTTGGCCTGAGGATCACTCAGCGGCATCCCGGTAACTGTTGTGGCGTTCTGGTTTCCAGCCTTGTCCACAGCCTTGACGCTAAACGTGTATAGGGTGGTGTTGTTAAGACCCTCGACGGTGGCCGTCTGCACATCCTTTTCAACTCTAATCGATTCCGTACCGCTCGCAGGAGTCCAGCTTATCTCAACGTGGTCAAAATCAGCGTCCTTTGGGTCGGTCCAGGCGAGGGTTACCTTCTCGCTGCCGATGGCGGCGGTAAGGCCAGTTACGACAGCCGGGGCTGTGCTGTCTTTGTACACCGTCACACTCTTGTAGCCAATCTCAATGGCCTCATCGTTTATGGAGACCTGCACGCTACCTGCGGTGATAACCGTTGCTAATTCCAGTTGCCAGCTTTTATCGCTGCCTGTAACCTCGCCTTTGCCAACCTTGCCTGGGCTGTTGAGCACGGTAATGTTACTGGCGCTTAACCCGGTAATGGGGCTGCTGAATGTAAAGGTGATTTTTGTAGAAGTCGTGGTATTAGCCGCGCCGTCCGCTGCCGCCGTCCAGGTAACTATGGGAGTCCCAGTAAGGCTCTTCCCTTCGCTCTTGTTCCCCAGCGTGTCCACCGCCTTGACGGTGAACGTGTAGGAGACTTTGTCCGTAAGACCGGTTATATCCTTGGTATTTGCCCCTTTGTCAACGGTCTCGGTCTTTGGGGTTTCCCCCTCGGAGTTATAGCTTATCTCTATGTGGTCCAGGTCCAGATCCGCCGGATCTTTCCAGGTGAGGGTTACCTTCCCGCTGTCCAGCGTCCGGGTAAGGCTGCTTACGTCTTCCGGAGGATCGTTTTTCAGCGCGATACCCCGTATTCCCTTTTCCGGTACCTTGCCGCCGGTGTCGCCCGCGCCCAGGTAGGTTTTATCGTCCGAGCCGGTCACCTCCGCCTTTAGGTACAGTTCCTTCCCGATGACATCATTCGCCGCTACACCCACGATCCAGCCGCCCGCCGACACGGTAAGTTGCTCCGTGAAGACAACTTTGGTATGGGCCTTATCGCTGTAGGCTGCTATCGTTCCGCTCTTGATGCCTACGTCCCCAACCAGGCTAGAGAGGGGCCCTTCAAAGTACACATTCTTGATAAAATCATCGTTCTCAAACTCGAATTCCACCTTCGACTCGAACCCCGCGTATATATGCAGCTTTTCCGAGACGCCGGCGCTTAAATCGCCATTGGTCAGGCTTATGGAAATGTTGTAAGAGCCGTGCGCTATTTCTATGGAATCCGATGCCTCCATAGATTCTGTCAGTGTAATCGGCTCTTCATCCCCCAGCGTCAAGACGCCGCTGGCCCCTTCCGGGAAGGTAACCTTGTAGGTAAATATACCCTTCAGATCTTCTCCAGCCTCCGCGTCTATCGGGATCGGCGCGATGTCCACCGATACAGACAGTAATGTCCCCGCCGTGACCGTAAAATCCTTGGCGCCCCGTGCGGCTTCGTACTCTTCACTTTCTCCATTGATCGTAAACTTGCGGTATGCCGTAACCGTGGCCGTCCATGTTCCGGCATCCAGTTCCAGGCTATAACCATCGTTGTTGAGGTCATAGGCCAGATCCGCGTTATCATCGGAATTAAATGGAATATCTACGAAACCGTCCCGGCTAAAGACCAGCACGTAACGGTCGAACTCTACATCCTCTGCGACTTCGGGGAAAATTGTCTTTTGTACCGGGCCGCCGCCACCGCTTCCAGCGGAAGCGGTGAGAACAACCGTGCCCTTCACCGCCGGGCCGCCGGCGAGTCCATCCGGCTGCTGGCATGACAGGGCCATAGCCGCCGCTATGGCCGCCAGGATACCGTATATCTTGTTTTTCGTTTTCATTTATGCTCGCTCCTTACTTTTCAACCGTAAAGTTTACGGTTTTGGCGTACTCAACGCCGTCCTTTGTTACAAATACCGTAAGGGTATGCCGCTTGGCCCCAAGCTTCCCACTTTCCAGATCCAGGCTGTTGCCGGTTTCTCCCGTAAGTGCTTCGCCGTCCAGTTCCCACCGGTAGTTGTCGAATACTTCGGTTACGCTTACTTTCAGGGTGGTGTTGGCCGCCCAAGACAGGTTGCTTTCCAACTCGCTAAGGCTGATCTCCTGGTCTTTGGGGAGGCCGGTAAAGTTTACCTTCACGATTCCCATCGGGTCGGACAGTGGCGTCAGCTTTTCTGTTTTCCCTTCGCTCTTTTGCCCGGCCTTGTCTACAGTCTTAACGGTGAGCGTGTACTCTACATTGTTGGTCAACTCGCTTACGGTAATGGTACCCGTACCGTTGCCGAGGCTTATCTTAGGCTTTCCAGCACCCTCGGGCGCCCACGTTACCACAACGTGGTCAAAATCAACGTCCTCCGGGTTGGTCCAGGTGAGGGTTACATACTCGTTGCCGGCGTTCCCGATGAGGGTAGTTACCTCTCCCGGGGGCTCGTTGTCGATCGGAGTCGCCTTCACGGTTTTCCCGTCACTCCTGTTCCCAATATTGTCCACCGTACTGACTTTAAACGTGTATTCGATGTCGTTGTTAAGACCGGTTATAACCTTGGCCTCTGTCCCTGCGGGTACGCTTACCGGGGCTGTACCGGCGGCCCACGTTATCTCTACGTGGTCAAAATCATCGTCCGTTGGGTCGGTCCAGGCGAGGCTTACCTTCCTGTCACCAGGTGTTGCGGTAAGACCGTCTGCTTCATCCGGCGCTGTTTCATCCCGCTTGTACACAGCTACGGATTTGGAACCCTCCGCTATGTTATTACCGTTTACGGAGACCGACACGATCCCCTGTGTGACTCCCGTTAAGGGCAGCGTCCAGGTTGCCCCGCTGCCGGTAGGCTGGCCTGCTACAGCGCTGCCTGTACCGGAACTCACGGTTATGGCTGCGGCGCTTAATTCGGTAACGGGTTTGCTAAAGATAAAGGTGATCTTCGTGGAAGTCGCCTCATCCTCCGCGCCGTCCGCTTTCGCCGTCCAGGTAATAGTCTCCGGCCTGACGATCTCGCCGCCATCCCCTGTACTGACAGTGCCGGAGACGGCACCGTACACGTAGAGGGTACCGTACACGGTGAGCGTGAAGCCGTCATTCACGACGAGTTCCGCGTCTTCCGCTATGACGGTTTTTGCGCCCTGCGCTATACTAGTGCTCTGAGTTACATTTAGCCTGCCGCCGGTCAGTTCCGTTTCGCTGCCGCTTCTCAGTGTTACATTAGCGCCACTGCCGCCCCAGACGTAGGTTGCGTCGGACGGGCCGATCAGCCGCGTTCCATTGGTGTAGGCATATACCGCTCCCGTTTCAAGCTCAATTTTGCCGGCCTGTCCAAAAATAATGCCTGTGTTCGGAATCACATCGAATACCGGGCCGGTCACACTGGAGCTCTTGTTTATGTTAGACAAGGCCGCGTATGCCGGATCAAGGATCGTGCCGCCGCTCTCTACCTTTATGGTTCCATTGACGGTGAGGGTCGCTTTCACGTCCAGATTTGCCGCCTCCGACACGGTGACGGTTCCGTCGACGGTGAGGCTCCCTTCGTCCACAGTGAGGTTTGCCGCCTTTGCCACTGTGATCGTCTTTCCTGCCGCCAGGTTGCTGTCCGCCTTGAGCGTGGCCGCTCCGTCAAAGTTCACATCGCCGTTGAATTTAACATCGCCGTTGAACGTGGCCTCTCCGGTGAAATTAGCCGCACCGTTGACGGTAAGGGCTCCGCTTCCAAGGGTGAAGCCGGCGCCCGCCTCTATAGCGCCCACCGTTGTACCGTTATCGTTAGCCGTTACCGTTACAGCGGCAGGGCTCTTCAACGTGGCGTCACTGAAGTCGAGCTTCTCGTCCGCTATGTTGGAGTTCGTGTTAAGAACCACGTTGCCAAGCGCCTTGACAGTACCTTGTAGCTCTGTAGTGGAAGAGCCAAGCGTCAGGTCGCCCAGCACGTACAGCGTCTTGTCCGCCGGAACTTTTGAAAGATCGGCGGCGCTTACGCTCTCAACAGCGGCGCTGTCTTCATCACCGGAAAATGCCTCCGTAACGCTGGCGGCTAGAGTCAGCACCCTTGCAGTATTGGTCACATAGTTAGCCAAGCCCTTGCCGATCACCACGCCCTTGCTGCCGGAAACCGTTATATTCCGGCCTGCCGGCAGGATCAGCGTCCCGCTCCCCTTCACGCTAAGCGAGCCATCACCGATGATAACCCCGCCATCCTGCACGTTCACGGTTTTTCCGTCAGGAATAACCAGCGTCGCATCTCCGATGATAAGATCGCCCCGGTAGTCAACCGTGGTCACTCCTTCCTCGTTAAGCAGTTCCTTCAGCGCCTCAAGGTCCTTCGCCACGAATTTGGTGGTCTCAAGCACCACATCGCTCGACGCCTCGGTCTGGCATCCGGAGAAAATCAATGCCACATATATAAATGTGACAACCCAAAAAAACAGATTCATGTTTTTCTTCATAGAATCCTCCTTGCAAAAAAGCCCCCTGTTTCAAGCCGAAATCAAATGACATTTGATCGTCCGGCCAGACACGGCTTGAACTCAGGGAGTAATTTTTTATGAAAAAAGAACATCCCGGCATCCTCCACGGACGCCTCCATGCGTCCGTGGATAGGCCTTGACGTTCTGTTTTTCCGTTGAGAAGTTGTTTTGTTGTAACGATTTCTTCTAAAGCGGCGGCTTCCTCTGTACCGGCAAAGCACGAAAGGCAGCCCCGCCGCCCGTGAATTTTTAGTAAAAACGCTTGGGGGGGGGGGGGTTAGATGTGTAGTGTTCAGCAGGCAGTGGTGGTAAACCACTGCCTTGTACCGCGTGTTAGGCGCGCGCCGCAAGCCGCAAGCTGCTTGTCTTGCAGAACGAGCCTCCACGCAAACCAATACAACGCTTAAGGTTGTGCGCAAAAGCGCGCGCTTGCTGCGTGCAGGCTCATTGTAAAGCCACAGGCCATCTGCACGCGGCATGATTTTGTCTTCACGGACCCCTGTCCGCAACATATTTTTATCCTCCAGGCGCCAATTAAAAATTGGCGCCTCTACAGTGAGAGAAGCTCGCTAACAAGCGCGCTTGTCCCACTTCCTGCTGTATATAAGATAGTATATCGCAAAATAATCAAAAAAACAAGTACTCGCCGATGTTTTTCAGTGATTCCGATTTAAAACTAAAAAACAGCGCTGTTTGCCGCCTAAATTGGCAAAGCGCGCCCCTTGTCAGAGGCTCAAGGCTACTGCTCGTCATAAAAAGGACGGGCGAAAAACAGCATATACCGCTTTCCCTCGGAAAGGCATGACCGCTCCAAAGCATGATAATCAGAGAACTCCACACCGTTGTCAGCGGTAATAGACTTAAACGCCTTTGAAAAATCATCCCCCATTTCTTTCTCGATTGCGTCCAACGCCTCCGTTACGGAAGCCTCCCTGCCGTCTTTTAATTTACGGACTATCTCAACCCGGGTCTTCCTCTCAGTGAGGGTAAGAAGGCATTCGGTAGAAGAACCGTTTTTCACCCCTTTGACGGTATCCGTCATGCCAAATCTTTTCCATATCGGTCCGTGATTTTGCTTGTTTTCATCAGCCCTTAGCTGCCCTAAATCCGCGCTGTAATACTCCACATCCTCCCGGTCCGAGCTTCTCCTTTGCGTGGTTTTTCCCCGTTTTATTTCCCTATTAGCCTTATAGCTGCGCCTTATGGGATTTTTTATCCCTACTGTGTCATTTATCCTGTCTACTCAGCAGAAATTTACCAAAAGCGGCTCTGTGGCACGGGCAAAAACGGGGCCGGACGGAACCTTGGAGGCGGCTGCGGAAGCTCAAGTTTCCGCTCCGGAATTCCCTGTCCATCATGCCCTTACTTTCATTTTTTGACACGGTGTATTAGAATGAACCGGAGTTTATGTATGGAAACAGGATTTAACCAGGTCGAAGTTGATAATTTTGCGCGTGACTATGGATTTCATTACGATTGCTGCGACAGCGCCGTACTGGTACAGGATTTTCGTATTGCCATGGAGCGCGGGCTGGCGGGGCAAAGCTCTTCGCTGCCCATGCTACCCACCCATCTTAGTCCGGGATGGCGGATTGCTACGGGGAAAAAGGCAGTCGCACTTGACGCGGGCGGGACTAACCTGCGCGCGGCCCGTATCAGCTTTGACGAGGGAGGCCGCCCTGTTGTGGAAGCCGAGCGGGCGACCCGTATGCCCGGAAGTAACGGCCCGCTTTCCGCCGCAGAATTTTTTTCCGCGCTTGCCGGTTTCTGCGAGCCGCTCTTTGACGGCAACGGCGTTGATGGCATAGGCTTCTGTTTTTCGTACCCGATGGAGATGAGCCCGGATGGGGACGGTCTTCCGCTGGCTTTCTGCAAAGAGGTGGAACTGCCGGAACTTGTGGGCCGGCCAATAGGCAAAGGCCTGTGCGAGGCGCTGGCACGCCGCCACATAAAAACGCCTTCCCGCGTGGTGCTGTTAAATGACACGGTTTCGACCCTGCTATGCGGACTTTCGCAGATTCCAATGAGTTTTCCGTCAAAATTTGCTTTGATAGGGGAAGCTGTTCCACAAAAAATGACTGCGGAAGCCGGCCCGGCAATCGGCCTTATACTGGGAACAGGTTTTAACATTGCCTACTGCGAAACGAGTATCCCAAAAATAAATTTTGAATCTAAAACGGAGCCGCAAATCGTCGTTTGCGAGGCCGGGACATTCAGTTTCAGGTACCGTGGGATTCTTGACCTTGAATTCGACGCGGGAACAAAGAATCCCGGCACGTTTAGCGCCGAGAAAGCTACGGCCGGCGCATATTTGGGGCCTCTGAGCCTGCACATCCTGAAACGCGCCGTGAAAGACGGCATTTTGCGTTTCAAAAGATCGGCGGAACTGCTCGCGATGGAACGTTTGGCAACAAAAGACCTGAACACACTGCTTCAAGCGCCACTTTCGCTTGCGAGTCCGCTAGGCTGCTTGTTTGACAGGGACGAAGCCGGCGCGCTCAAAACCCTGCTGTACATTGAGTCGATTTTAACGGAACGCGCCGCGCTTACAGCGGCATCTATGCTTGCAGCCGTTATAGAACACTGCGGAGCGGCCCGTGACCCGGTCGCGCCTGTGCGGATAGCGGTTGAAGGCACTACATTTTCGCTGTATCACTTTCTGGAAGAAGCCTTGCGGGCGCGTTTTCACAGTATCGTGAACGCATCGGGCCCAAGGTTCTGCCTGATGGAACCTGTAAAGCAGGCTTCGCTGTTCGGCGCCGCCGCCGCGGCCCTGATGGTACAGTGATAAAGAAGCGGATTCAGAACGGCATAACACCGCTTATGTCAAGGTTCAATTGATAAGGAGGCATAAAATCAGTGTTGTACAGTTGGGTAGTCTCCGCGTAAATACCATGCATTTCTTTTGACAAATACACCCATGTTATTGTGTTTAATGCTTTATCCGGCAAAACAAAAAGAATCCAGTAAGAACCTGATCCTGTCCAATAGTCTCCTGTACCGGAATATAGCCTAAGGTTGATGGCGTTGCCCTTTACCGGACCAAGCGCATATACTGATCGCATTAGCGATTCAAAATAGGTTTTAGTGAATATGCTTGGATCAGAGTCGGGCTGCTTACTTGTAAGCGCCAGCAGCACATCCTGGCCGTTTATCGAACTTATCTGTGCAGGCCACGTGTCACTGTTGTCCCTTATTTTTATAACCTTATACAGAGGCTGAGGGAATTGCTCTTCCAGCACTTTTGACATTTCCTTGCATGAACCCAGAAAAACAATAGAGATCGCAAGGCATAAGCTTTGTGTAGACATTTTCATACTTAATAATATAAGCAAAGTTTTACTTTATTTTAATGGGGCTCCGAGCGGAGGCTGATTCGGTTTGCACGGAGGCTCGACAGGGGGGCGGTAGTTGTGGTGGAATTAAACCATGCCCACAGTTACCCGGAGCGATAGGAATTCCATGCCCCTCATCGTGCAGAGCGACAGTACGGTGCTGCTTGATGTACACGCGCCTTTAGCGGACGAGGCACGGGATGCCATCATGCCGTTTGCGGACCTGGAAAAATCGCCTGAGCACATACACACGTACCGTATCAACCCGCTGTCCCTTTGGAACGCTGCCGGGTTGGGTCTTAACGCGGAGGCTGTAACCAGGTCGCTTTCCATGTACAGCCGTTACGAACTGCCCGATGGCCTTTTGACGGCTTTTAGCGGCATTATGGAACGTTTCGGCAAGCTGCGGCTGCGGCCCTGCGGCGACACGCTGTTCCTTGAATGTTCCGACCCGGCGATTTATGCCCAGATCGAGGCGGCGCGGCCCCTGAAAGATGCACTGCGTCCTGCCAAAAACGGTTTTTCAGTCAAACTGGAGGATCGCGGAACGGTAAAATGGGAGCTTATCAAACTGGGCTGGCCGGTAATGGACGAAGCGCCGCTTGTTTCCGGCGAAGCGCTTGAGATAGCTCTGCGTGAAGACCGCTCTCTTTCCGCTCTGCCGTTCCGCCTGCGTGATTACCAGACGGAGGCCGCGAGGGCGGTTCTGGGTTCAGGCAGGGCGGGCAGCGGTTATGGTGTTGTCGCCCTACCCTGCGGCGCGGGCAAAACCATGGTCGGTATGGCGATGATGGCCGCCCTAAAGACAAACACGTTGATTCTGACGGCAAATGTGATGTCCGTTCACCAGTGGATAGACGAGCTTTTGGACAAGACCACGCTTGGGCGGGAGCAGATAGCCGAATTCTCAGGTTCCGTCAAAGCGGTCGCGCCGGTGACGATAGCGACGTACCAGATATTAACGTGGCGGCGCGAGAAGGACGGCGAGTTTCCGCATTTCAAGCTGTTCCATGCCCGTCCTTGGGGGCTAATCATCTATGACGAGGTACACCTGCTGCCCGCACCCGTGTTTCGCATAACGGCGGAACTGCAAGCGGTAAGGCGTTTGGGGCTTACCGCGACACTGGTACGTGAGGACGGCGCGGAGGACGCGGTTTTCAGCCTTGTCGGCCCAAAACGCTACGATGTTCCTTGGAAGGTTCTGGAACGCAAGGGCTGGATAGCGGAGGCTTTCTGCACGGAAATACGCCTTCCCCTGCCTCCAAACCTAAAAATTCCATACGCTGTTGCGGAAAAACGTGAAAAATACCGGCTTGCAAGCGAAAATCCGCTTAAAATTGAGATGGCCAGGCAGCTTGTCCAGACCCACCCTGATGACCGTATCCTTGTGATCGGCCAGTACATCAAGCAGTTGGAGGAGGCGGCCCGCGTGCTGGAGGCTCCGCTGATAACGGGCAAGACGCCCAACGCCAGGCGGGAGGAGATTTACGGCGCGTTCAAGCGCGGTGATGTCAGGGTCATCGTGGTTTCAAAGGTGTCCAACTTTGCCGTCGATCTGCCTGACGCTTCGATGGCGGTAGAGATTTCCGGCAGTTTCGGCTCGCGGCAGGAGGAGGCGCAGCGTCTTGGCCGCATACTCCGGCCCAAGCAGCGAAATTCTTACTTCTTTACGTTGGTAACATCTGATACGGTAGAGGAGGATTTTGCGATGAAGCGCCGTCAATTTTTAAGCGAACAGGGTTACAAGTATACCCGCGAGGCTTCCGGCCTTTAGCGTACGCGCATCTTTATCTGTGTAAACACACATTAAGCGCGCCGGCAAAGAAATGTTTGACGCTGTTCTTTATAAATCGTTATTTTCATAATTAAGGGCTTTGGTTAAAGCCTTTTAAAAACCTGCCGGCGTCGGCGTCATGCGTTAAGCCTGGAGAGTTTGCCGCACAAACTCCGGCTGACGTTTGATGAAGGTCACCGGCGAAAGAATCCGACGTGCCCATCGCGTTGGTACGGCAGGAAAGAGTCTATTTGAGGAACGCAGACGTAAACCGGTTTGCGTCTGTGCTCCTCAGCGCGACAACTTGGATCGTCCGTCGCCGATGCCGTTTGCGGCGGTGGATGGGTTCAAGGTTGCGCGTCGGTGCATTGCGAAATGCATTTTAGAAATGTTTCTCCATAGCAAAAAAATCCTCCTAAATGACCCTCCCTCGTAGGGAGGGTTTTTGTTTATTCGCAGTGGGGTCTAATACCGTGCGAAGCTCCGGTTCGACGGAATTGCGTTTTTTAGAGCTTGTCTCCCAAAACTGAAATTTTGGAACAGCCTCTATATAGTTAAAAACAGGAGGAGCGAAAAATGACTGTTCTGGAATTTCTACACCTTTACGCTTCGCTTGGGCCGCCAATTCAGGCAAGCCTCGATCCAATTTTGGCTTTTGCGTAACCGGCTACGAATTGAAGTTCGTACACAGTTCCTAGACTACCTGGCATAGCAGTATACGCAGCCGGTACGGCAGGTCCTGTACGAACCTATATCCACGCTGCCGGTACAGCCGCAATGCTCACGCTGCCACTTGTCCTTGCCGTACGCGATCCGGTTTTCGCTTGTCCATTCCAGCAAGGCGGGGTCTATGCAACGTCCGTGCGCTATGTTGTACGGCGACAGGTCTATATCTTCGGCACAGCTTTCTATTGCCAGGCCGCGGCTCCGCGCGATACTCGAAAAGTTTTCGGCGATCAGCATCTTTTCTTCCATCCGTAAGTCCCTTATACGCATAGTTTTCAGTTCTGTCTCTGTTTTTTTATAGCGATCAATATAGCTGAATATCACTTTGCCGGTGCAGGCACTCAATTCGGCGGCGATCTTCTCAAAGTTACTGACATGAAAATCAATATCGATTGTATCGCTCAACAGCACAGGATCGTAGCGCCAGATTACGCGGTTCTTCCCCACGTCACCGGAAAGCATTTTGAATGTGTCAATGATTGTTTGTTTCGGAGGCATGTTAACTTCAATTTCATTACCGTACGGGTTGATCGTGAACAAAAAGTAATAATGATAGTCGTTTAACAGATTCAATTTGTCCAGCATGGGACGGGGATTCTTGCTCCAGAACACAAAGCCCTGGACATCGTCCGGCAAAAGCGGGATATGCCGTACCTGCTTCCGGTTAAAAGGGTTAACGACCTCGACATAACCTGCCGCTAAACAGTTAAAAAACCAGTCAGAAAAGTATGCCGGAACATCGGTGCGTCTGCTCACACTGATTATATTTTTTTTTACCGCCATAACACACCCATACAGGTAACTCTACAGCAAAAATAAATCACCAATCAACTCAATGGTAAACACACCGGTGTAGTTCCCATTTTTGGGCAAGCGCGCAGCGCTTGTCTTTGCCCTTGACGGGTGGAGAAAGAATTGAGTAGGATGGTTTTATGAATATATCGACATATACGGTAAAACCGAAATTGCCGGCTTCGCTGAAACCGCTGGAAGAGATTGCGCGTAACCTTTGGCTTTCGTGGAACTATGACGCGGTGCAGCTCTTTATTAGGCTGGGCGATCATCAGGTATGGAGTGAGACACGGCAGAGCCCCATAAAGACGCTTGGAAAGGTAAGCCAGGCCCGACTCAACGAGTTTGCCAGTGACGATTCGTTTCTCGCGGCGCTGAAAGATGTTTATGAGCAATTTTTGAAGTACAAGAAGCGTGAAACCTGGTACAAGGGGCAGCGGCGTGATGTAGTGGCCTATTTTTCGATGGAGTACGGGATGGATGTCTCGCTGCCGATATATTCCGGTGGTTTGGGCATACTTTCCGGCGACCACATGAAGACATCCTCCGACCTTGGGCTGCCTCTCGTAGGGGTGGGGCTCCTGTACCGGCAGGGCTACTTTCAGCAGTACCTTAACGCGGACGGCTTTCAGCAGGAAAGCTACCCGGAAAACGACTGGTACAACATGCCGGTGGAGCGAAAGGTTGGGAAGAACGGCAAGCCGCTGACCATTGCCGTTGAGTTGGCAGGACGCCAGGCCTCCGCCCAGATATGGGAAGTACGCGTAGGGCGCAGCTTTCTGTACCTGCTTGACACCAATATCGAGGATAATCCGCCCGATTTCAGGATGATCACGTCCGCACTGTACGGTGGCAACAAGGAAACCCGCATACAGCAGGAAATACTGCTTGGAATAGGTGGCTACCGGGCGCTCCGCGCCATGGGGATTAACCCCGCGGTAACGCACATGAACGAGGGGCACGCGGCCTTCCTCAGTCTTGAGCGGCTTCGCGAGCTGATAAGCGAGCGGGGACTATCGTTCAACGAGGCGAGGGAAGCTATCTGGCCTACAAACATATTTACGACCCATACGCCGGTACCGGCGGGCAACGAACGCTTTGACATAGCATTGCTGGAAAAGTATATGCGTCCCTGGGCCAGCATACTGGGAATATCATGGGAGACATTCCTCGGCTTTGGACGGGAAAATCCGAGCAATCAAAGTGAAACCTTTTGCATGACGATACTGGCGCTCAAATTTTCCGCTTACGCTAACGGTGTCGCCGCCCTGCACGGCGTTGTTTCACGGGATATGTGGCAGGGCTTGTGGCCCGGGTTGCCGATAAACGAAGTGCCTATAAGTCACGTTACAAACGGCGTGCACCCTAAAACATGGGTTTACAGCGGCATGAGTACGCTGCTTGACCGTTATCTTGGGGCCAATTTTGAAGAAAAGCCATTCGATCTGTCCGTCTGGAACCGCATGAGCCGTATTTCCGACGAGGAGCTTTGGCGCACGCACGAACGGAGGCGGGAGCAGCTTGTCCGCTTTATACGCGACAGGCTGGAGGAGCGCTACCGGCGTTCCGGCGCAAACGAAAGGCAGATTCGCAAGGCGGAAGACGCCCTCTCGCCCTACGCGCTGACGCTCTGCTTCGCCCGCCGTTTTGCCACCTACAAGCGCGGCAACCTGCTACTCCGTGACCCAGAACGGCTGTTAAAGCTGCTCCGTGACCCGGAACGCCCCATTCAGCTCATATTCGCCGGAAAGGCGCACCCACACGACATACCCGGCAAGGAACTGATAAAGAGCATCGTCCATTTTGCGGAAAAGTACGACGTTACAAGCCGTATCGTGTTCGTGGAAAATTACGACATGACGGTGGCCCGCTACCTTACTTCCGGCAGCGATGTCTGGCTCAACACCCCGCGCCGTCCGATGGAAGCGAGCGGCACGAGCGGAATGAAGGCTGCCATGAACGGCGTGCTAAACTGCTCGATTCTGGACGGCTGGTGGGACGAGTCCTATAACTCTAATGTGGGCTGGGCGATAGGGAACGGCGAATACTACGCGGACGAGAATCTACAGGATGACATAGAGAGCAAAGCGCTGTACGACCTGTTGGAGCGGGACATAATTCCGTTATTCTACCAGCGTGGCCGCGACAACTTGCCCCGTGAATGGATAAAGATGATGAAGGCATCCATGAAGGAGATTGGACAGTCTATGTCCAGCCACCGTATGTTGATGGATTATTCCACCAAGTTCTACCTGCCCGCGCTCAAGAACTATCAGCGGATCATCAAGGCCGATTATTCCGAATCTAAGGCGCTTGCCTCCTACTTTGCGAAACTCGGCGATTCGTGGGGAAAGATCAAGATAGGTGAGATTATTTCCAACGCAAAACCCGTCATGCAGCGTGGCGACGACATTACGGTAAAGACCTACATAGAACTGGGCGAGCTTAGCCCGAACGAGGTGCAGGTTGAGCTTTACTTCGGCGCGGTATCAAGTCAGAACAACATTGAAGACGCCCGCCGGTGCGAGATGAAGAGCACGGGCAAGGAGGGGAACGGTTACCGCTATCAGGTACGAATCGAATGTACCGATACCGGTATGCAGGGTCACACTGTCCGCATACTGCCTAAACACTCTGCGTTGATACACCCCTACCGTTCAGGTTTCATAAAATGGGCCTGACAGATGACCGTACAGGCACAGAATTTCAGATATATTGATCTGATAATGTCGTTTTTCGTGATGACGCTTATTTTGAGTAACGTAGCGTCATCCGCGAAAATCGTAGATTTAGGTTTTTCAATTTTTGGCCTTCCGCTCGCCTTTGACGGCGGTACGTTGCTCTTTCCGCTTTCATACGTGTTCGGGGATATTCTGACTGAGGTGTACGGCTTTAAAGCCTCGCGGCGTGTAATCTGGACCGGTTTTTGCGCGCTGGCCTTAAGTTCGCTTGTATTCCTGTCGTTGCGCGCCCTACCGGCCGATCCTGCGTGGGAAACTTATGCAGGCACAGCCGCATACGACGCGATCCTGGGCGGCATCAGCACGGGCGGTATAGCTATTGCAAGCCTTGCCGCTTACTTTGCCGGCGAATTCTCAAACTCCGCGCTTCTTTCCAGGTTAAAGATCGTAATGAAGGGCAGGCTTCTCTTTGTCCGCACGATAAGCAGCACCCTGCTCGGCGAATTGCTGGACAGCCTGATATTTGTTTTTATAGCCAGCCTTGCCGGCGTGTTTGGCTGGGAGCTTTTCCTTACGCTTGTCGTAACAAACTATTTTCTAAAATGCCTCATCGAGGTACTAATGACGCCCATAACCTACATTGCCGTCCGGAAGCTGAAGAAGGCGGAACATGCCGATGTTTACGACTCAGGCATTACCTACAACCCTTTCGCGGCGTAGCCGGACGCACAGAACAGCATAATTTCCCATGGAGTATTGATGGACATAAAAATAATTTTCGATTTGATAGATAAATTTAACGCCGGTTCCATGACGGAGCTTGATTTTACCGACGGTGGTGTCCGTCTTACCCTCCGCAGGAACGCCGGTGCGCCGGTCACGGGTGGGACGCAGGTCGAGGCTTGCGCCCTTGAACAAAAGCCCCAAGCCCCAGGCGCGCCCTCCGTTCACCTTACAATTCCTGTGGAGAAGGCGGAACAGGGTGCGGATTCCGCCGGTGTCGAGTGTATTACCAGCCCCATAGTCGGGGTATTCTACGCCTCCTCCGGGCCGGACGCGCCGCCTTTTGTAAGGGCCGGTACAACCGTGAGGGCGGGGCAGATACTCTGCGTGCTTGAGGCGATGAAGATGATGAACCGGCTGGAAGCAGAATTCGATTGCGAAATCCTAGCTGTGAAAGCATCGAACGGCGATATGGTCGAATACGGTCAGGCGCTGTTCGATGTGAAAAGATTCTAGGAGACATAGTTGGTAAAACGCCTGTTGATAGCGAATCGGGGAGAAATCGCGGTTCGTATAATCCGAAGCTGCCGTGAGATGGGCATAGAAACCGTAGCGGTCTACTCAACGGCCGATTCAGGCAGCCTCCATGTAAGGCTTGCCGATAAGGCCGTCTGCATAGGCCCGCCACCGTCCGCAAAGAGCTATCTTGTTGCCGAAAACATCATCATGGCCGCTCTTCGTAAGGGTTGCGAGGCTGTACATCCAGGCGTCGGCTTTCTATCGGAAAACACCGCATTTGCGAGGCTAGTCCGCAAGGCCGGCCTCATATTCATAGGCCCTGACCCTGACATCATCGAGTTGCTTGGCGACAAGGTTGCGGCAAGGGCGGCGGCTTTGCGCTTTGGACTTCCCGTAACGCCCGGCACGGAAGACGCCGTTTGCGACGAGGCGGCCGCGGAAAAGGCCGTTAAAGAGCTTGGTTTTCCAGTGATAGTAAAGGCGGTGGCGGGCGGCGGCGGTAAGGGTATGCGCATAGTCCGCTCGTTAGAGGAACTGTCCGTAAACCTGCGGCTCTGTATCCGCGAGGCGGAGGTGAATTTTGCCGACAGCAGGGTATTTATCGAGCGTTATGTTGAAAAACCGCGTCATATCGAGCTTCAAATTCTGTCGGACGGCCGTGGCAAGGTCGCGGTACTGGGTGAGCGGGACTGTACCGTACAGCAGAATCACCAAAAGTTGATAGAGGAAAGCCCGTCTCCGGCGATAAACGAGGAGGTGCGCTCTAAAATGGCGGCGGGAGCGTCAAAAATGTTCAGTGAATTGAAGTATGCGGGAGCTGGAACGATAGAATTTCTTGTTGAAGGTGCAGAATTCTACTTTATGGAGGTAAACGCCCGTATCCAGGTGGAACATCCGGTCAGTGAAATGCTTACAGGTGTCGATATTGTCCGTCAGCAGACGCTTGCCTGTACGGAAAACCGGATCGAGCTCGAAGGCGGACTAATGCGTACCGAAGGACACGCTGTAGAATGCCGCATAAACGCGCTGGGGCCGGGAAAAATTACACGGCTCGAAGTACCAGGCGGACCCGGCGTCCGTTTCGATTCGTTTCTGTACCAGGGCGCAGACGTGCCACCGTACTACGATTCGATGCTTGCCAAACTGATAGTTCACGCCGAAAACAGACCCTCCGCGCTTGCCCGCATGGACAGGGCGCTGGCGGAGTTGGTAATTGAGGGGATAAAAACGAATCAACAGTCTCAACGGCAGATAGTAGCACACCCGCTATTCCGATCCGGCAACTTTGACACGTCATTTTACGAAACAATGAACGGTTAGGAACTGTTCAGCCTCCCCTACTCCCTACCGTTTTTATTCTTTCTTGGGGTTTACTACCCTGCCTACCCTTCCTTATCGTGTTAGGCAAGCGGCAAAACGTCAGGCAAAACAGCTTAACGCTGTTTTGTGGTGGGACGGTTCATATAGATCTTTTGCCGGCAGCCGGCCTTGAAATACGTACTTTTTCAACACGCAAAAACCGCCGATGGCCGCCTTGACGCGGACGGCTTGTAGATGCTAGGCTTTAATAGCGGTAAGTATTGGCGTGGAAATGGTATAATGCTTGTGATTACAACTTGTTCAAGGAGCTTTTAGATGTCATCCATGATTGGCATTAAGGTGGCTGATGGTGCGTTTTTCCCTGTTTTAACGGAAGATGCCGTCTCAAGGAAACGGCTGATTCTTACAACCGCACATGACGGTCAAACAAGCGTACAAATTGACTTCTACCGAGCATCTTCAATATCCATGCATGACGCAGACTATATAGGGACCCTGCTGATTGAAAACATACAGGAAAAGAAAAAGGGAGGGCCTTCGATAGAACTTACTGTTTCTTTGGATGCCAATGGAGAATTTTCAGCCAGCGCCTACGACTTTGACCATCCCGAAGAGAAAAATCATCATATTTTGGCTGTCTCTTTGTCGCAAGATGTGGAATTGGACAAGTTTGATGATATTGACCTTGATCGGGAAGATATGCGGCTGAGAGAAGACGCATTCAATAACTACGCAACAAATATAAAAACTTCAAAACCAGGACTTTCAAAACCGCTTATAACAATAATTATTGCTGTTATTATCATGCTTGCGCTTACCGCGTTTGGCCTATGGTTCTTTGTGTTTAGATCGCGTTCTACAGCAAATTCCGGCGCAGCGCTTACTGAAATTCCGGTAACGGAAACCTTGGTGGAACCGCCGCCACCGAGTCCTCCCGTAGAACAGGTCGAAATTCCACCGACGCGGCAGTCCGGTGTTGGGCAGGAACCATCCGTTATCAGGGCGCCTGATGTTCCTGTCACGGCCAACGTGCCTGCGACGCGCAAGCGGCCGCCAGCGCCGGTTTCTTCATACAGGGCGCCGTCCGTCATACCGGCAGGCGGAATTTCATACAAACTGCGGTGGGGCGATACGCTTTGGGACGTGTCACAGGCATTCTACCGAACGCCGTGGCGTTACAAATACCTTGCCAATTACAACGGTATTCGTAATCCCAACCGCATAATAGCAGGACGTACGATCAAGATACCACCGTTGCCAAAATGAACGGGTATTTACAACGGAATCAACGCGGTACGAGGGATTATGTATCGTTTAAATTGTATTGGGGGCACTGCTGTAGCGAGCCGGTATAATGTTTTTTACTATAACATCTATGGGTTCTTGTTTTACTTGTATTTTTTTGTTACTAATGACTTATGTGAGAAGCTTTTGCAATAGAAGGAGTACGCTATGCAAATAACTGATATTAGAATTAGGAAAGCGAGCGGTGAAGGCAAATTGAAGGCCTATGTTACCATTACTTTTGATGATTGCTTTGTGGTTCACAACGTAAAAGTGATTGAGGGCAAAGATGGCCTTTTTATTGCAATGCCAAGCAGAAAAAATAAAACGGGCGATTACAAGGATGTCGCGCACCCTATAAATGTCGGATTTAGAACGGAAATGCAGAATAAGATACTGGAAAAGTATAACTCCGGTAACTTTCAAACTGGCGATGCGGACTAGAGCCTAATGACGGTATGGTATGAGTCTTGTACCCATACCATAACAACGGCAGACCGTTTACCGCATACAGCGGCTCTGTCTGGCCGTACCACTTGTCGCATGTACGTCAGGCAAAACAGCCTTACCTGCGGAAAGGTTTGTGCGGTAAGCTTCATTGTTGTTAATTTCCTTGTGTATCAAACGTGAAAAGGCACGCCACAAGGATGTTTATTGGGCCGTAGGCAAGTGGTAAGCCACCGGGTTTTGGCTCCGGCATGCACAGGTTCGAATCCTGTCGGCCCAGAAAGCTTGTACATGAAGACCCCGCTTTTCTTAAGCGGAGAGGGTATAACAGAGCGCCATTTCTGTACACCCTCTACATCCCGCCTACAGAGGCCGGTAATTCACAGTTTACCTTCTCTTTTTAGCCTGAAAATATATTCAGAATACGCCTTGTCAGACATGGCAATATGGCTAAGAATCCAGTCCTTCAGGTAGCGTACAAAGTTGTTTGGGACAAAGCTTTTGCCTTCACTGAAATCTTTCACCTGCTCCAGAACTTTTTTCACAAAGTTATCGTGCTGTTGTTTATGCTCGGCATATTCGGGATATTTAATCCGTTGAAGCAGCCTCTCCTCAGCGCCAAAATGCTCCGACACATAATTGACAATAGCCCCGACTGTGCTTTTGAAACGCGCCTTCGCCTCTTCATCGTTATCTTTTAGGCAGGATGCGTACAGTTCATTTGTAAGCCTAAGCAGTTCTTTATGCTGCTCATCTATCTTGGGTATACCCATAGAATAGCGCTCATTCCATTCAACCAGTACCGGCGGATTATTTGAATTTCCATTCATCATGTTTTAGTATAATCTAATACATGATAGATTGTCAAAGGGCTCAAGGCATATTTGATCATGCAGGTTTTGTAAAGGCCACAGAGATATTAGCGGTATACTTTCCGTTATGTTTTATGACAGAATGAACGATGCTTGAAGAGTACAGGTTTGTTGATGGGAAAAAACTTCGCTGTGGGTACACGACCGGTTCCTGCGCGGCGGCAGCGGCAAAGGAAGCGGCGGCCCTGCTTTTAGGCGGCGGTGGAGCAGGCTTTGTGGAAATTGATACGCCAGCCGGCAAAACGCTAAGGTTGCCGACCGAAGAGGCCGCCCACAGCGGAGGGGAGACAAGCTGTGCAATAAGGAAGGACGGCGGGGACGACCCGGATGTTACCTCCGGCTGCCTCGTCCGCGCCTCTGTCAGAAAACGGCAGGAACAAGGTTTTGTGATAGAAGGAGGCGAGGGCATAGGCAAGGTAACGTTACCGGGTCTCGATCAGCCTGTTGGAGAAGCGGCCATCAACAGCGTTCCCCGCCTCATGATATGCGACGCGGTCCGCGAAGTCTGCGAAGCTTCCGGCTTTACCGGCGGACTACTCGTAAACATATCCATACCGGACGGTGAAAAACTCGCCGCCCTTACCTTCAACAAAAGGCTCGGCATAGTGGGCGGCCTTTCCGTACTTGGTACGACCGGTATCGTTGAGCCGATGAGCGAGGCGGCTTTTTGCGATTCGATCAGGGCCGAACTTTCAATGCTCCGCGCGCTGGGGCACGACTCCGTCACACTTACTCCTGGAAACATGGGTATTGATTTCCTTGCACGGAATTATCCCGGCCTCCGTCCGATAAAATGCGCGAACTTCATCGGCGAAAGCATCGTCATGAGCGCGGAAGCCGGTTTCAGCAGCATCCTGATAGCGGGGCATATCGGCAAGCTGGTAAAACTGGTAACGGGCAACTTTAACACCCATTCAAAGTATGGAGACGCTAGGCAGTTTGTCTTTGCCGCTTTCGCCGCCCAGTGCGGAGCGGACAGAGTTTTGACGGATGAACTGCTGCGCTGCGCGACCAGCGAGGCCGCTATCGATCTGCTGAAATCCGCCGGTCTCTGGGAAGCGGTATTCGCCAGGATTCTGGATGGTACGCTGCGGCAACTGGATCAATTTTGCAAACGGCGCTCTTACGACAGGCTGCGTTGTGACGTACTCTTTTTTTCCTCGAAGTATGGCCCCTTAAACCCGCCGGCCCGCCAATGGAATACGGCATCTCCAGAACGATAATTGAGCTTGGGACTTACCGGCTTTCACTAGCTGGGGAATTACAAGGATGTCTAAGACTCTACCCGCGTATTAACAAGCGCTACCCGTTTGTTTGCGATGCAAACTGCTAAGCTCAACGTGTAACGTTGAGCGGACCTGCCCCGCTGGATATGGATGAGTGGTTTTGCTATGATTTGACTGTATGGAACATAGAAAGCGAAAAATCAGCGACAGGGCGGCGTACCGGGCTATATGCGGAGTTTTTAAGAAGCAACACGGCGGAATGACCGTCGCGGATGTCGTGGCAAGGACGGCGCTACCGCTCGAAACCGTGCGGGGCCTGGTTAACGACGTTGCCGATGAATACTCGGCGCATATTTCCGTAACGGAATCCGGTGAAATTCTTTACTCGTTCCCTTCAGGCTTTACAAGCAGGTACCGCGGCTTTAAGGCGGCTGCGAAGAGGGCGCTAGGCAAAATAGGACGGGCGTTTAAAATAGCCGGCGCGGCCCTTTTCAAGGCGTGGATCATGCTCATGCTGGTTGGTTACTTCGTTCTTTTCATGCTGATAGCCCTTGCCGCGCTTGTGCTTTCCGTTGCCGCGTCAAATTCATCCAACAGTAACAACCGGCGCGACAACTCCGGCGGAGGCCTTTTTTTTGTATCCGGCATTTTTAATTTTATAATCAGAATCTGGTTCTATTCCGAACTAACAAAATCTTTTGACAGACGTTACGGCGCTTACGGCAGGACGGAGCCGCGTCCAAAGGGAAAACCGCTGTACAAGGCCATATTTTCCTTTGTGTTCGGTGACGGAGACCCGAACGCCGCTATCGAAACGCGGGAACGGCAGGCCGTTATCACGTACATTCAGGCGAATAAGGGTATCATTTCACTCCCCGAATTCATGATTCTGACCGGTACCAGCGGTAGCGAGGCTGACAGCCTGGTAAGCGCCTACTGCTCTGAGTACGGCGGTATGCCGGAAGCGACGGATGACGGCACGGTTATTTACCGTTTTGACGCGCTATTGCTGCGGGCGGACAGGCCCGCCCGTTCATCGGGCGGTTTTTCCACCCCGTTGAAGCTGCTGGAAAAATTCTCGCTGAACAAAACAAAAATGAATATCTGGTTCTGTGTAATCAACTCGGTGAATCTGATTTTCGGCTCATACTTTTTTGTAAACGCGATGAAAAGCGGGCATATCCTGACAGAGAGGCATTTTAACGCAGCCTCGTTCCTGTACGCACGTACGTACTTTATGATGGACAATTTTATTGCCAACCCGCTTTCGTTTATTTCAATAGGGCTAGGCGTCGTGCCGCTTATATTTTCATTGTTTTTCTGGCTAATACCGCTGGTCCGTTACGCACTGCTAAAAAAAAATAACGAAAAAATAAAACTGGAAAATCTTCGTAAAAACGCGTTCATGTTTATTTGGGATAACCCCGCTGCGGTAAAGCCGGGCGATATAAACCCGGCGCAAAAAGAATGCCGCCCTGAAAATATGGCCACGGCACGGGAGCGGGTGATAAAAGATATGTGTCGGTATTCTGTTCCGGATGTCGCCGTGAATGAAACGGGCGAGACGGTTTATTCGTTTAATGAACTTAAGCGTGAAAAAGACGCCCTTTTTAAGTACCGATCCGGCGTTAACGCCGCCGATTCTGAACTGGGTAAAATAATTTTTAAGGCATAAATACAAATTGAAAATTACATTTCCTGCAATTGCCACCGTGCGCCGTTTTAACCGTTGCGCCTGTACCGCGGGGCTGTTGCTGTTGTTTTCCGCTTGCGCGTCAACAAGCGCCGCAAAAAAAGTTGACGTATCCGGAAACGTATTTACGGACCTGCCTGTGGGCGCGTCGGCGTATGTAAGGGTCGATGTAAAACCGTCAAGGGCCCTGCTGGATTACATTTTAACACAGTACAGGCTGGATACAAAAACAGTTAGGACATTTTTCGATAGAACAGATACCGCCGCCGTGTCGGTCTACCCTGCGGCGGGAAGTCAGCATGAGGGGGCGCGGCGTTTCTTGCTGGCCGCTTACGGCAAAAACTACCCTACCCTGCTCTCATCGTTTTCGCTGTTTTTCGACCCCGGCTGGAAGAAAACAAAATCTGTAACAGGCAGAAAGTACTGGCGTTCCGTAAAAAACCGTGTTTCGTTATTCATGCAAAAGGATAAGGCTCTTATTTCGGACGCCGACCCGTTTTTTATCGAAGAGAGCGCGGCAGCGCCCGGAAATTTTCATCTTTTCTGCCGGGATTCCGACGTATCAGCATGGATCACAAAACTTGACTTCCTGAACAACACCCTCGCGCGCATGGATATTCCGATAACGGTACCGGCCACCGGACTGTTCATCAGCGCTTCAGGGCATGAAGAAGGCTGGGAGGTCGCCTTCCGGCTGGAAACGCCGGGCCAGGCCCAGGCAAGGGGTCTCGTTTCGGTGCTTACTCTCGTGCGGAACGCCCTCTCGGACGGCTACATAAAAGACCCCAAAGTGGCGGCCTTTGCCGGCTTACTCCTCTCCGAACCGCCATCCGTTGACGGCAACGCGCTGATCCTGAAGTGCCCGTCAATTCCCGAAGCCGCGCTCGCTGGACTAATAGCTTTGCTTTTAATACAATTGAATCAACAATGAACCTCCCCGCCCCAAGGGGCGGGGTATCTTGTAAGCGTTGCATCATTTTACAAGGTTCGTTCTGTAAGGAAATTATTTAACTGTGGGGTCTACTACCATTTTTCG
>JAITIR010000048.1 GCA_031279285.1 Spirochaetaceae bacterium | reverse complement strand
TCAGAAACTGAGGTTTCTGAACAACTCTATTAGAAATTTGCCAGTTGCTAATAAACTCTTACCGAAATAGTCCTGCGACAGTTTAAAATACAGTGTCTATGCACAATATATCATGAAATCGTGGACGGTTTAAAATTCGCTAAGGCGAAAGGAGAAAATATGATGAGAAAACGTTTTTTTCTGGCAGTAGTAACCGCTGCCACCGCTGTTTTAACGGCTTGCAATATAGGTGAAGAAAACACTGATGTTGATACCGGATCCGAACAGGGTCAGTATCGTATAGAAATTGAGGAACTGAAAAATGGCGAGGCCCATATAAGCCTCAAAAAGGCAAACAAAGGGCAGAGCGTTACGCTGACAGTGATTCCGCCGGAAGCTGCCGTCCCGGAGGGTGAGGCCCCCGTTTATTACTTTGTCGATAAAATAGGAGGCCGTTACAGCAAAGAGGAGGGCGAGTCCCCTAAGAAATTCAACGGTTTTACCCCAGGTAAAAGCCAAAATGAATGGACATTCAAGATGCCGGATGGTAATTTAACGATAACCATTACATTTACAGACAAGGCTAATGTAACGACCGCAGACCTCGAATGGATCGACGCGAGCCACGGCACGATCAGCCCGGAATTCAAAAAGAGTACACTAGGGTATACAATCACAGTTCCTTACGGCGCAACGGACTTTTCAATATCCGCACAGGCGGAAAATCCGTATGTAACTCCCGTGCTACAGAAAAATTCCGCTGATTCTGGAGAGAATTTGCTTGGTGAAACCCTGAAACTGACGGAAGGAGCTAACCAGTACATAATAAACGTTACTTCTCAGGATAAAAGCCAAAATAAAGTATACAAAATAGAGGTTATACTGACACCCAATCTTGCGTTAAAAACCCTTCACATAAAGAACGGAACGGAACTCGTGCGCGATTTACCGCCTAACGTCAACCCACAGACCGTCTACATACCGCATACCAGCGGTATTACGATTTTTGCGGAAGCCGACGACAGTAACACAACGTTAAAAATATCACCGGAGACTGTCTCGAATATCAACGCAACCAGCCCCAAGACGGTAACCGTCACGGTAAGCAAATCGGTTGCGGGCCTTTCTAATAATCTGGAGAACGTCATAACTTTGAATCTGTATTACGGCGCGAATACAAATCCGGAACCTCTGGCAAAGGGAGGTTACATCAGCTTTATACCCGGGTCTGACGGGAAGGTCTACGAGGTGCATACATTCATGGAAACAGATGCCCTGACATTTACCGGCGCCACATCTGATATTACTGCCGATGTAGTCCTTGTAGCCGGCGGCGGCGGCGGTGGCGGCGGGAACAACTCCACCGACTATCCTGGCGGCGGCGGCGCCGGCGGGTTGGTATACCGGACAGGCACAATTCCGCTATCGGCAAGCCCCATAGCGGTTATGGTCGGCGTGGGCGGAGCGGGAGGCCAGGCTAAATCCCCTGGTCTTAACGGTGGAGATTCCTCTATCGGAGAATTGTGGATCGCGAAAGGCGGCGGCGGCGGCGGAGGAGGAGGGAATGACCTCAAGGCCGCCGATAAAATTAACGGCAAGGCTGGCGGATCGGGCGGCGGCGGCGGCGGCGGCAATATGATAAATAATGGGACCGGCGGCGCTGGGTTCAAAAACTCAGACAATACACTACAGGGCTTCAGTGGCGGCGCTGGTGGAAATAGCGGAGGTAGGTGCGATAGCGGTGGCGGTGGCGGGGGCGCGGGAAAAATGGGAACCGGTACCGGCAGTACAAACAGCAAAAATCCTGGTGTGGGTGGATTAGGCTGGTCGCCTTCCGGGGATTGGGCTTGGGTAAAGCTATCTACTGGAACCAATACGTTTGCTAACGGGGGAGACGGCGGCTGCATGAACTATGTGTCCACCTATCCTAACGGCAAAGCGGGCACGAATTATGGCGACGGCGGCTGGGGCGCTTCCAAAACAGCCTGCACTGATGGAAATGGCGCGGACGGCATCGTGATCATCCGCTTCCTCCATCCGGGCGAAGGCAAGTAGTGAGTCTCCACGCGACAATGCTGACACGCCTTGCCATGTTTAACGCGGTATAAATAAGAAACGCCGTGTCCGGGCCTGATGCCCGGACACGGCGTTTTGCTTTGCGGTCCCCGAATTTCGCCTGCGGCGTCCGGAAACTCTAATTCCGCTTGCGGGTATTTTCTGATGTGTAAATAATACAGCCTTGCCTGATTCGACAACGAGTGAAACTCTCCCTGTTCCGGAAGTCCGTGCAATTAAAGTGGACAGTATAAGCGTAGTATAGTGGACAATTGCTGAAGGTAAGGCGTCTTTTCGCCTAAATATTTGTTTAGTAATAATCGGTAAAAAAATCCAGGAATCCGTTCTTTTTCGCTAAAGGCCAATTGACCTAAAGAAAGATGCTGGTTATAAATGAAAGTAGGTGTCAAAAAGTGGCGATTAGTGGCGAAGATTTTATAAAAAGTGACGGTATTTACAGTGGCAGGGGGTGGCTCTTTGCTTAACGGTGGGTACTGCAACACGCTTGACGAGAAGGGCCGCATAACGTTTCCGGCAGCGCTGCAACGGGCGCTTGCGAGCGAGAAGCTCGTGATTACACGTGGGATAGAACAGTGCCTGTGGGTTTACCCGACCGAAAAGTGGCGGGAGTTCGCCGAAAAGTGGGAGGCGGCTTCGCCTATGTTAAAGGATGTCCGTAGGATGCAGCGCCATTTCCTGGGCTGGGCCGCGGAGGTGGAGATCGACAAGTCTAGCCGTATCGCGATACCACAGGCGTTGCGCGAGTACGCCGGTCTTAAGCGGGATTGCTTTGTTATAGGTGTGGGCCGGCGGATCGAGATTTGGGACGCTGCCGTGTACAAGGCGGTGAATGAGGGCGAGAACGGTGAAAGTTTGTCACTGGCGGCGGAACAGTTTGGCGAGCTGTTTTGATGATTGTACATACTCCGGTGTTACCGGAGGAACTGATACGCTTTCTTGCTACAGAAAGCCTCTCCTCTCAGGCGGGAGAGTACATGGTAGACTGCACGCTGGGCGAAGGAGGACATAGCGCCGTTTTTTTAAGCCGTTTTCCCAATTTGCGTGTAACGGGCATAGATGCGGACAAGGAAATAATAAAAGTCGCGCGTGAGCGCTTAAAAGAATTCGACGGACGGATAGAGTTCTATCGGGGTTGGGCGCAGGATTTTTTGCGCGGCCTCGGCGCGGGGGAAGCGCACGGACTGCCTGGTATCATCCTCTTGGATTTGGGGGTGTCCCTTTACCACTATCGGAAAGGGGACAGGGGTTTCAGTTTTAGAGGGGTTGAAACTTTGGATATGAGGATCGATACCGAAAGTGGCCGGTCCGCCGCCGAAATTCTTAGCCATTACAGCGAGGCTGACCTTGCCGATATGTTTTTCTTCAACGCGGAGGAACGCTATTCACGGCGTATCGCCCGGGCGATCGTTGAGGCAAGGCGGCAAGCGGCTATTACGGACACCTGTGCGCTGGAACGGATTGTATGGGACGCCGTCCCGGCATACTGCCGTCATCGCCGCCTTCACCCCGCAACAAAGGTGTTTCAGGCTCTGCGTGTCGAGGCAAACGGTGAACTGGAAAAGCTGCCCGGCCTGCTGGAGACGGCGTTCTCCGCGTTAAGGCCGGGCGGCAGGCTTGGGGTGATCACGTTCAATTCGCTGGAGGACAGGATAGTCAAAAACTTTTTCCGTGCCAGGGCCGGAGGTTCAGCCGCCGGCTTTCGCGGGTCCTCCGAAACGCCGATAGTAAAGGAGGCGCTGTTGCTTACGGCAAAGCCGGTAACTCCGTCGCGGGAAGAGCTTATCTCGAACCCGCCGTCACGGAGCGCAAAACTGCGGGCGCTTTTAAAACTGTAATGCGGGGGATGTTTATGAGACGGAAAATACTTTTGTACGCGATGGCTTTGAGTTTGCCGCTTTTGCTGGGGGTCGTGGTCTGGCAGTCGGCGCGTTATTCCTCATTGAAGAAGGAAATGAATATTCTGGCCGAGCGGCAGGAAGAGTGGATCGACAACAATAAACGGCTGATCATGGACATGGCCATACTTTCTTCCTCCGCCCGTATCGAAGAGTTTGCAAAGTCGAACCCGATGCTGGAAAAAAAGCGGCCCGAGGACGTGCTGCAGGTGATCATACACAAGGAATGATGGCGGAACTAAAATGACAGCCGATCCCTGCCGGGCGGCGGCTATTTATCGCCGTTCAAGGTTGAATGTATGTTGATGACGTTTGACGAGGTGGCATCTCTTTCCGGCTTTGAACTTTTACCGTTTCCCGGGAAGCGCGGTTTCGATTCGGTTTGTATCGATTCACGGGAGGTTGCCCCCGGTTCGCTGTTTGTCGCGCTGCCGGGTGAAAGGACCGACGGCCACGCCTTTGTGAAAGCGGCATTCGCTTCCGGTGCGGCGGGAGCGCTTGTCGAAAAGTCCAGGGTCACGGAGCTTGCCCTTACGGAGGCGGCACGGGAAGCGGGGGGGACGCTGCTTATGGTCTGCGACACATTGAGGGCCCTCCATGTTCTTGCGGCGTCCTACATTGACCGGTTTCCCGGACTGCTTCGCGTAGGGATCACCGGCTCGTCCGGCAAGACAACTACGAAGGAACTTGCCGCCGCGATGGTAGGGGCTGAACGGAATGTTGTGTTTAACGATGGCAACCTTAACTCCGATTTGGGGTTGCCGCTTTCAGTGTTCCGTATTCACGCGGGACACGAACTTGGAATTTTTGAGATGGGGATGAACAGGAAAGGTGAGATTGCGGAACTTGCCGCGGTACTTAGGCCGAAAATCGCGCTGATAACGAATACCGGTCAGGCCCACGCCGGCATAATAGGCGGCGAGCGGGAGATTGCCGCTGAAAAAAAGGCGATCTTTTCCTGTTTCACCGGTAAAGAACTTGCGTTGTTGCCGGAAGACGGTGTTTTTACAGATTTTTTGTCGGGAGGGGTAAATGGGCGGGTGTCCTATTTCGGGAAGGCTTCTTCAAAAAAGTTCGGCGGCGCCGAATCGCGGGGGCTTTTCGGCAGCACGGTCGTCTGGGACGGTAAAAGCGTAAACTTTGCGCTGCCGGGCGAGCATAACCTCGTAAACGCGCTTGCCGCCGCCGCAGTCGCGGAGGCCGCCGGCGTAAGCAGCAAGGCGGTACGGGCAGGCCTCGCCGCGGCCAAACCGCTGTTTGGCCGCGGCGAGATCATAACCGGCGATTTTACCGTCGTGCGGGACTGTTACAACGCAAACCCCGATTCGATGGAAAAGGCAATATCCCTTTGCGATGGGGTGGACTGGGGCGGTCGGCGCATCTATGTAATAGGCTCCATGTTAGAACTGGGTGGCGGAACAACGGCGGCGCACGAAGCGTTGGGAGAGCGGCTTGCAAAATCGAAGGCGGATATTATTTTTTTGTTCGGTGAAGAAACAGCGGATTCTTTTGCGAAACTAAAAAATGTAAAAGATAAATTTGTGTTTCATACAAACAGTATTGACGAGTTGAGGACTAAGGTAAGGGGCAGCGCGAGAGCCGGCGACATGATTCTGTTAAAGGGTAGCAGGGGCTGCGCGTTGGAAAGGGCTGTAGAACAGGTTCCGTTTTGAAACGTAACCTGGTGTTGGTTTTTTAGGATTTTCTTGTGTTTTTAGAATTTTTTTACCCGCTGGTTAAGTATTGGACCGCGTTTAATGTATTTCAATACATAACATTCAGGGGTGCTTATGCCGCGCTTTCTACACTGCTGCTCTGCTTTTTATTCGGCGCTCCCATCATTGAACGGCTTAAAAGATTCAATATAGGGCAACCTGTACGGGACGATGGCCCTGTTACGCATCTTAAAAAAGACGGTACGCCGGCAATGGGCGGACTCCTGATAATAATATCGGTAGTCATCTCGATGATGCTATGGATGGATTTGGATAATTCAAAGGTATGGCTTACGCTTACCACGTTTATCGTGTTTGGTGTGATTGGATTTGTCGATGATTTTCTAAAGATAAAGAGACACGATGCGCGCGGCCTTCCGGCATGGGTAAAACTTGCCCTGCAATTCCTGGCGGCCCTGGCAATAACTTTGTACCTGTACAGGCACGAAAAAATATCCACCGATCTGTATTTGCCGTTTTTCAAGAATCCTGTCGTCGATATGGGCGTTCTGTGGATTCCGTTTGCCGTGCTCTTAATGGTTGGCGAAAGCAACGCGGTAAACTTGAGTGACGGCCTTGACGGTCTTGCTTCGGGGCTATTGATCTTTGTATTCATAAGCCTTGCGATAGTTACATACCTTTCAGGCCGCGCCGACTATTCGCAGTACCTGGGTATTCCGTACATTCTCGGCGCGGGAGAGCTTACCGTATTCTGTCTGGCGGGTGTGGGAGCCTGCGTTGGTTTCCTCTGGTTTAACGCCCACCCTGCCGATGTCTTCATGGGCGATGTCGGCAGCCTTGCGTTGGGCGGTGTTATATCGGTAATATCGCTGCTGATAAAAAAGGAAATACTGGTACTGATAGCAGGTGGCGTCTTTGTGCTGGAGGCGGCCTCGGTAATAATACAGGTGCTTGTATACAAAATAAAAAAGAAACGGGTGTTCAAAATGGCTCCGCTGCACCATCATTTTGAGTTGTCCGGTTGGGCGGAAACAAAGGTTGTAACCCGCTTCTGGATACTTGGCGGACTGTTCACGATAATAGCATTATCAACATTGAAGATTCAGTGATTTAAGCATAGGTACTTGTTTATAGTTTTAAAAAAATGTACGATCTGAAAAGTCTAAATGTTTACTTTTTTTGTGGTATGTTTTGGTGGGAACAAGCGGCAATTGTAGTACTTGACGGCTCGGATTTTTATTTGTAATATGAGGTCCTTGGGGGAGGGATGGGTTTTTCTGTTGATAGCGCTGGTAAAAAAGCAGTTTTTGATCACGCGCTGATAGTATGCATAGTATTACTTACTGGAGCTGGTTTGGCGACGCTTTATTCGGCGTCGTACGCGTTCGCGGAAAACTGGTACAAGGGCGATCGTTGGCACTTTGTTTCCCGTCAATCCATATTCGCTGTAGTGGGTTTCCTCTGTTTTGCGGTGACCGCGTATATAAACATGGAAACACTGCGCGGTTTAATAAAATTTCTGGTAATAGTTGCGATAATTCTTTGTTGCCTCACTTTTGTTCCCGGTATCGGTCTTAATATCAACGGTGCGTCCCGCTGGATAGGCTGGCATAAAATTTCGTTCCAGCCTTCAGAACTGGTTAAGCTGATATTGCCCCTCTATCTTGCCCATATTTTTGACAAGAAAAAAGAAAAGCTCGATACGTTTGTATCAGGCGTCCTCCCGCCCACGCTGATCACCATGTTATTCTTTACGCTGATACTTTTGCAGAACAATTTTTCCATCGCGATTTTCATTGCCTTAAACGCGTTTTTTATATTCTTTCTGGCGGGTATAAAGAAACGTTACTTTGTCGGCGCGACAATAATATTCCTGCCGATTTCTTTTCTACTCGTGCTGACGAAAGAACACCGTCTGCGCAGGCTGATAAGTTTTATATGGCCGGAGTGGGAGCCCATGGGCGCCGGGTACCAGGTGCGCGCCTCGGTAATGACGGTAAAGTCCGGCGGCTTTTGGGGGAAAGGCATTGGGCTGGGTACGCGCAAGATCGAGAGCGTGCCGGAGATTCAGAGCGACTTTATTTTTTCCGCGTTTTCCGAAGAGGGTGGCTTTATCGGTGTTGTAATATTCATCCTTGTGTTTGTGTTTTTCGCATGGCGCGGCTACCGCGCCGCGTTGAGGTCCGGCGATACATTCAAGCGTCTTCTGGCCTGCGGCATGGTAAACATGATCGTTACGCAGGCCCTGCTCAACATAGCGGTTGTTTCAGGCGCGGTTCCCGCAACGGGCGTACCGTTGCCGTTCTTCTCGGCGGGCGGCTCATCGTTGCTTGTGACATTGATAATGTCGGGGCTTATCGTGAATGTTTCCCGCGTTCCGGCTTATTTCATACCGGGCGGAAAACTGAATAATGGAGTTTACGATGGAGTATAGGGCCGCCATGGGGTACAACGCCGTGATGGATGAAAATGATCCTGCCGGCGCTGAAAAAAAAGAAAATTTTAAGTTTGAAAAACCGTTAAAGCGGATACTGATCGCCTGTTCGATTCTGCTGGCCGGCGAGTTGCTTTGGCTCTTTGTGATAAGCCCCTGTATGCCGCTTGGTACTGTGGATATAAAAGGGCTTGACGGAATTAGCCGCACAGTGGTTTTGGAACATGCCGGCATCGACTCGCGCTCCTCGTTCATGTCGGTAAACGCGGCGATGGCGGAGGCATTGTTGGCGATTCCCGCGATCGAAAAGGTAAAGGTGGTTAAACACTTTCCGGACAGTATTGAGATAGTGATTACGAACCGTGTCCCCGTGGCGGCAGGAACGGCGGATATCGGCGGCAGGACCTTCCCCGTCTTTTTTGATAAGGACGGCGTACTGTTTCAGATCGGCCGGGGCGGCGGCGCTACGGAGGGCGCGGCGCTTCCTGTAATATCCGGCCTCGTATTTGAAAACATAGAGCCGGGTCTGCGGCTTCCGGAATTCTTGCTCCCACTGTTCAATGAATTGCATACACTGCGCATCGACGCGCCGGAACTGCTTTCCACTATTTCCGAGATACAGATAAATAAAAAGAAGTATGACGCCTACGAATTGACCTTGTACCCGGTGCACAATCCGGCGAGGATTCGTATAGGCCAGCATATAACGGAGGACAAATTGCGCTATATGCTGTTGTTGCTGGATGTGTTGAACGAAAGAGGTGTGGCGCTTGACGAACTGGATTTTAGAACCGGTACGGCTTCGTACAAGGTTAGGGAAATGTGAAGATGGCGAGGAATAGTATCATTGTAGGGCTTGACATAGGTACGACAAAGGTTCGCGCCGTTATCGCTGAACGGAGTCCGCAAAACGGCTTTTCAATAACCGGCGTGGGGCAGAGTCCCTCCACCGGGTTGCGGAAAGGTGTGGTGGTAAACATCGAGGCGACGTTGCGCTCCATCTCCGCCGCGGTAGAAGCCGCGGAACTGATGAGCGGACAGGTTGCGGATAACTGCTGGACGGGGATAAGCGGCGGCCATACGGAAGGCGTAATATCGCGCGGCGTGGTCGCCGTGAACGGCAAGAACCGCGCCCACCGCGAGATAAGCGAGGACGATCTGGAACGTGTGCTGGAGGCGGCGCGCGCCGTTGATTTTTCGATGGACAGGAAAATTCTGGAAGTTATTCCTCAAACCTACATCGTAGACAATCAGCCCGGCATACGTGACCCGCTGCACATGATAGGCGTGCGGCTCGAAAGCGAGGTTCTTATCATCACCTGCTCTATGACGAGCGCGCAGAATCTGGTTAAATGCGTGAACCGCGCCGGTTTCCGGGTAAACGGCCTCGTGCTTCAGACGCTTGCCTCAGCGCGCGCCGTTCTTACCGATGATGAAAAAGAGATGGGTGTAGTGCTGCTCGATCTGGGCGGTGGTACTTCAAATATTCTTGTCTACAATCAGGGCGCCGCCTGTTTTAGCGCCTCGGTGCCGGTGGGCGGGGCCCAGGTTACGGGCGACATTTCCATCGTAAAGAATATAGCGGCCGAAGCTGCCGAAAAGGTAAAGGTAGAGGCGGGCTGCTGTTGGGAGCCGTTGCTTGACGAGGTTGACGAGACGGTGTTTGTACCGGGTATGGCCGGGCGCGCACCGTTATCTATTCCCCGCTCGCTGATTCTCGACATCGTAAAGCCGCGTATGACGGAAATCTTCCAGCTTGTCAAGGCAAAAATAGAAGAAAACCGGCCCTTGCGGACGCTTGGCGGCGGCGTCGTCATTACCGGCGGTGGAGCTAACCTGCTGGGGGCTGCCGACCTCGCCGCCGCTGTCTTTAACCTGCCGGTCCGCATAGGTAATCCGTTGCCGGTCGGCGGCCTGATTGACGATTACCGCAACCCGGCCTACGCCACCGCGGTCGGTCTCGCGCTGGAGGCTAACGAGCGGGAGGGCGGTGCGGCGCCTTCCCAGGGAGGTGAGGACTCAGGTTCTCCTCATCCCGGCGCTATGAATCTGTTTGCCGTTTTTGGCAGGATAGGGCGCTGGGTAAAGCGTGAATTTTTTTAACTGAAACTATTTGTGAAAAAACCGCGATAGCGGATAAAATTATAAGATTTGGGGGATATTTATGAATATCTTGGGAGTTTTTGATGTGGAAGTTGCCGGACAAAGTGAGACAGTCATCAAGGTTATAGGCCCGGGCGGCGGTGGTTCCAACGCGGTAAACCGCATGATTGATTGCGGTTTGGAGAATGTTCAGTTTATAACGGCAAACACCGATTTGCAGGCGTTGAACAAGAGTAAAGCACTTGTCAAATTGCCTATCGGGTCTAAACTGACATGCGGTCTCGGTGCGGGCGGACGGCCTGAAGTGGGCGAGAATGCCGCGATGGAGGACCGCGAGATGATCGAAAACGCTCTGCGCGGCGCGGACATGGTGTTCGTTACCACCGGCATGGGCGGCGGGACGGGTACCGGCTCCGCTCCGGTTATTGCAGAGATCGCAAGATCGCTTGGGGCGCTCACGGTAGGCGTCGTTACAATGCCGTTTGATTTTGAAGGCAAAAGCAAGATGAATATCGCCAAAGCGGGGCTCGCCAAGCTGCGCTCCGTTGTCGATGTTACTATAACCATCCCCAACCAAAATGTTTACAAAATTGTTGACCGGCATTCGTCTATGCCGGAAATGTTCCTCAAGGTTGATGACGTGCTCAGGCAGGCCATACAGGGCATCTCGGACATGATCACAAAGCATGGCGAGATAAACATTGACTTTGCCGATGTGCGCGAATTCACGCGGGGACAGGGTGGCGCACTGATAGGCATAGGACATGGTTCCGGCGAAAACCGTGCCTTAGACGCGGCGGTGGCGGCCATGAGCAACCCGATGCTTGAGGAGTCGTCAATAAAAGGCGCCAAAAAGATACTGGTGAATGTTAGCGCCGGCAGGGATTTTTCTCCGCCCGAATTCCAGGATGTGGTGAACAAGGTAACCGAATCGGCGGACGTGGATGTTCAAATAAAGACGGGCTGGGTCATAGACGAGGGCATGGAAGGTAATGTTCAGGTAACCGTCGTAGCGACAGGCTTTCAAGACCCCTCTGTTACAAAAATAAACGCCGCCAAACTTGAGGAAGAAAAGAATGCGGCAGGAAAGCACAGCGATTTTCTGTTTGGCGATGAATGGGATAATCTGCGCGGGGGCGGGGAGAAACAGCCTCCGTTGCCGCGTCACGGCGAGGACCTTAACGTGCCTACCGTCCTGCGCAACGGCAATGTGAGTGTATTTGAAAACTACGGTAAGTTCAGCCAGAACCGCGTCGGATGAGCCTCCGTGCGGCAGGCGCGAACCGGAGCTTCGGCATGGTAGTAAACAGGAATTGCCGGATAAGGCGCTCCTGGAACGGTACCGCTCAAGACTCGTAAGCGTGGAGCGCCTGTCGCGGCTTTCCGTAGAAACCTATCTTGCCGAAATCAGGCGGCTGTTCGGCTATGCCGGGGCCTCAGGCGCGGAAGCCGCGGACAGCGCGATGTTGGTACGCTACCTGGATGAACGTATGTTGCGCGATGGGATAGACGGTCGGAGTGTGGCGAAGGCTATCGCCGCGCTACGTTCATTCTACCGTTTCCTGATCGATTCGGGCGGGCGAAACGACAACCCTGCCTTGCTGCTCGAAGCGCCCAAGCGTGAACTCCGGCTGCCGGAAGCGCTTCCTGACGAGTCGATCGATGCGTTGCTTGCCCTGATAGACACCGGTACGCCGGCGGGCCTGCGGGACAGGGCCCTGTTCGAACTGGTATACTCGTCCGGCCTGCGTGTCTCAGAGGCGGTTGGGCTCGACGTTGACGACTGCTTTTTTAACGAGGCTGTGGTAAGGGTTACCGGTAAGGGAAGGAAGGAAAGGCTCGTGCCCTTCGGTTCCGCCGCCGAGGAGTCGCTGCTCCGCTATCTCCGTGAGGGACGACCCGGCTTCCTAAAGGCGGGCCGCAAGTCCAACGCGCTGTTTCTGAACCGGCTTGGGCGGCGGCTTGGGCGAAAGGGCATCTGGAAGAATTACGCGGCGCTCGCCGCCCGGAACGGTACAAGCTCAAAACTTCACGCGCTACGGCACAGTTTTGCTACCGAGCTCCTTATGGGCGGCGCGGACCTCCGTTCCGTGCAGGAACTTTTGGGCCACGCCGACATAAGCACTACACAAATCTACACTCACGTAGCCGTATCGAATCTGGAAGAAGCTCATAAAAAGTATATGCCTCGGTTTAAGCCATGATAAATACGGATGGCAATACCCTGAATGGCGGCGGCAAGGTGTACAGTCGTGTTGCCGGGCAAGTCCGGCCGTCTTAAAATCAATGGGTAAAAGCATGAGCTTCCATACCATTCTGGTAACGGCCCGCTCCTTTGCCAAAGCAAACCCCCTGCCGCTCAATGTGCTTGTCGAGGCTGGCTGTAGCGTGATTCGTCCCAAAGATGAGGAAGAATGGCGGGAGCTGCTGGCTGAAGCTGACGGCATAATTGCCGGTCTGGAGCGTTACGACGAGGATACACTGCATAGCTGTAAAAAGCTCAAAGTTATTTCACGCTATGGGGTAGGCTGCGACGCGATTGACCTCAATGCCGCCCGTAAGAAGGGTGTCAAGGTGGCGTGCACGCCGGAGGCAAACAGTGATTCCGTGGCGGATTTGGCGATAGCCCTCATGCTTGCCGCCGCGCGCCACATACCTTACATGGACGCGATGGTAAAGACTGGCGTTGCGGAACGGCCTTTGGGCGTGGAGATGTGCCGGAAGACGCTCGGCGTAATCGGCGCGGGACGCATCGGAAAACGGGTAATGAAACGGGCTTCCGGTTTTGATATGCGTCTCCTCTGCTACGATGTCCGTCGGGATGACGAGGCTGTCTTACGTTTGGGCGGCGCGTACACGAATTTGGACGCCCTCTGTACCGAATCGGATTTTATTACGATTCACCTGCCTCTGACAGGGGAAACACGGGGGATGATTTCGGAAAATCAATTCAAAAAAATGAAAAGAACAGCGGTCATCGTAAATACGGCGCGTGGGGGCATAGTAGACGAAGGCGCGCTCTACCACGCCCTCAAGACAGGCGGCATTTTTGCCGCAGGTCTTGACGTAAGCGTCTACGAGCCGCCCTGCGGCAGCCCGCTCTGTACATTGCCAAACTGCATTGTAAGTCCGCACATAGGGGCGGCAACGATCGAAGCGACGCATAGTATGGGCATGATGGCTGTGGAAAATTTGCTTACCGTGCTAGAAACAGGAACGTGCCCGTATCTAGCGTAAAATGTCACGCCAGGTTTTTTGGAGCGGGCAGACGTAGCCTGAAAACAGAACCGTCGCAGGCGCGGCTTTCCGCTTCCGCCATACCGCCGTGCATCAGCGCAATATGGCGGACTATAGCGAGCCCAAGACCTGTGCCGGCAGCCTCGCGGCTGCGATTCCGATCGACGCGGTAGAAGCGTTCAAATATCCGGTTAAGGTGTTCCGGCGCTATGCCAGGCCCGTTGTCCGCCACCTCAAGAAAAAGCTCACCGTCATGATCACCGCTAATAAAGGCGCGGACGACAACCTCAGACCCGGGCGGTGTGTACTTTACCGCGTTGTCCAGCAGGTTAACAATGGCCTCCACCACAAGCGGGCCGTGTACCCTAGCGCATAGCTCAGGCCGGCAGTCAAGCGATATTAACGTACCTTTTTCGCGGGCGGCGGGGGCCGCCGCCTCTGCCGCTTCTTCGAGAAGCGGCCTTAACTTCTGTTCCGTCATCTCGATATGGGAAACCCCGGAGTCTTCCATCGCCTCCATGGCGGCCAGACTCAACAGGTCCGTGGTAAGATTCTCCATGGACAGCGCATTTTTTTGAATAACGGCCAGGCCGCGGCGCAGTGTTTCCCTGTCCTCAGATGTCTCCCCGTGCGGCAGATCCTGCAAGGTTTCCGCATAGCCTTTGATAAGTTGGATCGGCGTCCGCAGCTCGTGGGAAACATTGGCGACAAAATCCTTGCGCACCTGCTCCAGCCGCTTGAGGCGTGTAATGTCCTCAAGCACAATGATCACGCCGCCTGAAGGTTGGAGGGGGCCGGCAAAGACGCGGAAAAAACGCCGCTTCCCGCCGACTGAAAGGTGGAACTCCGACTCTTCCGGCCCGCCACCGGAAAGCACTCGGCGAGCGGCAGCTTCCAGTTCCGTTGCCCTGACCGCCTCCAGTAAGTAAGGCTCTGTTCCTTCCGCTATCGAAAAGAGACGCCGGGCGCTTGGGTTCACAAGGCGGAGTACGAGGCCGCCGTCCACCGCGAGTACAGCCTCCCTCATGCCGTTCAGGATACCCTCAAGACGACTGCCTTCCGCCTGCGCCTCCTCGATCCGCCGCGCGAGCTCCGCCGCCATGTTTCGCAGTGCCGCCTCCAGTGTACGGAATTCCTCAGTATCCGATACCGAGACGAGAGGCAGTGCGGCTATCTCCGTATGCGGCGTGTAGGATACGGTTCTGGCAAGCTCTTCCAGGCGCATGAAGGAACGTCCCAGTGACCGTGAAAAGATGTATACCACAGCGGCCGCGGCGGCCGCTGCCAGGAACGGCAGGTGTATGTTTGGAAGCACAGCCGCCATGATACGGCGGCCAAAGCTGGGGACAGGCAGTGCGAGACGCAGCGCCCCCGACACACGGTGAGGCTCGTCCTTATATAAGGGAACCGCAAAGTAGAGATTGTCTATGCCCGCCGTATCGGATTTCCGCCGCGCAACCCCTTCATTTCCGGTAAGGGCGGCGGCAAATTCGGGACGGCCACCGTGGTTTTCCATGTTTCCGGCGTCAAAACTGGAGTCGTAGATAACTTCACCGTCCGCGCCGGTCAAGGTGAGCCGGTAACCGCCGCCTGTATCCGGCAGCGTAGGCTGTTCTCCCGCGCCGTTAAAGACGGCTTCGTTCAAAAACGGCGCGAGGAGCCGCGCCGCCGCCCTCATGTTTTGCGTGTTCGTCCCGTAGTAAAGGGTGTCCAAAGAACTGAATATTACAAGCGCGAAAAAACAGAAGAGGCCGCACGCCGCCGCCGTAAGGACCAGGAGGCTCTTGCCGAATACGGTTTTCATGCGGTCTTTAGGCGGTAGCCAACACCCCGAATCGTTTCTATAAGGTTCCCGGCATCCTTGAGTTTTTTGCGGAGGGACATCACCTGCACGTCTACGGAACGGTCGGTGACCGGATAGTCCGTGCCATGAATCTCGTTAATTATCTGATTCCGCGAGAATACGCGGCCAGGTTGGGAAAGAAATGTGTTCAGCAGTGAAAATTCGGTAACCGAAAGATCGAGCGGCGCGTCGTCCAGCAATGCTTCATGCTTCAGTACATCAAGGCTGAGTCTGCCCTCCCGTAGCAAGGTTCGCTCCGCTTCGGGCAGGGCGTTGCCCTCTTTCCGCCGTAGCGCCGCCCGCACGCGCGCGATCAGAACGCGGGGGCTGTACGGCTTTACCACGTAATCATCCGCTCCCAACTCAAGACCCGCGACAATATCCGCGTCCTCACCCCGCGCCGTTGTCATGATTACCGGTATAGCGCCCAGCGATCGCTCCGCCTTCAGTTTCTTCAAAACGGTAAAACCGTCCATTCCGGGCAGCATAATATCCAGAATCACACAGTCGACAGACTCACGCTTCAGCAGCGTGAGCGCGGTTTCCCCGTTCTTTGCCATGACAAGCCGCCAGCCCTCCCTCCCCATCGCAAGGGTGAGCAATTCCTGTATCTCCTCGTCATCCTCAACTATCAGTATCGCGGCCCTGTACATCCTCAAACCCTATGAACCATCGTTTAATTAAGGCCGACCTTCTGCGCCTTGTTTGGCTTTGCCGTCAAATTTTTCGGGGGCTGGAAGGCGGTCGTTGGAACCAGTCTCAGGACATTCCTGTTTTTGCGTTTCAACACGAGGTACCCGACAATACAGATTGCAGCCGCCCCCAGCACATCCACGATTAAGTCTTTCATCGTGTCGTACAGGGCAAGCTGACCAACAAGCTGTACACCGTTCTCCAGCCTGTGCCGCTGCATATTAAAACCAAAAAACAGGTCCATCGAGTACTCGTATATTTCCCATATTGCACCGAGGGCCACCGCGAAAAAAAATGAAAATAACGCTATACAGCCTTCGCTTAAATTCAGCCTGACCTTTTTACTGCTGTTCAGAATGTCTATTGCCGAAACACCTATAGCGCCAAGCATGATGCCACTACAAGCGTGCAGAAGCGTATCCCAATGAGGTACCCTGTAATAAAAATCATGCACTTCGCCGAGAATAATTGCGGCGTAAAGGAATACCACAAAGAATATGTATACAAAATTTTCGATTACTACCTTACAGCGCCTTTCCAGTAGCCCTGGCAGGAATAGCACGGCAAGTCCCAGAAGGCATTGCAGCAACATTAAACCGTAATCACGCCCCTGTCCAAAGAAGACGGCCAGCGGCGTCCTGTCGATTGCCGTTAAAACGGTGCCGGCGATCGCGTATAGCGCGGAAAATATCAGGGAACAGAGCACGATATACGTTACGATTACGCGAAAACGGCTTTTATATCTTTCCATTTTTCTCCCAGTCATTCCTTCCGCCGCACCTGTAGTTTTCGTTCCGTGTTTCGACCCCGCCCCTCTGTCTTACCTGGAAGGAGGTGACAGGAGGTTTAGGAAAGAAGGCAGTTTCTTGGCAAATTCGTCAACCGCGGGCATGCCTTTGGAATGAACAAGCTTTACGTCGATCTTTTCGCAAAAGTCTTCCACCACCCCGGCGGCAAATTTATCCCTCACCATGATTGTTTCCGGCCGGCCACGCTTTTGCATAAAATGAAAGAGCATATCGATCATACTGTTATTTTCGTCAACATTGACATCAAGGATACAGTGGCCAAGAACTTTGCCGGTTTTGTTGTTCACAAGAAAATTGATCCGCATCGGAACCGGGACCCCGTCATCATTGTTCCCCACAGCTTGAGGAAAATACAAAGTTTCGGCCTCTACCACCGTCTTTGTCTTTTTTTTGAATTTCAGGGGTTCCACATAATTACTGTCAACTTTGAATAGTTCCCTCTTCACAGGGATGGGGGGTACATCCCCGGTTTCGGTGATCCATTTATCCTCCTGTTCCGAATAGCGGTGTCTTATTATTTGGTTTTTCCCAGAGTCTATTTTAATCCCTCCTTCGAAGGCGGTATATGCGTCGATAAACCGGCAAAGAATCTCAATAAGAGTATCGGCGTCTTTACTGTTGATGTACCAGGGTAAAAGACCGGGACTGACCTTCCTAAACACCCAGTCACACTTACCCGGGAAGCCGATTCCCGGTTCTTTAAGCCGAGTCCTTTCTTCAGGAGAAGGCTCATCCTGCTGTCCCAAATGACACATGAGACAACTTTGGTAACCCATAAACACATAGGGATTCTCGCTGTCAGAATCGATTATTCTCAGTAACGACGCGATCGAGTTAAAACCCGGGTATATTGCAACCCCAAAGTTATTTCCTCCCTTTCCCATGACCGAGCAGATTACCGGTTCCTCACCGGGAATTTCTATAAGTATATGTTCCCTATCCAAGAGTTTATTCCAGGGTTCAAGTTCCTTGATAAGATCCATAAGCGCACAGAGTTTTTTTAGTTTTTCGTCGGGAACCTCGTTTCCATGGGTGTTCCCGGCGGCTTTCGAAGACCAGGAAGACTTTTTGGAGGAACTCTCTCCGGCCATAGCGGGCTTGAAAGCCTCCCTAATGTGCCTGTTGACCTGCTCCGCGTCAAAGAACAGAGGATCGGTATTCCCCGCCAATTCAAGGGTCTCCTCGTATTCAGGGTGATTGGGGTCTTTCAGAATTTTCAGTATTTCCGCATAGCCCCAGACTCCACCGCTGTCTTCAATAGGGTGGGCGTACTTTCCCCTCAGGCACAATGGTTCCATGTATTTCTTGTTAAAAGGAATCACGCTGGAAACCGTGATCCTATGTTCCCAGTAATCCCCAAAATCGTATATGTACAGGAATTTTTCCTTTTTACTTAAACCAAGACCGTCGAGGGTATAATCATCCTCGAAGAGCTTATTCTTATAGTGCATATCAATACTCAACTCTTCGTCCGGCATATAATCCACCCCTTTGATCGTAAAAGAATGAAGATGAGTACCTGTCCAGCCGAAGACGATCTGTATTGCCCTGCTAAGATCCGCCAAGGTAAAATTCCCAGGTACCCTCAGCTTTCGCCAGATGTTGGGTTTTGGCCCCTTGATACTGATGTGAAAAACGTATATATTACTTTCCGCCATAAGGAGAGTATACATTATCCTGCTCGTTTTGCAAGTACACCCTGATGTCAGGCCGCGCGGAGGATCATTCGTAGTGTATTTGTTTCCAGCCATTCAGGGCGGAGGAGCTTAATTAGGAGCCGCGCACGAATAAAATGCCACACATTTCATTCGCAGTGGGGTCTAATACCCAGACCCGGCTTTAGCCTATGGCTTTTAAGCCACAAAAACTGCAAGAGCCAGTGGCTCCAGCCACCGGCTCCAGCCTGTTCCAAAACCGTGCGCGTTTAGCGCACAGTCGATTAGTTTTGGAACAGGCTCAATCAAGAAAAAAGCCCCCGGAACAATTCCGGGGGCTTCCTCTGCCCAGGCCCTTAACCGCGGTACGCGGTTAAGGCGTTTACTGTGAAAGCATAAGCATATACTTCACGGTTTGCATGATCGTGTAGTTTCCTGCCTCAGTCGCAGCCTTTATCTCATCCATCGTCATCGCGTCACTACGGCTGATCGTGATGTTTCCGTTGCTTGCACTCGGCGTGAAACTGGTGTTCGAAGTATTGCTAGTTAGCATCGCCGCATAATTCGTTGCGAAGGATGCGGCATCGGCTGATGTAAACTTCCCGTCGCTGTCACTGACAATTATTATCACAACCGTCTGGAACGCTTCGCTGCCATCGTAGGGGACGTAGATGTCCACAACGCTTGCACCGCCGGCATTCAAGGTGTAGAGCGGCACCTCCGCGCTCCCGCCGCTTATCTGCACCATGGATATAACGGCTTCGCTGCCTACAATCTCCACGGCGTTTGTTCCGATAAGAGATTTTCCGGACCTGGTTATCAGGGTGGAATAGACGTATTTACCGTTGAAGTCGTTGAAGCCGGTCAAGGTCAGCTTGCCTTAGCTCCCGCCAGGCCGCCTCCCCCGCCGCCGGTGGCGCGTCCTACACGCGGTACGAGGGAACTACGTAGCCCGAGCCGCCTACTGGCCCCGAAGCGGGCCTCACATACAGCCTCGTTATGTGCAGTGCCCCTTATGCTTCATAATTTAATTCAATATATTCCCTTGGTGTTATTATATTTTTTTCTTTGGGAAAATGTTTTTTGTTTCCTGTAATAATATAATTTGCATCACTGCTTTTATACACGTCGTAAAAC
>JAITIR010000005.1 GCA_031279285.1 Spirochaetaceae bacterium | reverse complement strand
TGAATATTATAGGGAACGTACGCCCCGCCTTCGGACTTAAAAATCGTACGGGTAAAGGCAAGCCCTGCGGAAAGTGAAAAGTTGTTTATAAAAGCCACTTTTGGCAGGTTGATTTCCGTACCTACATAAAAACCCAGATTGGTGTATGCGTCGGTAAGTATAGAAACATTTCCTTTGCCTGTGTTTGTATCCTTTCTCCCTGTGGTGCGGAGGAACAGCCCTTCGCGCACCTGTTCCATGCCTTCTCCGCTTCCGAGAATTTGAGTGATTGAATTCTGCTTAATCGCGCTCGAATCGGGGCGTCCTAAAATATAAGTTGTCGTCTGAAAAAAGGTGCCTTCCCTTGTCCGCGACCCCAATGCCGGGTGTATAACCATCTCGTCCGCCGGGAAAAAGAAAAACGGCACCCAAAGCATAGGTATCTCGCCTACGCTCAGTACGCCGTTAAAAAGCGCCCAGTCCGAGCCAGGCAGTATCCATAGCTTGCCGGCATCAAGCGACCAGTAAGGCTCGTCCGTTTTTGCGTTAGTAACGCGCGCCTTAGCCAGAACAGTCGTCTCTTTATCCGTCAGCGATATTACCTGTCCGGCAAAGCGGTAAGCCGTCTCGCTGCCCGCAATAGAGCGCTCAGAAATCGTATCAATAAAAGAGCCTATCCATGTATCAAAATTTATCGTTATGCTTTCGCCCTTGAACGTTTCCCGCTTGTCGCCTTCTTCTTTCACGTACTCAACATCACCGGTTGCCGATATTATGTTTCGCGTCCTGTTATAGATTATTTCCCATGCCTTGATGCTGTGCCGAGCCTCGCCTTCACTCAAATTGAGTTTTACCCCGCCGGAAAGACGGGCGTACTCCTCGTCCACCGCTTCCACAGTAAAATACTCCGTGGTACGGGCGGATTCTATGGTAACGGTTTTCTGGCCGGGCGCAGCGCTTCCGTTTGGACGCGGGAGGCCAAAATGATCGCGCAGGCGGTTTGCCAACTCATCACGGCCGCCCCCCTCGCTCAAGCCCAACTCCCGGCTCCATTCGGCAAGTTCAAACAAAGTGCTGGTTTTAATTTCAAGTTCCCTGATACGGGCAGTCTCCGCCGCTTCCTGCTGCGCGGCAAGTTCCTCCTCAGTAAGCGGCGTTGCCTCGTCTATGGCGGTCTCCGCGGCCGCTGTTTCCCCTTCCTCTTCCCCATCCCCATCCGTCCCCGGCACTAGCGCGGCGGCGGACTCATCTACCGCATCCCCGGCTTGTTCAACCAAATCGGGCGTGTCCGCTTCCTGAGCGTACAAATTTGGCGCGGAAAAGTCTACAAAAGTGGAGAAAACAATAAAAATAGCGGCCAACACCCGTGCCGCATGAAATCTTTCATAGAAATTCACTATCCAATAATACCCGTCAATTGTTACAGATTCTAGTTATATATGCGCCTACGGACTTCCCTCCCTGATTAGCAAACGCTAAAATGGCGTTGATGTCGGATAATCCTTATGTGGTTTTTGACGGCGGTGAGTACGTCGTCCTGTACAAGCCGCCGTGTATGCACAGCGCATCGTTGAAACAAGGCGAAACGGGCGCGTTGTCGGCATGGTGCGGGGAAAATTTTCCAGGATTTCTTGCCGTGCGCGGTAAAAAGGCGGTAGAAGGCGGTTTGCTGCACCGTCTAGATTACGAAACTAGCGGGCTTGTTTTTGCGGCGCTGACACAGAGGGTAATGGACGCTATGCTGCGCCAGCAAGAGCAGGGCTTATTCATAAAAGAGTACGAAGCCGTCGCCGTCAAAGCGGCGGCAGCGCCGCCCGGTTTTCCGCCGCGCCCTGTTCCATGCGGCGGACTTCCGTCCGAAGGCGGCGCTGTCTGCGTGGAATCGGGTTTTCGCTTCTACGGCGTGGGGAGGAAGTCCGTCCGTCCTGTACCGCCATCTGCGGGTAACAGCTATAAAACTGAAATAATTGGATTGCCGCCTGAGCCTGATTTAGGTTTTACGAAAGGACTGTCGCGTATACGCCTGCGGCTCGTACGCGGTTTTCGCCACCAGATACGCTGCCACCTTGCATGGATAGGGTTTCCTATACGTGGAGACGCCCTTTACGGCGGGGAAGCATACCCCGGAACGCTTGCGTTAAAGGCGGTAAGGCTCACGTTTACCGACCCGCTTAACGGCGATTCAAAAGATATAGCGCTTGACGGTTAAAAACCGGCTTGCAATGCACGGCGGCGTTCATAAGGAGTATACTTGTCTACTCTTGCCTACTAAAGATAAATCTGGATCTATGGAGGGAGGGAGGGGGGGGGGGGGGCTGTCAGAGCGCCCTTATGTATCTGACGTGGAGCAAGCCGCTCCCGGACTCATGTTCGATTTTCGCTTCTACCTGAAACAATTCCCGTATAAGCTGGGGCGTGATAATTTCTTCGGGGACGCCCTCGGCAATAATGCGGCCTTTTTTCATCGCCGCTATCCTGTCGCAGTAGCGGGCGGCAAGATTTAGGTCGTGTATAGAGGCAAAAACCGTAGTTTCTTCAAGGTGTTTTACAGCCTCCATGATTAAAAGCTGCTGCCCTATGTCCAGATGATTCACCGGTTCATCCAGAATGATGAGTTTTGTCTCCTGCGCCAACACCGCGGCGAGAAGCGCGCGTTGTTTTTCTCCACCAGAAAGGCTTAAAAAATTTCTGTCCCGCAGTTCGTACAAACCAAAACGCCTCAAAGAACGCTCGCAGACGGCGGCGTCTTCGACGGAGTCAGTTTTTAAAAATTTATTTTTTGCGTAACGCGCCATCAGCACCAGTTCCATCACCGGAAAATCAAAAACCATAGCATTTTCCTGCGGAAGAGAAGCCATTTTTTGCGCTGCAAGTTTGGGTTTCAAGGTATGTATATCATCACCGTCTAGGTATACCGCGCCGCGCTCCGGTGTATAATACCTGTAAATAGTTTTTAGCAGGGTAGTCTTTCCGCACCCGTTAGGCCCTATCAGTCCTGTAAACGAGCCGTCTTTGATTTTAAAATTAACGTCGTCAAGCAGTTTCGCGCCGCTTACCGTGAAATCAATATGCTCTCCGCGAAGCCGCGTTTTGTTCTGTTTCATACGGCGCGTCAATCCCCGAATTTACGCATACCTTTGCGGAGGAGGTGGAGGAAAAACGGAGAACCGGCAAGCGCGGTGATGATACCGGCGGGCATCTCCTCAGGTTTAGCAAGAACCCGCGCCAGAACATCGGCTAGAACCATGAACGCCGCGCCCAAAAGACAGGCGGGAGGTATAAGCCGTCTATGTACCGGTCCAAACAGCATACGGCTGATATGCGGTATCACAAGTCCGACAAAACCTATCACCCCGGATATGGAGACGGCGATTCCGGCAAGTAACGCGCTTACGGCTATCAAAAGGCGGCGCAACGCTTTGATGTCTACTCCCAGAGTAAGGGCGCGTTCTTCGCCTGTGAGCAGAATGTCAAGGGAACGATGCGTCATAAGCCCCACGCAAAGCCCCGTGAAAAACGCAGCCGATACAGCAGGAAGCTGTTTCCATGTAATACCGGCGAGAGAGCCTATCATCCAAAAGACGGCTGAATTTATTTTATGCGTGTCGGGCGTGATAAAAATTAAAAGGTTTGTCAACGCGCCAAAAATCGCTGATACCGCCATCCCGGTCAGCACGAGGCGGCTTGCTGAAATTCGCCCTCTGTCGCCGGAAAGCGCAAATACCAGAGCGCAGGCCGTAAGGGCGCCGACGAAAGCGCCGGGCTGCAACGGGAAGCGTCCAATGAACGGCAAACCGCCGAGCAGTATGGCCGAAACCGCGCCAAAAGACGCGCCGGAGGACACGCCGAGGATGAACGGGTCGCCGAGCGGATTTCTCGTTAGAGCCTGCATGAAAACCCCGGAAAGCGCCAAAGACGCGCCTATAAAAGCCGCAGCTATCACTTTGGGCAGCCGCAGGTTCCAAACTATACTGACCGCTTGAGGTTTCCATTCGGCGGCAAAGATTTCCCGTCCGGAAACGGTATTTACGATGATTTTAAGAATCCATGCCGGCTTCAGGCTTACCGCGCCGAGGTTTATTGCAAAAACCATAACCGCCAACAGAGCGGCGGCCAGCCCCATGCAGAGCAGGAGCCAGCGCCGCCCTTTTATCGTCTGCACAATACTCTAGTTGAACGCTCCGGGATGAAAGCGTCTTGCCATAGTTTCTACAGATATTGTATTACGAGGTCCGCCTGTAACATCGGCAAGCCCCATCACAAACACGCGGTTGTTTTTTACAGCGTCAATCCCCTTTGTGGCGGCGTTAGTTCTAAGAAAATCCGTCTTTTTTGAGGCGTCTTCATCGCTGGAATATTGCATCACGATTATCCAATCGGGATTCCGGGCGACAACATCCTCCCACTGTACGGTAAGCCATTTTTTGGGCTCGTCTCCATAGATGTTTTTTCCGCCGGCCAGCCTTATCAGGTCGCTTGGCAGCGCATCCCCGGCAGTGTAAGGCGCGGTATCACCGGAATCGTATACAAAAACTGTAACAGGCGGCAACTCGGCTACCTTCATACGAATTGCTTCGATTTTTGCCTTCATGTCGTTGATAACGGCTGCGGCCTTGTTTTCAACACGGAAAATTTTGCCCAAAAGCGTAAAATCCTCGTACACAGAATCCATGTTCGCGCCTGAGTATTCGACACGAGGCAGGTAAAACGCTATGCCGTTTTGCTCCAAAAAGGCAGGTGAAAAATTTTTGTCGCTAAAAGCCGACGCCCAGCCGGTTACAAAATCAGGCTCGGTGTTCAAAAGGATTTCCTGAGACGGGTAACGGTCCGACAGGTTTGGTATTTTTTCAAAAACCACCTTGAATTCGGGCAGCACCTCATTGTCCATCCACGCGACTCCGGCCATGCTGTTCTCAAGCTCAAGCGCCAGCATCATCTCTGTAGTAAAATGCGAAAGGCTTACGGCGCGGCGCGGCGCTTCTGGAAAGGCCTCCGTATAATCAACGCCGCCTATACTGCTTACAACGTTAACGTCTACGCTCTCTATCGCTGGAGCCGCCTGGCGTTTAGCTCCGGCAAAAACCTCTCCCCCAAAAGCCGTTGTCAAAATAAACACGGCGGCAAGACACTGCGCCAATTTACTGTACTGTTTCATGTTTTCCTCCTAACACCGCTTATTTGGGCAGTAATGATGCTTTTGGTGAAGTATAGTTGAATATTATCGGTATGGTAAATACAGATTTTTGATCCACAGAATTTAATTCACCGCCAAAATGATACCCCAAACCGCCTATAACATAAGATCCGGGCGCAAAATCTTTTCGTACAAACGCGCCTATACCGCCTCTCGTACCGCCATTCATGCCTTGAATCACGTTTCCGTTCTTGTCCGTTGTTTCCCCGTAAGACTCTAGTCCAAAGTCAAGCCCTATTGTAAAGCTGCTGTCCGTTTTATATGACGGCGTAAGGTGGAAATTTACCTGCGGCGCGAATTTTATTTTGTCGTCAACACTAGGAGACGGTTTGATAACGCTTCCGAACAAAGTGTCAACGCGCCCTTCTATAGTGATTTTTCCAATACCTGCTTTTGCGCCGCCTGAAATCTGATAGGGGGCAAGAATTTCAGCATCATCCTGCTCAAACGCAACGGGTATCTTAAAGCCAATGTCAACAAGAAGTCCAGGCGTGCCATTGTAGGCAAACGCGCCCTCAAATTTCGCGTAAGACGATACTGAGGGTATAAACGACTCAGGCGGAGTCCCTTCGTCCAGCGTTATTTTGGCTTCCGGATTCGCGCCTACATACTGGAAGCGGGCAAGCCCTACGCCTTCAAACGTGTAGCCGACCGCCGCCTGTATACGCTCGTATGCCTTTTCAGCGTCTTCCATAGAAAGTGTATACGAAGGCTGAGTAGATACCGGTTTACTTTTCAGCGCGGGAACTCCTACGCCTATAAAAAGATTTTCTATGGGACGCGCCGTCAAAAGAACACCGGACGGATAGTAGAATTCGGTAAAAATAGCGTCCTCGTCTTTGGAACGCTGGGTGTACGGAGCAAAAGACTGCTGACCGAAGCTGCCCCACAGCGTCCAGTCTTCTATGCTGCCCACATCAAAACGCAGCCAGTCCAGAGGTTTTACCCAAACTCCAAGCCAGATTGTATCCAATCTGTTTTCCACGCCTGATGTGTAAAACCGGAGATAGCTCCTCATGCCTATACGGTCATGCGATGCATCCGCCATCAGCTTAAAACGCGCTCCTCCGTTTGGACTATAGCCAAAAATGCCAAGACCAGTTTGGGAGGCGTCATCCCCCCCCCCCCCCGTTTGTGTTTGAAGCGGGACAAAGACAGTCTCCATCGCTCCTTGCAGCGTAAATTCCTCCGCAAAAACAAACGGCGCAAGCAGGACTAAAGCCAAAGCTATAATCCCGCGATTTTTATTCCGAAGCCTTTCTACGGAATCCAAAATAGAAATATGTTTCTTCATGTTGTAACCCCTCCTGCGGTATGTTACAGTAAAAAAACCCTGGTTCAAACTGTACGAACAACGTCCGTCGGGCGGTAATCCCATTTGAACTCAGGGTAAATTAATAGATTGAATTTCAGGCGGCGAAACAAAAACTCAAGATTACCCGCCAAACCAAAAGAAAAAAATCGTTCGGCAGGAAAAGTGTATTGTGATGAAATCATATTTCGTTTCCTTAAGGCTTTATCCGCGAAGCCTGCCGCAGGACTCGCCTGCGGTCTGTGGTTTTGCCGTGCAAAGCCACAGGGGAAATATTGGACGGAATAATCCGCCTGTATACCAAAGTCTCCTGGCTCGAAGTTTGCGCCGTTTGCCGCATGGCAGACCACACCCTTCCGCCGGTCTTCCCGGTCAACATGACCAGTGGCCGTCAGGCGGAATAAAACTTCTCACAGTTACGGGATAGCGGAGGCTTCGCCCGCCCGTCTTGTAAACGTGCGTAACGCCCTCACTTCCTTTGAAGTATACCTTGCTATCTTAAAAAATAACGTTCAGTTTTGTCAAGGAAGCTGTCAAGCCGCTGTCAAGCTGCAAGCGGCCTGTGC
>JAITIR010000033.1 GCA_031279285.1 Spirochaetaceae bacterium | reverse complement strand
ACCGGCATGGATGTTTCAAACGCATCGGTTTATGACGGGGCGAGCGCCGCCGCCGAAGGCATAAATATGTGCCGCGACAGGGGCAGAACCAGCGTCTATGTTTCGGCTTCGGCGCACCCTGAGGTGATAGAAACGATACGGACTTTCAGCTTCTTTTTCACTTTCCAGCACGTTGAGCAGGGAACTGAACACCTGCCCGTCAGGTTTAAGAAAATGCCAAAACTATGCCCCTGTACAGTTCCATAGCATACCAAACTCCTGTTACCGCTATTTAAGCTCCGCCCTTATCCATGTTTTTAACCTGAAAGCGTTGGCGCGTTCCACAAAACCAATGACTTTTTCGCGGGAACGGAAAATATACGGAAATCTGATGTATGCTTCGCTCCGGTTTGCCTTGTATTCAAACGTATAAGCGGCGCCCTCTTCCGGCTTGCGCAGCCTTATCAATTTATAAAAGACAACGCCCGGATCCATATAAATCTGCGCCCCGTAGGGAACATCTATCGGTTTCCAGCTTACGCCTCCGCTGTTTCTTTTTAAGCCGGATAATCTTGCCCGCAGGCGTTCCGCGCTCGCGTGTCTGACCAGTGAAACCAACACCCAGCCGGCCCCCGTCGGTTCCTGCACCACGATGACGGTATATTTTGGGTGGCTGGCGATAAACCCCATCGCTATTTCCTTTTGCCCTGTCTCCTCCCCCCGCATTTGCGCGGGAGAGGCTGCAATGTCCCGGTATATGCCGAGGGAATTGACATACAGATAATCATCTACGCCTTTATGTTTCGCCAAAAAAAGGGGGAACGCCTCAAGCGCCTTGCGGGAATTCGGATTTTGCGCCAAAAACAATCCTTCGGAGGCACGGCGAACGGCGATGCCGGCGGGCTCGCGGATAATTTGCCATTTTTTGCTTTCTTGTGAAGTCTCAGGCAGGGACAGGAGGGACGCGAACACATAGCCGTCAGGCTCAAGGCGGAGCCAGACAAACATTTTTTCGCCGCGCCCGTCCCCGCAGTGTTTTACCGCCGCCGCGTATCTGCCGCTCCGCCCGTCCCATAGAAGGGTATGCTGAACATCATGGAGAAACCCTTCCGGGTCCCGGACAAACGGCATATAGTAAACGACGCACTGCCGGAAAATATCCACCAGCTTTTTTTGCAGCAGCTCCGGCAGAGGGGATTCAATATTGTATTGAAGGCTGCCATAACGGTTAAACTTGTAAAGCCCGCCCGGAACTTCGGAACCTGAAACTTCATACGCGCAGGAACAAAAATCAACCCATAACAATTCCGCGCCCGCGCTGGTTTGTCCGTCCATACCTTCTTTCTCTCCTCATTTATTTTCGCCGCTCAACGCTTCGTGTTGACCCGCCGGCCGGGCGGCAAAGGCGCTTTGCCGTCAAATATAGTGTTAATTTCTTTAATACTAAAAGGTCTTCCAAGTGAGGCGGACAGCTTGCCCGTAACGGTGTTGGACGAAATGCCAAGCAGGCCGATAATAAAATTAAATCTTTCATAAAGGAATTCGCGGCTGCCGTCATGTTTGCAGCAAAAAAGGCGGTTTTTGCCATCTATGAAAAAGAGCCGTTGTACCCCTGAGCAGCGGACGGCAAACAGCATTACCCTCTTTACGGAAAACGCCGTTTTGAAAGTGTTTAGCAGCTTCATATACACGGGAATATAATTAAGCGGCATATTTTTTATCTGTCCCTGTTCCGAGCAAACATAGAAACAAAATTGGCCGTAATTTTCCATAACCGACATAAACGAAAAAATCCGCGTAACCAAATTCACCAGCCTGCCGGTTTTTTCGTCCGGCACGATTTCGGCATAGTTTTCGGCGGAAACAGGCGGACTGTCTTCTTCGGCAAGCCTGTCTATGACACCGGTATCCAGCGGCGCGAGTCCGCGCTTCCTTCTGTACATCGCTATGATATTTATAAACATATAAAACAAGTTTTCCGCGTCCACTTTTTTATCGTCCGGCTCAAATCCGGCGCTTATTCCGTCGGTGTTAAACCTGAATCCGATAGGCCCTATGCCGCCCCTTACCAGCAAAGCATCTTTTTTGTTTTCGGTATCGGGTATTTTTTTCACATGGAACCAAAAATTGCGTTTCTGTTCAACGGTAATATGAACGCCTTTTTCGCAGTCCTGAACGAGGGTATTGTATATATCCTTTACTATGCCTGTCAATTTTTCCGGCGCGGCAAACAGCTTTCTCCTGCCTCCGCCGTCCGTCTCGCCCGCAGGAGTAACCGGCGGGCTGCCGGCTTCGTTAATATCGTAAATATAACCGGCATCCAGCGGTTCAAGCCCCTTACGGCCGCGGTAAACTTGAATCATCGACACAAACTGATAAAAAATATGTTCCGGGTCCCTGGAATTATTAACGGCAAAGGTAAACCCCTTTTTATTGGAGCGAAATCTAAAATCGGTAACGCCGCAGAATCCGTAAACCCTGATGAAATAGCCGGACTCGGTTTTGGCGGTATCTTTGCCAACGGCAAACCATGCCTTGCCCGCAAACGGTACATCTATGCGCATATCCCTTTCGCGGCAAGTAAGCAGCGTATCACAGATACCCTCTGCCAAAACCACAAGCTGATTCTCTATTTTATAACTCACCCACACAAAGCCTCCTTAAATCACCGTGCGCCCCTAAGAAGTTTTCGCCGTAAACGTTAGCTTGTTGCCATCCAGGGCGCAGTCAACATTGCCGCCGATGTACCTATAGTAGGTACTGCTGACAGAGAGCGTAACGGTAACATCCTTGCCGTCGGGGACTGGGATTTCCTCGGCGCTGTCTTTGAGAGTGACGGTAATGTCGTAACCGGAGTTGTTGACGAAGCGGTACTGATAGCCGCCGGAGACAGCCGCGCCTGTGATTTTGTTGGTCCAAGTGTGGTAGGAGCTGGCGGCGCTGGTTTCGGTGGATACTTCACCGAAAGATCCGGTATAGGCAAAAACGCCGGTGTGCTGTTTCACGAAGTCGATGTGTTTCAGAGGCGGGTAAACCGGACTGCCGTCAACCTGCACGGCGTTGTCGATCTCGCATCTTGGGTACATCGTATCGGCATAACCGTCCGGTTGCCCGGATATATCCCTTAAAAGGTGCCAATCTATAGCGGTCCCCACGAAGGTCATCTCATCAAGGCTGTTGTTGTCAGGCCACGCGGCGAGGGTGTGTCCCCACCTGCCCAGATTGTCCTCCCATGCGTGGTTCTTGTAGTAGGTAACGGCGTAGCGGCGGGTAACGGCGGATTCATCGACGTTTCCTCTAAGCTCATACCATGTGTCGTCAGGATACCCGTTCTTGTTTTCATCCACCATCACCCACACAATGCCCGGCTCATTCCAAGCGGGAAATGCGTTGCTGCCGACGCTGATGTCTTTGCCCGCCAAGTTATCTACCCTGACTTTGGTTGTCCAGTAACCGCCGAAGCTGCCGAGCGAGCCGCCGTACCAGAGATGATTTCCGGGCGCGAGCATCATGTAATCCGTCTCCGTTATTACCGTAACCTGACTCACCGGGCTGGAGGCGTTGACACATTCCACCACTGTAGAGGCCGAAACGGTTTGCCCGGCGAAAGAGGCGCTGATGGTAACGTTGTAGTTCCCCGCCTGTGTCCCCGGCTTAAACGTAAGGAATTCCCCGTTAGCCTCATAACTGGCGCCATTCCCCGATACCGTCCACGTGAACACGGCGCCCTCAGGAATACGCCAGAGAACCGGCGCTATGACTAGGGTGCGCCCCTCCGTTACCGTGTAACGGCCGGGAACCTCGTCCTTCGCGCTTATCCGCACGCCGTAGTCGAAGAACAGATGGGGCGGCTTCAGTTCCAGCACCGGAAAGGTAAAGGTCTTGGCCTCCCTATCCTTAACGCCTTCATAACTCCCGGAAGGGCTGAGCGCCTGTCCGCCCTTCCAGAACTGGACCTGGCAGGTATGCGCGTAGGAGGTATCGAAGCCCCTCACCTCGTACACAGTCTCCGTCCTCTTGGTTCCGTCGGAGTACTCACAGATTACCGTAACGCTGGACGGGTCAAAAGGTTCTCCTACAAGGTAGGTTTGTTTGTAACTATACAGTTCCCCATACTCTCTAGTATCCAGATTGTCTATACGTATAGCCACAGCGCTGTCAACAAGGCTTGGTATACTGAGCGTGATCGTGTACCCTATGCTGTTCTTCTCCGGTTCGCTGACGGTGATAGTGAATTCCATACTGCCGCCCGAGTCCGCTATTGAGGATGAGTCAACTATAAGCACGTCCTTATATATCCCCCGCTTTACGTCCGTTATGCCGGGCGTTTCACCGTCCGCCGCGCCGTCGGCGAGCCGTACGGCGCCGCCCAAAGTCAAGGTCTGGGCAGCTTTTCGCTTTACGGTAAGGTACGCGGCGGCGGCGCCGTTAAGAGCGGACATCTCGCGGGTGAGCGCAGTCCCGCTCCCGCCATATTTTGTTATCTTTAGACCGGCGCTGTTTACCGTAGTGGTGCTGAACATTAGGGCGGCGGTCTGACTCTCGTACTCGCTCTCGCTCTGGAACGCGCTGGTTTCCGGCTCGAAACTGAACGGCAGCAGGGCGGAAGCGTCCGCCTCTTCCCCGTATTCAGGCGCAATCACCTCCACCTCCTGATTCATCCTGTATGATTTATTCCCGGTCTCCACCAGCAGGAGATCAAGTAAGTACCAGCCCGGAGGCAACGGTATCTTGCGCGCCTGTATAGTCCCGGTAACCGGGATGGTAAGCGGCTCAAAGTCGTCCCCGGCTAGACTTGCGACGGGCGCGCCGCTTTCATCGTCGTCCCCGGCTAGACTTGCGACGGGCGCGCCGTTTTCCTCGTCGTCTCCGGTCAGCCTTGTTATGAGCAGTCTGCTTTCATCGGTGAGTACAAGCCCCTCCGGAATTATTAAGGAAAGGAGGATGCCATACTCCGGCTGGTCGGCGGCTTCCTGCGTTCCCGGCGTTTTCGTGTCGATGCCTTCTTTTTCGCCCACAGGCTGATCGCAGGCTGCCAGATAAAAGATAAAAGGTAAAAAGTAAAAGATAAAAAATAAGGTTACTTTGTTTTTTCGTGCCGTCTTTTCCATAATCCTGTCCTTGTAATGTAATGCCGCCCGTCATTGCGGACCGCATAGCGTCTCCGTCGCTGCGGGCCGCATAGCGGCGAAGCAACCCGGACAGGACACTCCCGCGCCGGATTGCCTCGCCGCTTATTTCTCTTTCCCCGCTTTGGCCGCTTGCGCCTCTTCCGCCGCCTTTGCCGCCGCCCGCGCCTTTGCCGTATTCCTGGCGGCGCGGGCGTGGAGCGCCAGCATCCGGTGTTTGCCGAGCCGGGGGGCGCCGCGCATGGCGCGGTCCTTGGCGGCGGGCTGGTACAGCATCTCGCCTATCAGGTTCAGCAAATTGATGTTGAACGTGGAATCGTACAGCGTGCCGTTCCCGGCGTTTATCTCTTTGATTAGGGCGCTGTAGTCGCTTGCGCTGCAAATCCTTATCCCGTTGCCCTTCATCGTCCAGAGCTGGTTTGCCGCGTTCAGAAACGCTCCCTCCCAGTAGTATCCCGCCTCGTCCCTGAAGCCGGAATCGACCTCGATCAGCAGTCCCTCTTCGACCAGCTTTGAAATGTTCACGGCATTTCCTTTCCCACTATTCACCCATTCCACGATGCCGGCAAGGTTCGCCCTGTAGTAGCGCCAGCAGGCGCGGACAGCTTCGTCGTAGGTTAGAGTGCCGAGCAGGGCGTTTAAGCCGTCCTCCGAGACGACAAGATAGTGGACATCGTAGGTGCCGTTCGGCGTTACCGGTTGCGGAATATCCCCGCCGTCTCCCTCTATGATCTCGGTCATATCGTCGAAATCCGCCTCTTCGGCGAAGGCTTTTACCATGTACACGCAAGACGCGCCCCCATTGGTCAGGTCGCCAGGTTTAGCCTGGATCCCGCCTATAGCGCTGATCAGGATATAGTCATCTCCGTCGTATGTATACTTATCCATGTCCGTCGAGTTGGCGCCGACGAGGGCGCTCGCGTCATAAACCAGCGTGGCGTTAACTTCACTAGTTACCTTGCACCGCACGAGGGTAGAATCGTACTGCGTCGTTACGTTGCCCTCGCCGTCCTCCGCCGTGTTGGAATAAAGTCCGAATACAAAAAGTTCCTCTTCTGACGTCTTTGCATTATAGTGATACATCGGGAGGAGGGCCGTCCCGTGGTGGTATTCGCCGATGGTGATGTCCCCTGCCGCTCCCCCCATCAGGTCTATGGCCTCCGCTGCCAGACAGTCATCGTCATTGGGAGTGGTTTTCAGTGTTTCGAGGCTTATGCGGTAGACTACGGTCGAATCGTAGCCGAGGATTAAGAGATTCTCGCCTACCTTTATCACGGCCTGCGGGTTGCCCGCTACCTCCACCGTGTTGCCGTCCGCGCCCGAAACCACCAGCCTGATGTTTCTGCCCTTGTCTTCTGGCAGGACGCGCCAGTCGACAATACCGGTCCCGCTTATCAAATGAGGCACGATGACGGTGTAGCGCCCCGTCGAGGTGAGGGGGTTTCCCGTCCCCAAAGGCTCAGGGTCATCCGTATCGGTAGAAGCCGGCAAGGGCGTAGAGACGTTGCAGGCCAGAACTTCCGGGACGCCCTGGTCGTTTATGTAAGAGAAAGCCAGCGTGTCCTTGTCCTTGTCCGCGTCTATGAGTCCGTCAATCCCGGGCGGCTGTTCGCCGACGGGAGGGTCAACGGGGTTTTCCGGGTCGTTCACCGGAGTAAAGTCCGCTTCCTCCCCGCCTCCCGTGATGTAGCGGATTTTTCCGTGTTTGTACTGCGAATCCGTTACTATGTAGTACGCTAAAAATTTTGGCATATAAAGCCTCCTAAAATATATGAACCGCAAAGCGGTTAGAATTTTTTTACGGCGCCGCCGTAAATTGGGCGTAGCCCCACTCGTTAGTTTCATTAAAGCTCAGGGTGATAGTCCCGTCCAGTTCCTTAGAAGCACTACCGCTGGTATATCCTTTTCTTCCGGTAAATTTTCCAAGTATCTCGGTGCTAATACCGGTTGTGTCCGCGGGAGTTCCGCCCTTTAGAAAAAGCAAAGCTACAGCGCTTTCCCACGTCTTAAGGATAGTGGCTTCAGATCCAAACAAATCAATTTGAATCGGGGTATTGCTCTTAAACCCGCTTCCGATATAAATGGTGGAAGGCGCAGCACTAGAGCCCATGCACTGCACCGGTACATCTATGGCAACCGTCCCATTAATAATAAATGCCGCTAAGCTGGTGGTTAGATATATCCCCTTAAAGTTATCGGAATTACCTGTGATGGTTCCGCCGTTCATCGTAAACGTATTGCTATTTAATAAATATACCGCGCCGCCGCCGCCGCCGCTCTTCCCGCTGTCGATGGTTCCGCCGTTCATAGTGAAGACGGATGCAGCAGTCTTACCACAGTTATAAACGCCCCAACTGCCATTATTTGAAATTGTACCGCCGTTCATCGTGAGCGCTGCGTTATATACGTATACGCCGATGGAATTGGTGTTACCGCTGATTTCCGCGTTTCCGCTCATCACAAATCGGGGCTCGGAATCCTTAGTCCCATATATATATACCATACAACCAGTATTTCCAGCCGTAGTACACGTATTCCCTGTGATTTTTCCGCCCTCCATGTCGAAACGGCTGTGCGACCGGATCCATACCGGTGCCCCTTCTGGCGCTTTTCCTGCCGTTATTGACGTTATTGATACATCGACATTTGTAATCATGGAACCGTCTTTCATAACGAACCTGCCTCTCGTGTGTTTCTCGTCTAATAAAACACCGGGTAGTATGCCTACAGAAATAATCGAATAGGCGGAGGTAAAGGTGCCCGGTGCGGCCGTGGAGGGCAACTCTATCTTTTTATTATCCATGTCAATCGTGATGTTATTGCCCAGTGTTAGGGTACCGTCATTTATAATAGTAAAGAGCCCATAGAGACTCTCCGCGACGGACTCCTTCGTGTCGGTGCCATCATTCAACCACGTTATCTTCCGTTCCTTCTCGTGCCCCTCCAAAGTTATCTTTATCCCCGTTTTACTTGTATCTCCATCTATTGTACATCGGGGAAAACCGTACATGTTAATCGCCTGGTCCGCGGCCAAGCGAATGATGTACTCATCGCCGGCGCGGCAATTCTCGTTTATCCACGCCAGTACACTGTTAAGATTATCCTCGTACGTTCCGTCCACTTCTTCCGTTTCCCCGCCGGCTCCTACTTTCAGCAGTTGAACATCCCCATCTATTGCCGGTAAGTGTTCCCCGCCTTCGCCCGGCTCGCCCTCTTCGCCCTCTTCGCCTTCCTCATCACCGCCGCTTTCTTCATCGGCGGCCCGCGCAGGCGGGACTTTAAAACCGTCCACGCCGCTATCCGCTATCGCCTTGGTCTCGGAAGACCCGACCTTAACCTTGCCATTCCCGGTTAAAACTAGCGGAGTCTTATCCTCGTCATTGTGGTAAACGGAAGTTTCATCCGGAATATTGAACACGCCGTCTATCCGCGCTTCTACGTTTTTGTCCGCAAAAACAAGATGTCTGCCTTCGTGCATCGTGAAGTTTACGCCCTCCGCTATAACAAATTTCTCTTTTACCAGTAAACCCACGTCCTCGCCCGCGGACGACAGCCTCAGACCCAAACTTACGCCGCTTTTACCCGTCGTTTCCTCCTTCGTATAAGGAGTTACATCAACATCGGCGTTCACCGTTATCGATTTCACGGCCAGCGTTACGCCAATAGGGATTACAAGCGTTTTTTTACTCGATACAGTTAACGGCTCGTCAACGTCAAAGCCGCTTTCGATTTCTATCGTTTCTATTTGCGCGCTATTGACCGCGTTCAGGAATTCGGCCTCATTTTTTGTAACGGAAACCGTTTTTACCGGGGTTTCTATTTTCGCAGATGAAATGTATTCTTTCGCAGCATTTAAAGCATCTTCGCACCCAAACAATAAAAAAGCCGCCGCGCACAACACCGCCCCCAAACCAAAACCAAAACCAAAATTCATCCTTTTCATAATCGCTTACCTCTTATTTTTTACCTGTCCCGAGCCGAAAATCAAACAACGTTTGACCGGTCCAACTGCCTAGGCGCGGGCTTCAGGGTATAAAATCCCATCTAACGCTAAACGAGAAGCCGCCCCGTCCAGAGAAACAGCCCCCGCTTCCGCGAGAATATTTGAGCCGAAACGCAGTCTTTTATATAAAATATTGTGCGGGGGGGGGGGGGGATAAACAGTGAAATAGTGAGTTGCCGCAGGCAGGCGGCTGTCGAACAGGGAACAGGGAACAGGGAACAGGGAACAGGGAACAGGGAAATTTCCGAGAGAAAGCTGTCGAGTCTGCCGGGCGGTGAACAGTGAAATTTCCGAGAGAAAGCCGTCTAGTCTGCCGGGTGGTAAGGCTGGCGAGCAAAACGACTGATAAGAAAATTAGGAATGAGGAGTCAGCGGTGAGCAATGACACGAACATGGAAACCTCAGGCCTAAAGCGGGCCTCACGGGATTCGTCGCGGGCATAAGCCCGCCGCATACCAAAGTTTCCTGACTTATAGACAAGCGGAAAACCCGCTTAGAACGCCGCGCCTTCCCGAAACCGCAAGATGTAACACACCCCGCCCTTTCCAGTGGCTCCCGCGCCGTTCCCGCTTCCCTCCCCCCCGCCGGACAAGCAATCCAATCACAGTTACGCCATAGTGGGAGAATTTCACTCCGCTTCCATTGAAGTATACAAGCAACAGTATAGCGCGCGGAATTTTTTTTGTCAAGCGTCCGGTTGTTGTTATGTTGTTAATAAGTGATAAGTTCACCCCCTATAGTAACGAGGGAATCGTTCACCCCCCTCGGATATAGTAGGAGGATGAAGTATATGATGAACACAAAAGAACTGGCCCGGCTAACGGTAATTAAAGGCGC
>JAITIR010000079.1 GCA_031279285.1 Spirochaetaceae bacterium | reverse complement strand
TCAACTTTGTTGACACATTTGCGTAATGAAATGAGCAAATACATAGGGCAACGATGATTGGCCTCAAGTTAATCAGCGTTGCCCTGACGTTTTGCCGCTTGCCCAACCCGATAAGGAAGGGTAGGCGGGGTATTAAACCCCAATACAGAATAACATGACTAAACGATCATGTTATTTCTGAACAGTTCCTTACGAAGTTTAGCCTCAATCCTCAATCCTCAACCCTCAATCCTCAACCCCATGCCGCAAGCCACTTGTCAAACCTTTTCCTTAACTGCTACTGTTCACTAATAGGTATCGTTAGTCACTAATTTTAATGGTCTGTATATTGTATGTATATGACAAATTCGTTTATATATGTCGTTTCTGATACGGTGTGGAAATTTCCCTGTGGATTATGGCTATGCCGGATTTGATAACGGTTGATAAAGAAAAATGTAATGGATGCCACGCATGTATATCCGCGTGTCCGATAAAGTCATGCATTGACGGTTCAAAAGAAAAAGTTTCGATGGTTGACCAGCTCTGTATAGGCTGCGGACGTTGCATCCCTGCCTGCCTTCAGGGGGCGCGTTCCTATTCGGACGACACGGAACAGTTTTTTGCCGATCTTGCCGCCGGAGAAAATATTGTCGTGATAGTCGCGCCGGCTGCCGCCACCAGCTTCGATGACGTCCTGCGCCTTAACGGTTACCTAAAGCAGGCAGGCGTAAAAGCGGTTTTTGATGTGTCGTTCGGGGCGGAGCTTACCGTTAAATCCTACCTTGATCATGCAAAAAAGAATAAGCCGCCCCTTATCATAGCGCAGCCCTGCGCGGCCATAGTAAGGTACTGTCAGATTTACAAACCGGAGCTGTTAAAATGGCTTGCGCCCGCCCAAAGCCCTATGTTGCATACGGCGGCGATGATCAAAGAATTTTTTCCAAAGTACAAGAATTGCAAAATAGCGGCAATCTCGCCGTGCGCGGCGAAAAAGCGGGAGTTTGATGAGACGGGACTCGTCCAGTACAATGTTAGCATACTGCGCCTCAAAGAACGGATGACGGCGGCACATCAGCATCTTTCAAGCTATCCTGCCGTTGAGTATGACGGGCCTGAGGCCGAGCGCGCCGTGCTGTTTTCATCGCCGGGCGGTCTGCGTGACACAATAGCCCGTGAAGCGCCCGACACGGTCCCGCTCGTACGCAAAATTGAAGGTACGGAGATCGTTTACAAATACCTTAGTGAGTTGCCGGAAATGCTGAAAGAAAATGTTGCGCCGTTTATTGTTGACTGTCTTAGCTGTGAGGCAGGCTGTAACGGCGGCCCGGGTACCGGCAATTATGCCGAACCTGTAGACCGCCTGGAGGCGCGAATTTCAAAACGGGGAAAACAGCAGATTCAACGCAACAAAAAATCGTTTTTGGGTGGCGCGCTGAAGCGTGAGTTAAAAAAGTACTGGAGGGACGGCATCTATGTACGCACGTACAAAAACCTTGCCAAATATGCGGCACAGGTAAAAAAGCCTACAGAAAAAGAGTTAAATGCGGTTTTTACGACAATGAAAAAAACGAGGTCGGAAGATATGCACAACTGTTCTGCCTGTGGTTACGGAACCTGTCGTTTGATGGCGGAAATGATTTTTAACGGCCTTAGCAAAAAAGAGAACTGTTTTTATTACCTTATGGAAAAACTTTCGGAAGACGAAAAAGTACGTTCGGAAGCAATCGATGTCGCGAATCGGCTGGTATTTCAGGTTGAAAAATCGAAGGAAACGCTTGTTTCCATGCAGGATAAGGTTTCGAACTATATACAGCAAACCCTGGAACAGGGTGATGTCATCGATCGTTCAAGCGGCAGTATGTCGGAGCTGATAAACCAGATACAGGCCGTCTGCGTATCCGCCGGGCAGAAACGGCAGGTAATAGATATGATGGGCGAGTTATCAGAGCAGGCAAAGAAAGATATGCAGGCGCTTCTAACGGCGTTTAACGGGGTGGAAAAGACAACGCAGGAAATTGCCGGTATTGCCGATGTTATTGATGATGTTGCAACCAGCACCAATTTACTCGCGATGAATGCGGCGATAGAGGCGGCGCACGCAGGTGAATCGGGCAGGGGTTTTGCCGTAGTCGCCGGAGAAATACGCTCCCTCGCCGGTACAACTTCAGACAACGCAAACAATATTTCAGCAAATATAAAAAACATTGTAAAACAGATAGGCGCTTCGGTGGAGCTTTTGAACAAGGCGGACGGGGTTATGGGCCGCATGATCGATGGCGTCAACAACGTAGAAGAAAGTTTTTCCGAGATAATTCAATCACATTCCGTGATGGAGGGTTCAACGCGGGAATTAACGCGCGATCTACAGTCAATGAATGAAACGTCAGAAATCCTGCGCGGCGCGTCAAAAGATATTATCAATACACTGGAAGGGATACAGACGCTGATCACCCTGCTTGATGGTGACGCCTCAAGTCCATAAATTATGACTGTTCCCGCGTTGATACAGCTTTACAATACGTCTTACGATTCCGGATGAATGTTTTGCCGCTACCGGCAGGTATTCATCAAATTTCATCGGGGATTCTTCGCCGGCTATGTCGGACATCGCGCGTATAACGAGGCAGGGTACTGCGAACAGGGAACAGGCGTGGGCTATGGCGGCGCCTTCCATCTCGACCGCGCGTACGGCGGGAAATAGCTTTACGATTTCACCTACACGGGCGGCATCGCAGACAAACACATCACCTGAGCCTACCAGACCTTCCACATGGTTAAGCGAGGCGGGCAGGATGCCCTCATCTTTTAGTTCATTTATGGCGCGGAGCCCGATCCGTATCACCGATTCGTCGACATGGAAAAAGGCGTCCTTCATACCTGGCACCTGGCCTGCCGCATAACCGAACGGTGAAATATCAACATCGTGGTAAACAAGGGCGGATGAAACCACAACATCACCGAAGTTAAGTACCGGCGTAAGCCCTGCCGGATTTACGCCGCCTGCGCAGCCTGTATTTATAACAAGTTCCGGCTTAAATCGGTTTATCAACAAAGTCGTTCCTATGGCGGCATTTACCTTGCCTATGCCGCAACGTAGCAGAACCACCTGCTTGTCTTCCAGACTGCCTGTAAAGTATTCAAACGGACCTGTTTTTTCCGCGACGCGGTTCTGTATCAGGTTTTGAAGGATAGTAATTTCCTCTTCCATAGCGCCGATTATTCCAATCATCAAATACTCCTTAAGTAAGCGAAAAATGATCCGCTATATGGCCACGCCAAGGGGCACGTTTATCCTTCTGTTCCCATTCAATTATTTTTTTTATCTTAAACTTAAGTGGAATCTGCGGATTCTCGAAACAGACTATACCAAAACGTCCGCCGCCTATATATGTTACCGTATCACCCTTTCCCAAGGCTTCCGCCGCGGCGATACGTTTCTGGGCACATTCAAAATGGATCGCTTCCCCCTCCCTATTAGTGATCGCGGTGGCTAAATCTTTTATGGGTTCTTTACAGTAAGCACAGAGCGGTGTTGGAATCGGGTCCGATCGTAACTTTGTGGCTTTCCATTTGGGACGGTTGTTAAGCCCTTGCGCGTTTTTTCCGTTTTCATTTCCTGTTTTTTTGGAGAGTCCACCGCGTCCACCAGGATTTTGTCCGGCACCATTCTGTCTGCTATGGCGGCTGTTATTTTCAGATATCCTCACTTCATTTGAAAACTGCCGGCTGCGCTGGCCACTTTTACGGCGCCGGTTACTTTCCCGCCAATTTTCGTTCGTCATAAGCTCCGCTCTCTTGTATCCCCATAATTTCGTTGCTCAAAATTTGAGCAATATGGTAAATAGCCCCCGAAAGGTATTCTTTATTATTTATCGCCTGCTTTAATTTTTCAATCCTCAATGGATCCGGCATTTTTTTATGCTTTTCAGTCTGCCCCGCAATCATACACTCTCCATGAAAGCGGATGCAATATGGGTAACGGCGTCCGCTTGTATAAACACAACATCGAATCGAATTGGCATATCACTATATTCTCGATGATTTTTGATAAAATACTTAGAAGTTTCTACGATTTTTTGCTGCTTTTTTTTATTGATACCGTACTCAAGATTTTCTATCGAGTAGGCCGACCAGGCCTTTACCTCTACAAAAACGAGTACACCGTTGTCAATCGCTATGATATCGACCTCGCCCGCCACGGATCGGATATTTCGGCCAACTATCTTAAAACCGGACGATTCAAGGAAGAGCGCCGCCCTGTCTTCACCCTCTTTACCTGCAATTTTTCTGTATTTTGATGACTCTGCACGCATCCTGATTTTTCAGGGCTTAAGTCCCTGTATGTCAAGAGCGCGTGTTATAAACAGCGACTTATCTGCCAACAAATTGATTTTCTCCCCGTTTTTCAGGGTAACACCATTCTTACCGGCAATGATCTGAATCACCGGACGGAGAGGCGCATCGGCATTGACATCTAGTATCTTTGCCATGCGGCCGTCATTCAGTAGCGCACCTGACCCTATAGGGTATATGCCCATGATTTTTACAAAAAGTTTAAGCATATCCGGCGAAAAGTACGAAGCATTCTCGGAAACCAGTGTCTTCATCGCCTGGTAACCCGTCATCGAGTTACGGTAAACCTTACTATTTATCATTGCCACGAAGGCGTCCGTAACGGACACTATAAGGGCGCGTTCGTTGATGTAGTTTCCCGATAGAGAACGCGGATAGCCCGTCCCGTCCCAGTGTTCATGATGCTGCAATGCAATCTTGCACACCGAATCGGGATACATCAACTCCTTTTTCATAATATTGAACGAAAGAATCGTGTGCGATTTAATAATTTCTTTATCCTTGTCGGAAAGTTCTCCCTTCTTTTTTACGACATCCTCAGGCAGTCTTAGCATACCGACATCGTGAAGGATGGCTGCCGCGACAAGCCCCTGGTTTCTTTCACTGTCAAAGCCCAATTCCTGCCCCATCACCGCCGAAAGAATCGCGGTATCTATCGAATTTTTCTCCATCACCAGATTGTCTGTATTCTTACAAACGACAAAACCCATCGCCTCGTTTCTTGATTCTTTGATTAGGCTAATTAAACTGTCCGTAATACTCCATAAAAGGCGGATATTGGTCTTTCTGAATTTTGCTATGTTGGAAAATATAGAGTTAAGCTGATCGATGAGAAGCATGAGGGCGGAATGAGTTTTGGATATGCTGGTTTCTACCTGTGCAAAGGCCAGTACTGTTTGAGACGCCTTAAGATCGTCATTACCGGAAACAACCCGCTCTCCTTCCGTAAAAACCCAGTCTATACCAAGCGAAACTAGAAATTTTATATCTTTATTGCGAATAGCCATATTTTCAGGTACAAAAAGATTATCCTTGACAATAAACACCGGTTTTGTAAATTGTTGCCCCTCTCTGAGAGAAGAGGTTGCTATTTTTTTCATAATTTCGCTTTGCGATACTAATTTTCGCTGCTTGGAGCTGCCGCCTGAACCTTGGGTTCGGAGGCGGCCGTATGCTTTGTAACGGTGCTTTTCTTGCCCAAAAGTTCCTTGATTTTGGCAGCTTTACCTATCTTGTGCCTGATGTAGTAAAGTTTTGCCCGGCGTACTTTGCCGGAACGCGATACTTCGATACGGGCGATACGCGGCGAATGGATCGGAAATACACGCTCAACACCCACACTGTACGAATTCTTTCGCACCGTAAAGGTTCTGCCGACACGTGAATTCTTTATCGCTATGACAAGTCCTTCGTATATCTGTATACGTTCCTTGCCCCCTTCTACTATTTTAAAATGTACCTTGACGGTGTCGCCCGGCCTAAAATAAGTTACAGCTTCCTTCATCTGCGCTTCTTCAATGGCTCTTATTTCGTTCATAATTCTTGTTCCTCCGTTATTCCGGAAACTTCGCGTACTATACCGCGAATTTCATCATCAAAAAGCCCTTCCCTAATGCCTTTACACAATAAATCGGGACGATTCGACAAGGTTTTTTCGATCCGTTTTCTAAGTCTCCAGCGTCTGATATTTTCGTGATGTCCCGAAAGCAAAACTTCGGGAACCCGCATTTCACCATGTATACTAACATATATTTCCGGCCGTGTATACTGGGGATACTCCAGAAGCCCACCGGCAAAACTTTCTTCATGCAAAGATTCCGCGCTTATCACATCGCCCAGCAGCCGGTAACTTGCATCAATAAGCACAAGGGCCGCGGTCTCGCCCGAGGACAGCACATAATCCCCCACGGAAATCTCATCATCGACATAAGTATCTATGATACGTTGATCTATACCTTCGTACCGTCCGCAAATCAGTACAAGTTCCCGCTCCACGGAAAACTCTTTCGCCAGTCCCTGATTAAAAAGCCTCCCGGAAGGCGACAGGTATACGGTTCGCCTGCCCGGCATCCCCGCCCCGGCGGCATCAAGCGCCCGCGCTAGCGGTTCCGCCATCATCAACATCCCCGCACCGCCGCCGTAAGGCGCGTCATCGCAGGTCTTGTGTCTGTCCTGCGCGTAATCGCGTATGTTGAGGCCAGCGTACTCCACGATACCCCGGTCAATGGCCTTTGCCATTATCGAAGTAGAAAAAAAAGTGTCTATTATTTCGGGAAAAAGTGAAAGGACCGTGTACTTCATTCAAGAATCCAGCGGCTAAGCAACGTGATCTCCCGCTTTTCGAGGTTTATTTCGCCAAAGAATTCGTTTCTGAACGGAACAAGCCTTGTTTCGCCCGAAAAAAGGCGCAGTTCGGCAAGTTGTCCGCCCCCACCCTCAATTATGTCGTGCAGTTCGCCGAGCCCGCATCCATCGCCGTCAACGACAGATAGCCCTTTTAGATCCCTGATGTAGTATTCACCCCGCGCAAGCGGCGCTGCTTCCGAGCGTGGGAGTAAAATTTCGGCGCCGGAAAGGGCCTTAGCCGCTTCCGGCGTATCAATGTCTTTGAACTTTACAAGTATATCGGACAGGGCGCCTTCGATTGACCGCACAGCCTCAATTTTGTAGGTACGCTCACCCGCCCTACCGCGCAGAACGGCGGAAGAAAGTTTCAGTAGATGCTTTGTTTCACCGGAAAGCGAACGTAACTTTACAAAACCTTCCAGTGCAAATGGGGCTAAAACAACCGCGCTTACAAAGTGTTCCTCAATCAAGGATTTCCAGCACGGCCCGCTTACCCGCCTTGGCGGCTACGGCCTGAAGAAGAACTCTGATGGCTTTTATGACACGACCATGCTTACCGATCACCTTCCCAATATCTTCCTGACCCACACTCAGTTCCAAAATAAAGGAAGCATCCTTCTCATCAACACGTACAGAAACGACCGACGGATCATCTACCAGCGATTTTACTATGTATTCAATAAGGTCTTTTTCCAAACCAACCTCGTATCAAATGGCATTGCCGCACAAACTTAACCGGTCGCCGTTTCTGACGGAACCTCGGGGTTATCCATTTTAATGTTGTTCCTGTTAAAAATCACCCGTACGGTATCGCTTGGCCTTGCGCCCTCTTTAAGCCACTTAACGGCTTTTACGGTGTCGAAAGATATCTGTTTTCCTTCTTCAGCGATGGGGTGATAGTAACCCAACTCTTCAATCGTCCTGCCATCCCGCGGTGCACGCGAATCCATCACCACTATACGGTAAAACGGACGTTTTTTCGTTCCAAATTTTTTGAGCCTTATAACGGCGCTCATAAATCCTCCTAGTAAGATACTCTACGTTATTACGGATAGCCCTTTATGTCAACGCCCCGCAGTGAGAGATCGAAAATGTAAGCGAAAAGTGTGGTTTGAGACAGAAAGGAAATGTAACCCAAATTAAAGGCATCCGAAAGATGCCCGGTATCTGGAGGATGCCCAAATGGGGTTACAAATGAGTGAAAGAAAATCGCTAACAAGGGAAATCAAAGGATAGTACCGCAAGGCCGGAAAGAAAGACAAAGTGGTCATGCTAGACCAATTCATCAAATTGACCGGGTACAACCGGAAATATGCCATCCGGCTTCTGTCTAAGAAAGAGGACGTACAAGCCGTGGTAACCGCGAACGGAAAAACGGTCGTTTTAAAGCCGGAAAAAACCCCATCCCAAAAACAGGCATGGAAACCGGTCTACACACAGGAGACAGTAGGAGTGCTTGAAAAGATACGGGCGTTTTACAACGGTAAATGCGGGCCCGCATTCGAGCCGTATCTGTCCGTGATTATACGGCAAAACATTGACGCTTTGTTTTCGAGATTCGTGTGTACAGCCTTGCAGATGATTAGTTTACATTTTTTATCAAACCGGTGGACGGTATGGAACTTCCGGCCATAATGAAGAGGCTGAAGCAGGTGTTTGCCCAGAGGTACAACCACGCGGACGGGCGGATAGGGCATATCTGGGGTGATAGGTACTGGTCACGGATAGTGGAAGGGAATCCGCCTGAAGAAGCGGAGGCAGAGGAACCGGAGCCGGAAGCTAAGGGAGCCTCTGAAACTGGGGTCAGATCCCACAATGAAGAAGCGAGGACGCAAACCCCGATCCTCCTCCTTTTCCCGTTGCCTGCCGCCCCCGTACCCGGATAACGGCCCGGATCGGCCCTGAGTTCCGTAGCAGCCGCTATTTTCGCCTCAAACCGAAAACCCTTGCGGGAAAGGTCTGTACGGGTTTGCATATCGGTTTGCTTCGTAAACTTCAGCCTGGATCAAACCTGACCAGCCTGGAGTTTTGCAAAGCAAAACTCCTAAGCTCAACGCTTGGCGTTGGGCCATAGTCTTTTCATAATAGCCAAGAGAACTTACAATAAGGTATGAAGAAGCGCCGTTTACCACTTGGGGTTCAGAGTTTCTCCAAAATACGGGAAGCAGAATGTGTTTACGTTGACAAAACCGAGAAGATTTATCAGTTGGTTACCGAGTCGATGGGGCCTGTATTCCTGGCCCGTCCGCGGCGTTTTGGGAAGAGCCTCCTCTGTTCCACACTCGTCGAACTGTTTGAAGGACGGCGGGAACTGTTCAAAGGGCTTGC
>JAITIR010000126.1 GCA_031279285.1 Spirochaetaceae bacterium | reverse complement strand
ATAGGGGATACCTGATACCCTACAGCGCGGACGGACGGCGGCTTGTAAAGGTGGGTGTAGTGTTTGATACGGAAAAACGTACAGTAGGCGAATGGCGCGTTTGCGAATGTTAAGCTGCTGTGCTGCTGTTCCGCTGAATTCACCTCATATTATCCATCACGTATACTAACGACAGCCAGCCGCCAGTTTTTCGAGGATTTCGTTTGCGTTGCAGCCGGGCGAATCGGCGATTATCCGGCTCACGGTATCGTAGCCGATCAGCGGGGCGTAGGCAGCGGCAAAGTACGGGGCCGCTTCCAGGTTTGATTTGCAGCGTTCAAGGTTGGCGGTAAGGGTTTCAACACATTTTGTTCTGAACAGGAAAACTGTCCGCTCAAGCAAGCTTAGACTTTCCAGCAGCGCGTCCGCAATCAGCGGCAGAAACGCGTTCAACTCGAATTCACCGCGGGAAGCCGCAGCACAAATGCTGTAATCGTTGGCCTGCACCTTGAGGGCCGCCTGCATCGTCATCTCCGCTATCACGGGGTTCACCTTTCCAGGCATTATTGTGCTGCCGGCCTGCATGGGGGCAAGTCTAAGCTCGCCTATTCCGCCGGCAGGCCCGCTGTTCATCAACCGGAAGTCTCCCGCTATCTTGAGCAGGTTGACGGAAAGTGCCTTGAGGAGACCGGAAACCTCGACAAATACATCGTTATTCTGCGTTATGTCCATTGGATACTCCGAAAGCGCAAGCCCGATACCGGTCAATTCACGTAATTTTTCGATGACGCCTGCCTGGTACTTGTGGTGAAGCGTCCGGCGTTCCCTGTCCTTCGTGTCCATAAGCCCAACCGCCGCACCGCCTATGTTTACCTGCCGCAGTCGTTCCTCGATCTTGTAAAGCCGCCAGCGGTCGCGGGCTATTCCTTGGGCGTAGGCGCCAAACTCGGAACCCAGCGTAACGGGGACAGCATCCATCAACTCGGTGCGTCCAAGTTTTTTTATGCCATCGTACTCGTTCTCTTTTTTTTGTAGCGATTCCTGGAGTTTGGCGCACGAGTCGCTTAAAGACCGGAGCGAGAGGATTGATGCTATGCGCAATGCGGTTGGGTACACGTCGTTGGTGGACTGACCCCTGTTTACATCGTCAAGCGGGTGGATAAGGTGGTAGGAACCAGAGTCCTTGCCCTGGCTGCGCAGGGCAAGGTTAGCTATCACTTCGTTCACATTCATGTTTGTTGAAGTACCTGCCCCGCCCTGTAGCGCGTCCGTTACGAAAGCGTCGCTAAACAGTTCCGAATCGTCAGGGGCCGACAAGAGTTCATCGCAGGCCGAGACGATAGCGTCAAACTTTTTTGCGCCGGCAAATGCCGCGTCCTTAGCCTCGCCCTCGCCCGTTAAACGGTTCCTTTCCAAGCCGGCCCAGGTAAGTGCGGCGGCTTTTTTTACGGTAACTATTGCACGTATGAGGTGCGGATTCGTCTTTCTGTAATTCAGCGCAAAGTTATTTTTTGCCCGCAGGCTGTTAATGCCGTACAGCGCACCATCCGGCAGAGCAAGTTCACCGATTATGTCTTTTTCCGTACGCATAGTCTTATAAAATATACTGCTGAAATTAACAATTAACAATATACGCTGCCCGTTGCCCGACCATCGTTCCCTTATCAACTACACAGAAAATACCGTAGCTTTTTACGCATATACTTGTTAGCATGGTAACCGGTAAACGGCCTATAGCCGGGCCGCCATGTTTCGGTTGACAGCTTGAAAGATAAGCCGCCGTGCGGACGGGCCGAAAAACAGAAAAGCAAATTCACGAGGTGATGTTATGTACAGTTATAAAATATTGGGGCTGGTATTGGCCTTTGGAATGGCAGGCGCCGGATGTGCGTCTAACGAAAAACTGATAGACCGGACGCTCAAAGAATTCAGCGGAATGCTTGCCTCGACATCCTCAACACCGGGCGGCGGGAGCGGCGCCGCATTGAACGCGCTGGAGGGCGCAAGTTTCATCGCGATGGTGGCCGGCATAACGGCTGAAAAGCCGGATTTTGCCGATATGGAACCCGAACTACGCCTTATAATCGGCGAGACGGAGAAACTCCGCAGCCTGTTTTTACGGTTGATAGACGAAGATTCGCTGGCCTATGAACGTTTCGTGTCGGCAATGGCTTCGGGCGCCGGGGCCTCCGAGTTGAAGGCAGCCTTACGCGGCTGCATAATTCCGCCGTTTGAATTGCTGGACGGCTCCGTCCAGGCGCTTCGGCTTGCCCGTGAGCTTTCCTCCCGCTACTACCTGCCCACGGCAAGCGATGTGGGCATAGCAGCCCTTAACCTTGAAACCGCGGCCCGCGGCGCTTACCTTACCGTGTGTATCAACCTGAAAGGCGACAGCTTTGATGCGGATGAGAAGGCGGAATACCGGGAAAAAAGCCTCAGCCTCCTTGCCGAAGCGGAAGAAATCTCCAAAGAAATCTACGATTCGGTAAAGATTCATGTTGAAAATTGATGCGCATGTACACGTAACTCCGCCTGAAATAAGCGCTAACCCGGAAAAATACGGCGCCAGGGAGCCGTACTTCGCCCTCTTGTCCTCAAACCCCAAAAACCGTTTCGCGACGGCGGAAGATGTGATCGCCGAACTGGACAGGGCCGGTTTCTACAGAGCCGTCGTGTTTGGCTTCGCTTTCCAGGACACGGGTCTGTGCCGCGCGGTAAACGACTATGTGATAGAAAAGGTCAGGGACTACCCCGAAAGGCTTAGCGGCTTTGCCGTGATGCCTCCGGCGGCGCGCGGAGCCGTCCGCGAGCTTGAACGCGCCCACGACGCGGGACTCCGCGGGCTGGGTGAGCTTTTCCCGTCCGGACAGCGTTTCGAGATAGGGGAGGCGGCGCTCACGAGGACTTTTACCGGCGTCTGCGCCGAACGCGGGCTGCCTATCCTGGTTCACGCCAACGAGCCGATAGGCCACTACTACCCGGGCAAAACGGATACAACGTTGCGCCAACTCGAACTTTTTATAGAGCATAGCCCGGACAACGACATAATTCTGGCGCACTGGGGCGGCGGCCTGCCGTTCTTCGAGATGATGCCGGAACTCCACGGAAAATTCAGGCGCGTGTTTTACGATTGCGCCGCCTCGCCCTT
>JAITIR010000090.1 GCA_031279285.1 Spirochaetaceae bacterium | reverse complement strand
TTCACGCCTACCGGGTGTCCCGGTTCTTCTTTTAGCTCAAGGGAACACTTGACTCCCTTGGATTTGATAGTTTCGGCAATTTTGGCGTACACTTCCAACGAACCGGAGGCGATACACCCATTGCCCGCGCAGACAAATACTTTGCGTTTTTCTGCATCGAACGCCTTTTTGTACTTTGCACGCGCCTTCTGTAAGGCATCTCTGCTGGTTAACTTTGACATTTTTCCCCCTTATAACTTTGTTTTAAGTTCGTTAAGAATGCCCACGATACCGTCCGGCGTCACGTTGGCGTAAACTTTCTCCGGAACGCCGCCGGAAACCATCAGGGCGGGCGCAAGGCTGCACGCGCCGAGGCAGGCTACCGTCTGGACGGTAAAGCCGAGATCGTCGGTGGTGATCTTCTTTTCCGAAAGCCCCAGTTCGGAACGCAGGCGTTCAAGGTTGGGAATCGATTTGCGGACATGGCATGCCGTGCCGTCGCAAACTTTGATGATGAATTTTCCTTTTGGCTGTAAAGAAAAATTCTCGTAGAATGTGGCGACACCGTAGATACGGGCTTCGCTTACATTCAGCTTTTTTGCCACATAAGGAAAGGTTTCAGGCGGCAGGTAGTTGTATTTTTCCTGTACGCCCTGCAAGATCGGGATGATCGAGCCGGGTTTAGCTCCCCATACCTTAACAACGTCGTCAACGACGCTTAGGTCTATTGCTGTACTCATTGTACTTTTTCTCCTTTCAAGGAATTTTTATGGTTTTAGTTTAAGCCGTAAACCGCTATCCGTCAACTTTTTTAAGCGCCCTGTCGTTAATAAGTGATAAGTTCACCCTTATAGTAACGAGGGAATCGTTCACCCCCCTTCCCGCTAATATGATATGAGGATGAAATATATGATGAACACGGAAGAACTGGCCCGGCTAACGGTAATTAAGGGTGCAATAGACGGGGTCTACACGGCAAAGCAGGCGGCGCGGAAACTCGACATGAGCGTCCGATGGGTAAAACACCTGAAAAAAGCGGTGCGGGAACAGTGATTCCGGCAAGTTCCTTACCGGCCGATAGCGGCAGGTGTACCGGAGGATGTGCTGTGGGCGCCAAAACGTTATATAGCTGTCGCATCCAGCAGTACCGGCACTACCACAACCAGAATAGAGGACACGCTGTGGCTGCCAACTGAGAAGGCGATATTTTGGGTAACCATGTCCATTCAACTCTAATTATTGGCCGCGCCATGTAAAGTATACCAGTGATGGACCTGGCGACTATGATGCTGGTGGACCATATTGGGAAGCAGGTCCTTCTAAAAATGGTAGCACCTTAAATAGGTCCTGCTTTATCAAAACAGAAGGCGAGGGGGACGACTCTCCTGCGGAACAAGATATTATCGGGTTGCCCGGCCTTCTGTGTCGCTTAGCAAACGGCTCCTCACTCATAATGGCTGCGAAAGTCTTCTACCGCTCTTAAAAGAGAATCAATGTGTTCAGGATAGGGCGACAAGTCTTTTTCCAGCGCTTCCTCATCCCTTATGAAAAACGTATGCGGCGAAACATTCAAAGCGAGTGACAGTTTTTCTATCGTATCCAGCGATACTCCGCGTTTCGCGTGTTCTATGTCGTTTATAAAATTGTGCGTTATCCCTGATTCCATGGCTAGTTCAATTTGAGAAAATTTTGCTTTTTCACGCAACCGTTTCAAATTTCTGCCAAAAATCTTCCGCATCTGCTTTCCCGGCTGTTCATTTTCAATATCATTTTTCATATTTCTAATTTCAAACTAAACAAGATTTAAAATCACCGCAAATAGCTGTAAGCGACAATTTTTACGCTGAAAGTTTAACGAACGGCACAGGTGGCGCACACAGGCACAGGCCGCCGGCGGCCGCTTGTGCGGCCAGACAGGATGGGGTATAATTTTACAATCAGTTATGACTATATCCAGGCATATAATTCTTTTAAAAGCAGGTATAACCGTTTCGTTTTTGATGTTAACGGTATTTGTGATATTTGCGCGGGATACATTGCCGGTTTACGGAGACCTTGTCAGGCAGGCGCCGCAAAGAAGCGTCAGCGGCTTTATCACCGGGCTTTTGCCGTTCCCCGCGCCTTACGTGGCGTTCGCTAGTATTGGGACGTCCGTGCTGTTCGCTTTTGTTTCGCAGGTTTTACTGTTCTATTTTTTTGAAAAAACACAGGCAATAGAAGTGCGCCTGTTGGGAACGTTTTTATTTTCATTTACGTTTGAGATTCTGCGTATCGTAACACCGCTCAAAACAGTAATGCATCTGTCGGGCTATATTCCAGCCATAACATCGCATTTTATGGTTTTTGGCAGGTTTTATGGGCTGTTCGCATTGTTTGCTGCTGGCTTGTACGTGTCCGGCCTGAAGATAAGGCGGGAAGAAACAGTTATATTTCCGATGGCGACGGCAGCGCTATTATTTGCGTTACGTATGCCGATCGACAGTTTCTACTATGATACGAGTCTTTATCCGATTACAGGGTTTTCCCGCACATTCGGAACTTTAAACATCGTGATAATCATGCTGTCGATACTCTGCTTCATCTCAGGCGCTTATACCCGCGGCAGCCGTGAATACTATTTTATTGCCCTGGGGGTGCTGGCTGTGGCAATAGGCCGCCGGCTGTTGTTGACGGCGGATACATGGGTCATTCTGGGGGCCGGCGCCGTTTTTTTATTTTTTGGCACATGGTATGCGGGCATCCAATTTCGCCGTATGTACCTGTGGTCGTAGTTGTCCCATGCAAGCCGTTAAATGATAGGCGTTCAAAACGAAAGTAGCCTGCACCGTGCGCTAAAAAATATGTACTCAGGATGCGGGGGAAAAACCGAAGTCCAGACAGGCTCTTATATCTGTGACTGTGTGGACGACAATGGCGGTATAGTTGAGATACAGACGGGAAGCTTTGCGCCGCTCCGCAAGAAACTTGCGGAACTTGGCAGGCAGACGCACATCACTATTGTCTATCCCGTCATTGAGAAAAAATACATCGCGTTGTACGATAACGGCGACAGCTTGGTACGCAGCCGCAAAAGCCCAAAGAATGGCTGCAAATGGGACCTTTTTAACGCGCTGGTATACGCGCCGGAACTGCCGCTCATCCCGGGTGTCTCGATTGAGATTGTCGTTGTGGATGTTCTTGAAAAACGCAGGGCGGATGGCAAGGGTTCCTGGCGGCGGGGCGGTGTTAGCATAGTTGACAGGCTCCTCCAAAACTACAAACATAACATTCCACTTTACGGCCCTGATGACTATATGCAGTTTGTTCCGTTCGGGCCGGAAGAAACTTTTACCGCAACCGCGCTTGCTGGCAGAGCCGGCATACGGCCTGACCTGGCGCGCAAGACGGCCTATGTCCTGGAGCGCGTAAACGTTATCGAACAG
>JAITIR010000058.1 GCA_031279285.1 Spirochaetaceae bacterium | reverse complement strand
CAGCGAATGGGAAGCCGTCACCGCGGAGTTGGACGCGGGAAAAGGGTGATAAGCAAATCGACGGTATTTTTATATACCCATATATTTATCAAGCTCACCGTAAATACGTGATAACTCATCGCTGATTGGGGCGCCGCAGGCGCGCCAATCACGCGGTAGGAGGCAATGGTTTACTGCCAATTTTTGTCGGTGTTGCTGATTTTAACCGCCCCAAGGGGCGTGGTATTAAACCCCAAGGCAGAATAACATAACACTAATTACACAAGATTTACAAAAAACTCAATACTTTTTATAAGCTTTTCAAAAATTTTAAAATTGAATTGCGTACAATACGCCTAGGTGGTCAGGTCGATCTACTTGGTGGGTGGCAAATCGCGGGCGGAGCAATTATAATTGGCCTATGGAATTTACTGAAGAATTTATTGCCGGCCTTGTTGTGAACGAAGTTGGCGTTATGAAACGTATTGCCGAGGCGCTGGGCGTGCAGACGGGGCAGGTATCTGCAGTTGTCGGGCTTTTGAACGAGGGCGGTACGGTGCCGTTCATTGCCCGTTACCGGAAGGAGGCGACAGGCAGCCTGGACGAGGTGCAGGTGCGCGGTATTGAGCACATGTTTTCAAGCGGCGTGAACATGGAAACGCGGCGCATCGAGATTATCCGCGGAATTTTTGAACAGGGAAAGCTGGACGAGTCTTTGTACGAAAACATAATGAAGGCGGCATCTTTGAGCGAGCTTGAGGATATTTACGCGCCGTACAAGCGCAAGAAGAAAACGCGCGGCATGATTGCCCAGGAGAGGGGGCTTTCTCCGCTTGCCGAGTTGATGCTTCTGCTTGACGCCGAAACGCTCCGCGCGCGCGCTGTGGAATTCGTACACGAGGATGCGGAAAACCCTGTCCTCTCTGTCGCCACCGTTGATGAGGCGCTTCAAGGCGCTATGGATATTCTGGCTGAGCGCACAGCGCAGGACACGGAAAACCGCGCCGGTGTAAAGAGCTTTTACCTTGCTGACGGGCGGATCATCGTCAAGGGTGTCGGTGACGAAAACGATAAAAAGACTTCCGTGTACCAGATGTACTGGGACTATAGCGAGAAGCTGTCCGAGATAAGGCCGCACCGCGTCCTTGCTATCAACCGTGGCGAGCGGGAGGGCAAGCTGGAAATCACGATCGATGTTGACGAGGATACCGCCGTCATAAAACTGCAAAGCAAATATGCGATACATAACGATTACCACAGGACAGCGATAGAGGACGGTTTGAAGCGTCTCCTCTCACCCGCGGTGATACGCGAGCTTCGCAGCGACGCGAGCGATACGGCGGACGGACATGGAATCGGCGTGTTCAGCGCGAACCTCAAAAACCTGCTGATGCAGCAGCCGATTAAGGGTACGCGGGTTCTCGGAATCGATCCGGGGATCCGCACCGGTACAAAATGCGCGTGCCTTGATGATACGGGGAAGTTCCTGCATCACTTTGTATTCAAGAATGACAAGGTGGAAGACGCTAAAAAACTGATACTGCAAAACGTAAAAGAGTACAACCTACAGCTAATCGCCGTAGGCAACGGCACTGGCACAAAGGATGTGCAGGCAATTGTTACGCAGGTCATAAGCGAAAATAACCTTGAAGTCCTGTATACCGTTGTTGACGAGGACGGCGCGTCCGTTTATTCGGCGAGCGATATTGCACGCGAGGAATTCCCCGACCTTGATTTGACGATACGCGGCGCGATCTCGATTGGCCGGCGGCTCCAGGACCCGCTTGCCGAGCTTGTAAAGATAGACCCCAAGTCTATAGGCGTGGGGCTGTACCAGCATGATGTTAATCAAAGGAAGCTGTCCGATACGCTGGATGAGGTTGTTTCGTCGGTGGTGAACAATGTCGGCGTGAATCTGAACACGGCAAGCGCGTCCCTTCTGCGTTACGTGTCCGGCATCAACAGGCAGCTTGCAAAAAAAATCGTCAAGTACCGGGACGAAAAGGGAAAAATTGCGTCCCGTTCCGAGTTGCTGGAAGTTCCCGGCATGGGACCCAAGAGCTTTGAACAGTGCGCAGGCTTCCTCAAGATACCGGAGAGCGTCGAATCGCTCGATAACACCTGGGTTCACCCGGAGAACTACGAGGTTGCGCGGGTAATCAAAGACACGGTTACAACGACCGGCAAGCTCTCGTCTGAGGCGCGGAGCGGGTTAAAGGAGAAGTACACGGTTGGAGACACCACAATAAACGATATTTTCGAGGAGCTTAAAAAGCCGGGCCGTGATCCACGTGAGGCCTACCCTAAACCGATCATGCAGAAGGGCGTCGTCATGTTTGAAGACTTAAAGGAAGGCATGGTTGTTACAGGCAAGATAAAGAATGTCGTTGATTTCGGCGCTTTTGTTGACTTGGGGATAAAGGAAACGGCGCTCGTCCATATTTCCGAACTGAGTGACAGCTTTGTAAAGGACCCGATGGACATCATCAAGGTGGGTGACGTACTGGACTTTAATGTCATCGGCCTTGATGCGGAAAGGCGGCGGATAAGCCTCTCACGGAAGACCGGCAGCGCGGCGACAAAACAGACTTCGACGGGAAGCGCGTCCACGGGAAGCGGCGGCGGCGCGCCGGTATCTGACGGCAAAAAGAAAGTTGTTGTCGTCAAAAAAGAAAGTTTTAGTGCCCGTGATGACGGACTTACGTACAACCCGTTTGCGGAGGCCTTCAAAAAGAAGCGCCAACGCTAGCAGCCGCCGCTTCGTGCCAGAAGTGCGGCGGCAGTTTCCGCAGCCCTGTCGATCATACGTCCGACGGCCAGCGGTACAAGGCTCTTTATTTCGGCGATTCCCCTACCGCCGGCGCGGGCGCGGTAGGCGCTTTGCAGCGCCTCCCATTCCGCGAAAAATCGCGGAATGAAGCCCATCATCAGGCTTAGCGCGAGGGCCGTCCGGGGGTAAAGTGCGGCGGCGCGGCGCGTGGCGGCGCGCCTTAACTTTTCGAGCCGGGGATTTTTGGCGTTTCGGAGCAGCGCGGCAAGCGGTTTAAACAGGGCACGTTCAGCGGTGGAGACGGCTTCACGCAGTTCCGCCGTTGTGGTTACGGCAAACAGCAGCGCCCCTCCGCAGAACGACAGCAGCATACCCCAAAGAAACAACAGCCCGCTCAAAAGTCCGTCCACGCTGAAAAACGGCGGCGAAATTGCAAATGTCCGGCCAAGCGCCACAAACACACCTAAAATGATGATGGGACGGCTGCCGCGCAATAACGATGCCGGGTTTAGGCTTGCTGTGAGCGCCGCTGCCGCGAGAAACGCGCTTAGCGCGGCGGAACAGGCCGGGTTTGAGAGAAAGGCCGCCAATGAAAACATGAACAGGCAGAGCAACTTTACACCCGCGTTCATACGGTGGAGCGGCGTACGGGCGGCCCTATACGAAAAAGGCGTTTCTAAAGCCACAAGCAGTCATTTACCGTGCGGTACGAACAGCGCGGGTCGCGCACGCCGTACTCCGGCTCAAGCCTATCCAGTACCGCTTCCGGCTCACCGTCGCGGACTACCTTTCCGTCGCAAACTACCACGAGCCTGTCCGCAAGGGCAAGTGTCTTTTCAAGCTCATGCGTCAGGATGATCACGGTTTTGCCGTCCCGTTTTAACTCCACGATGATCTCCAGCACGCTGCGGACGCCCGGCCAGTCCAGGTTAGCGAAAGGCTCGTCCATAATGATCGTCTCACCACCCATAGCGAGGATGCCCGCCACAGCGAGCCGCCTTTTTTCGCCGCCGGACAGGCTACGCGCCGGGAAATCGGCCTTTCCTTCGAGGCCGGCTGCCCTTATCGCGGCGGAAACACGCTCGTTCACAACATCCTTTGGCAGTTTTAGGTTTTTGGGGCCCAGGGCAGTATCTTCCGCCACGGTTTCGCCGATTATCTGTGCATCCGCGTCCTGAAAAACAAGACCTACTGCCCGGCGCAGGCCGCTCAAAGCGTCCGCAAGCGGCCTTCCCTGGAAAAACACCTCGCCTGACGAGGCGTCAAGGAGGCCCGTGATGATTTTGATCAGAACCGTCTTGCCTGAACCGTTCGCGCCGGCGATCACGAGACACGGCCCCGCCTCAATCTCAAGGTCTATGCCGGAAAGCGCCTTATGGCCGGAAGAAAATGTTTTTGAAAGCCGGCGTATCGAAAAGAGGGACGGCTTATCCATTCAGCGCTTTTGCGGCGCTTTTTCGCAGGCTTTGCGCCGCAAGTACGGCAATGACGGTCTTAACCGCGTCGCCCGCGATGAACGGCGTAAACCCAACGGCAAGCGCCTCGATCCACGAGGCTTGCAGCGCTGCCTTCAGCAGTAGTATGCCGGGGACATACACTATCAGCATCCCGGCAAGACCTGCAATCACAAGACGCCACAGCGGGGTTTTCGCGCCGGTCCGAGGCGTACCGGCAATCAGCCCCGCCAGTATCGCGGAAAACAGGTAGCCGAACAGAAAGCCACCTGTCGGCCCAAAAAAATGAACAAAACCGCCGCTCGCACCGGCAAAGACGGGCAGTCCTATCGCTCCCGCCAAAAGGTAGAGCCCCACCGCCGCGCCGCCGGCCGTAGCGCCCAACGTGAGGCCGGAAAGCAACGCAAACATATTCTGTAGCACGATCGGCACAGGCGTAAAAGGCAGTGGTATTGAGATGAAAGTCCCCGCCGCCGTAAGCGCCGCAAAAAGCGCCGTCAGGCTAAGTCGCACAAGCGAGCGCCGGTTTACCGCGCCTTGCCCGCTGTCAGTCTCACCATTTATCATAACTCTGAAATCCTAGCAATCCATCCTAATATTTTCAAGGCGGGCGGCGGCGCGGGAAAGCCTGTCGTTGATCGCGTCCCCCAGACCTTCCTTGGGCGGATGCTCGGCGTGTATAAGGCTCACCGGCAGCGCGTCTATAGTGTGGAGCGTGTCGAACAGGCTGGAGGCGGCTTCGGTAAGGCTGCCGGACGGGCTTAGTATGAAAAAACGCCCGCCACCGTCCGAAGGTTCAGACGGCAGTCCGTTGTTTTCGGCAAAAGTTTTAAACGAAGCCTGGTTGAAGAAAAGGTAGGCGGCGTCCGGGCAGAACTCAAGACGGCACATCTCTGCCGCCGTGTGGAGGTACAGCTCTTTTGACGGGGCGTAGTGGCTCTTTAACTGACCCGGAGAGCTTATTTTGCCGTCCGGCGCCTCCGCCGTAAGCGGGCCGGTAAGGGACTCGATCACGTTTCGCGGGGTTCCACCGGGACGCAGTATGCGCGGGGCAACTGAGCTTATATCCAGCACCGTCGATTCGATGCCTATGTCCGCGGGGCCGCCATCCAGTATCACATCAACGGCGTCCCCCAACTGTTCCCGCACATGCTCGGCCCGCGTAGGGCTGAGGTAGCCAAACGGATTCGCGCTCGGGGCGGCGATCGCGCCGGTAGACTCTGCTATCAGCTTCAACGCCCCGTCGTGGGCAGGAAAACGTACCGCCACGGTTTCAAGGCCGGCTGTAGCCAAATCCGGTACTGTCCTTAGTTTCGGCAGGATGAGCGTCAGCGGCCCCGGCCAGAGAGCGTGGCTCAAAACGGACAGCCTGTATTCCATCCCGGCGGAAAGCCGTGAAAAATCAACAAGCCGTTCCATCGCGTCTAAAGACGCGATGTGTACGATCAGCGGATCAAAACGCGGGCGCTTTTTTACCTCAAAAACCCTCGCCAGTGCATACGTGTTGAACGCGTCGCAGCCCAGACCGTAAACCGTCTCCGTTGGGAAGGCCGCAAGCTGCCCCGCCCGTACCATCCCTGCGGCTTTCAGAATATTCTCTTCGTTTAACTCAAGATATACCACTCAGATACCGTTTGACGCGCCGTACCGCGTTTTTCATCCTGGCGGAAACAAGGTTTTTGTCAAAACCTGTGTTGTCCGTGTTCCGCAAAAGCACAGTCCGCACAAGATGCGCGTTTACAAGTTTGAATTCAAGGACAAGTTGCCTCCTCATCATCGCCGCACCGCTTCCGTCAGTTGAACCGCAGGCGGCCAAAAACAGCGCCGCCTTGTGTTTCTGAATGGGACGCTCTATCCCAAGCGAATGTTTGGCCTCGAAGTACTGCTGGGTGCGGTCAAAAACGGCCTTCAATGGGGCGGGGAACCCAAGCCCATAAACGGGAGACGCTACAACCAGAAGATCGGCGGTGTTTAAACCCTGTTCAACGGGAAAAAAATCATCGTAAATACAGCCGCGAACTTTTTTGCAGTGGCCGCAGTGAATACAGGGCTTTATGTTTGCGTCGTATGCGTTAAAAATGACGGCATGTTCTTTTTTAAACTCCTCCGCGTCTTCCCGGCATGAAAAAAAACATTCCAGCATACGCGCCGTATAGCCGTTTTTTCGCGGCGATCCAAACAACACAAAAATTTTAGGTGTCATTTTTTTACCTCGATACGTTTAACCGCCTTGCCGGACAAACGCACCCCTCCTGCCTTTATCCCCTTTACCGCGAAAGACTGCGCCTTGAATTCTTCGCACAAGACTTTCAGGCGGGGCTTTGGAATATAGTGCAGGTTAAAAGTGAATTTTCCGCGGACATCAATATGTAGCACATCAGTATTTTCCGGTACGAAAGAATACTCCTTGTTCATTATCCAGCCTTCGATCACGCAGCGTTTTATAAACGCAAGGCCCGATTCTTTTTCCCTGTATACGATTGTAAAGACAATCGCGTTCACCGCGTCCTTGTCGGCAATGCCTATCCACCAGGCCTTCTCGCCGGCAAAAACTTTTTCCTGTATATCCTGCACCGTCCACGAACCGTTTTGCCTTACTGTAAGCACACGATCAAACTGCGACGCTTCCGCCACGACAGCCCCGGTTACCGCGGTTCCGAGGTATCCGCCTTCACTGTCGTATTTAAGAACTAAATCTTTTTTTACAACTTCTTTTACGTCAACCTTTTCGAATTTACCAACCTTTGTTTTACGTTCACCGCACCCCAATTCCTTGTCAGCCTTTACTTTTCTGATGATGCCGTCAATAAACGATACGGCATAGGCGGTGCTGTTTTTTAAGTGCGCGTTAATCTCCTTTATCCGTGATCTTATCTCGTCCATTTCCGTCCGCGCCCTGTTTATGTCGTACAACGAAATCCGGCGTATAGGTATTTTCAACAAATGTTCTACATCGTCATCCGAAACGCCGCGCGCTCCTACCTCTTTGGCAAACGGAACAAAGCCCTTAATTACGGACTTTTGCACAGCTTCGGCGGTCTTTTGACTTTCGATTGATTTGTATATACGTTCTTCCACAAAGATTCTTTCGAGCGTGCGCAGATGCAGCTTATCCTGCAATTCCTTTTTTTCTATTTCAAGTTCTTTAACCAGAATCTTTACAAGTTGTTTTGCGTGATGGCGCACGACATCACTGATTGTCATCACTTCCGGAAAATTATCTTTTATGACAAGCATATTGACGGAAATAGCCTGTTCACATTCGGTAAACGCAAACAGCGCGTCTATCGTTTCTTCCGCGTAAACGCCGCGCGCCAATTTTATTTCTATTTCAACATTTTCCGTTGTATAATCGTTGATCGATTGAATCTTTATCCGCCCGGACTTTGCCGCGTTTTCTACGCTTGCAATCAGACTTTCAGTCGTTGCGCCGAATGGCAGTTCCCGTATCACGATGCGTTTTGGATCGCTCGTATCCAGTTTTGCACGCACAAGCACCTTTCCGTTGCCATCGCGGTAATCGGAGACATCCACGAGGCCGCCGCCAGGAAAGTCCGGGTACAGTTCAAATTTTTTTCCGGCAAGGCAGGCTTTTTCCGCCTCCAACGTTTCGATGATGTTGTGCGGCAGAATCTTTGTTGACATCCCGACGGCGATGCCCTCCGCGCCTATTACAAGAATCACGGGAATTTTCGCCGGAAAAACAAGCGGTTCCTTGTTGCGCCCGTCGTAAGATTCTATGTAGTTTGTAAGTTTGGGGTTGTAAAAAATATCTTTCGCAAGCGGCGTTGCCCTGCACTCTATGTAACGTGCCGCGGAGGCGCGGTCGCCTGTAAGGATATTTCCAAAGTTTCCCTGCCTGTCAATAAAAAATTCCTTATTAGCAAGCACGACAAGCGCGTCCCCTATTGAGGCGTCGCCGTGGGGGTGGTACTTCATGCAGTGACCGACGACATTCGCTACCTTGTGGTATTTGCCGTCGTCCATCTCAAACAGTGAATGCAGTATGCGTCGCTGTACCGGTTTTAACCCGTCTTCAAGTTCGGGTATCGCGCGGTCTTTGATTACATACGAAGCGTACTCAAGGAAATTCTTTTCAAAAATACTCTTTATATAGGCCATACTATGATTTAAGTGTAGCTGATTTTACATCCGCCTACCAGCAGGCCGGCCTCAGTCAAACATACACGGGTAGATTCGTTGTAGTCCTGGAATTTTACCAGGTAGTGAATGTCCGGAGTTTGCCTAAGCGAGCGGCGCAAACAAGTTTGCGGCGGGGTATTAGATCCCACTGCGAATAAAAACGTTGGCGGCCTGAATCTTTCTTTGGGTGAACTGACAGAGACGCTGATTGCAGTCCGCCTGTGGGAAGAATTTCCTGACCATAACCTTAAACGGGCATTCCGGTGGGTAGCGGTGTTCGATCAAAACATAAGTCCGGTAGCGGAGATAGATATCCTGCTTTTCGATACCGATTGGGGAATGCCTGTCGAAGTTAAGCGTGAATTCGATGACATAAAATTAGAACGGCTGGCTGTTCAGCATCCACTGACGGGCGTAAATGCCATTCAGCGCGATAAGCTCGCCGTGCTTGCCCTGCTCGGCAACCGCGCCGCCTTTCAGCACGAGGATGCGGTCAGCGTTTCGTATAGTCGAGAGGCGGTGGGCTATCACGATCGATGTCCTGCCGGAAAGGATACGTTCCATACCGGCCTGTATCAGGCGCTCCGTTTCCGTGTCGATAGAGCTTGTCGCCTCGTCCAGTACGACGATGGACGGGTTGTGGGCGATAACGCGGGCAAAACTGATGAGCTGACGCTCGCCGCCTGAGATGTTCGCCGCGCCTTCGGAAAGCGGCGTGTCGTAGCCCTCTCCGCGCCGCATGATGATATCGTGGGCGCCAACCGCCCTGGCCGCGGCGATTGCCGCCTTCCGCGCCTCGGAGGGCGGAAGATCAAGCCCAAGCGTTATGTTGTCCGCTATCGTGCCGGAGAACAGGAATACGTCCTGTAGCACTGGCAGGACCTCGCGGCGGAGGCTTCGGAGCGAGATTTCCTTGATGTCGATGCCGTCAAGGGTGATCGTCCCCGAATCAATGTCCCACAGCCGGGCTAAAACGTTGGTTATCGTGGTCTTTCCCGCCCCGGTATAGCCCACAATCGCCGCCATCTCGCCAGGATTCACCTGAAAACTCAAGTTGTTTAACACTTCTTCGCCGATTTTGTAGCTGAAGCATACGTTCTTGAACTCAATATGTCCACGGAGAGATGAAATTTCGCGCGTCCCCTCGTCCGGAATCCGTTGATCCGTGTCCAGTAGTGCGAAAACACGCTCACCGCCCGCCATCGCGGATTGGAGAATCGTATATTTCTCGGAAATGTCCATCACCGGCGCGTAAAACATCGCTACCAGGTTGATGAACGCTATCAAAACGCCTATGGAAAGCGTCAGATCAAGGACGAGCATACTGCCAACCGCAATCAGCGTGGCCGTCGTGAACGTCGCCATAAACTCGACTATAGGGCGGAAAATCGCGTACACGCGAATCTCGCCCAGGTTGGCGGAAAGGAGCTCGCCGTTGAGCCTGGAGTACTCGTGCATGCTCCGTTGTTCCCGTCTGAAGTACTGGACTATCTGCAAGCCGGACAGCCGCTCGGACAGGTAGGATGTAACGGCGGACGAGGAGGTGCGTTGGCGGCGGAACGCGTCCCGCGCCCTGACACGGCTCAGCACGGTGCAGACGATGACGGGTGGCGTACAGGCCAGCACGACAAGGGCGAGGCGCGGCGACAGCAGGAACAGCGTTACAAGGGAGCCAGCCATAACGGAAATGTCCTTCAAGAGCGCCACCATTACGGACGTAAAGAAATCGTTTATCGTTTCCACATCGCCGCCGAGCCGCGTTACTATGCGCCCTACCGGGTGGCGGGATAGAAAGGCGGTGGACTGCCAGACGGTTTTTTGAAAAAGTTCAAGGCGCATATCCTTCATCACGCGCTGGCCGATAAGGTTTGCGCTCCATGCCTGAACGTACGTGGCGGCAAATACCAGCAAAAGGGATATGAATAGGATTAGAATCACGGAGTATATACGTTTGATGTCCGCGTCACGCACGGCGCGCAGTTCATCCGTTGAGAGTGTTTCCAGGAGGCGCGCCCTTACCGCCGCGGAATTTTTGTCGTGAATGAACAGCGGGTTGTTTAAAACATAGACACTGTTTTTTTCGTTTAAGCTGAACACATACCACTGTTCGCCGTCCAAAATATTTTTTGCGCGCAATTCTTTTTCGACACTGCTTGAAATGCGGAGCTGCTGATTCTGCGGAACAAAAAGGGTGTCGTTTATTTTTATCGGTTTTGTTTGAAAGAGTCCGCTGCCGCGGGGAAGTTCCGCAAGCTCGGCGGAGGCCGTTTCCGATATGTTTTGCTCCGCAGCCTGCGCGGTATCCAGCGCAATGTAACGGGCAACGATCGCGTCGTCTACGATGCGCTGTTCCAAAACGGGAAGCAAAAGTTCACCGATTGTTGACACGGCGAGCGCGATAAAAGTTACGAGCGCAAGATGGCGGTACGGTTTTATATACTCCAGTATACGCTTGAATATTACGCTGTCGTAATCTTTTACGATTTCTTCCTGATCAAAATAATCGCTCATACGTCACTCATACAACTGCTGAAGCGCGGCAGTCCTGGCGTAGTAGCCGCCGCTTTCCAGGAGGGCCGCCGGTGCGCCGTATTCGGCAAGCGCGCCGCCCTCCAGCACCGCCGCGTAGTCCGCTCCGGCAAAGGCGGACACACGGTGTGAAATTATAACCGTTGTTTTATTTTTTCGCGCCCTGTATATATTTTTAACGATTCGTTTTTCCGTTTCCGCATCAACCGCGGAAAGCGAATCGTCCAGGATCAGTATCTCAGGCTGAATTACTATAGCGCGTGCTATCGAAAGCCGTTGTTTCTGTCCGCCGGAAAGGGTGAGCCCGCGTTCCCCTATCAGTGTTTCGATACCATCTGAAAAAGTCTCAATGTCGCGGTCCAGCGCGGAAATACAGCACATCATTTTTACAAGTCCGTCGTTATCCTCGCCGTCGTATCCGTACGTCAGGTTGTTTTTTATAGAGTCTGAAAACATAAAGCTGTCCTGGGGGCTCACGCCGAACAGTGAACGTAGCGCGTCAAGGTCCCAGTCGCGGACATCGCGGCCCTTTACAAAAATAGTTCCGCGCGGCGGGTCCAGCATACGGGGCAGCAGTTTTACCAATGTTGATTTTCCCGCGCCCGTTCTGCCGAGCAGTCCGAGCGTCGCGCCCTCTTTGACTGTGATATTGATGTCATGCAGAACATTCCTGCCTTCACCGTACGCGAATGACAGATCCTTTATTTCGATTATGTTGCCACTGTAACCGGAATGGGAGGGGCCCCCACCGTCACCACAGAATTCAACATTCTCACTTTTTATTGAAGGCTCTGTATTCAGGATTTCGTTTATACGTCTGAGCGATACCGCGCCGCGCTGCACGATGTTTACCGTAAAGCCTGCGCCGAGCATCGGCCAGATAAGCATATTCATGTAGCTGAAAAGCGCGACCAGATCGCCCGGTGTCATAAGGCCAAGTACCACGCGCCGTCCGCCGGCAAGCAACACGATCAGCGATGTAAAACCGGCGAGGAACGAGATCAGCGGCATAAAAAAGCTGTGCAGTTTTACGACGGCCATGTTCGCCTCGCGGTAATCGTCGTTGTTTTCCGCAAAACGTTTTATGAAGGCCGCCTCTTTTACAAATGATTTTATTACACGAATTCCGGCGAATGTTTCCTGTACGGTCTCGTTTAACGCAGAATTTGTTTCCTGTGCCCGTTTGAAACGTCTGCCTACCATACGGCCAAAAAATATTATCAGTACTGTTATGAATGGCAGCGGCAGCACTGCAAAGGCCGCTGTCCCCGTGTCCTGGATGAATATTATTATGATGATCGAAAGCGCCATCACGGTACCGTCAAGTCCGGCAACGAGTCCCCAGCCTATCGCCATCCTGACGGCGCCAAGGTCGCTCGTTGAACGGGTGATAAGGTCCCCGATCTTGTTTTTTTGGAAAAAATCCCACGAAAGTTTTAAAAGATGGTCAAATAGTTTTTGGCGTAGTTCCGATTCGATGCGCCGCGAGGAGCCGTGAATAAGAAGTCTCCACAAAAAACGTCCAAAGGAAATTACGGACATGGCGGCGACCATGGCGAGGCAGAGCTTGAATACATCCAGCCAGATAAATTCCTGTCGTGAAATTAAATTTATTGCCCGCTTTGTGAATTGCGGAATCAAAAGTTGCGCCGCGTCAACCATGAAAAGGCAGATAAAACCGCCGATATACTTAAAGCGGTACTTATAAAAAAAGGCGCTTAATGTTTTAAATTCTTTTAGAATACCGCCCTCTATTTTTGTTTTTCCCATATTCAACTTTTTGAGACGGGGTTTTTAAGTTCGGTTCCAAGTGCGGCAACCCAACTATTGTACTTCTTTTTTACCTCCTCCGCCTCGTCACGCTCGTTGAAGATAATGTGAATCCTGCGAAGCGCATTCAAGAAATTTCCCGCCTTCCATAAATCTTCATTGCTTTTTGTAGCAAGCATATACCTTGAATGAAACCTGTCCGCAGCATCGGACAACATTTTTTTTGCAAAATATGCGTGATAAAGGAGTGGCTCATAGTCCTGCGAAGAAGGATCGTTACTTGCCTGCGCCTTTTTTAAATCAAGCAAATTCTTTGACACCGCGGCGCAGTGCCCTTCCATGTCAACAAAAACCCAGCGCCATTTTGTATTATTGCCGTAAGCTGCTTTCAAAAGTGAAATGGAAAGCCCAAATTTTTTTACAAGCTGGCAACGCTGCGCCGCGTCTATCGGAGCCAATTCCGCGAGTGCATCCTCGTACTCAGAAAACGGCGCGTCAACTTTTACCGTAACAACATTCTGTAAGTATATAAGCGCCTTGGAAACGGTTTTTTTTGCCTCGCTAAGGGAGGCTTCATCCTTTGTGTTTAATATGGCCTGCCCGATTCCGTTAATTACTAAATAGTTTGATGTAACATCAAGCATCAGGTCCGATAAAAAAAACAGCTTTGGCGCCGCCGTAGCGGGTTCGGCACGGCACTCCGTTATAATAGTGCTTTCTTTTTTTAACAGTTCTTTTATGTTTGCATCGAACGGCGATATTTTTCTTTGGTAATATTGCTGTTTTTCAACATTGTTACTCTTTAACACGATTTTTTACCCCATACTTGTCTAACAATTCGCAGGCGTGCGCAAGCGCTGTTTCGCCCCTGCCGCCGGAAAGCATACGCGCAATCTCGTTACACCGCTCCCCGGCGGAAAGTGAGTTAACGGAAGTAATAGTTCTGCCGCCCGTCTCGGTTTTTTCCACCCTAAAATGATTATCCGCCCTGCACGCGATAACGGCAAGATGGGTAACGCAGAAAATCTGTTTTACCCTGCCGATCTTTTGTAAATATTCACCAACAGCGACTGCCGCCTCGCCGCCTATACCTGTGTCGATCTCGTCAAAGATGAGCGTCTCAGGTCCGTCAACCCATGTTGATGGGCTGATGCCGGTCACTGTTGGGGGGACTGTCGCCCCGCCTTCCACACCGACGCTTGTTTCCGCCGCAAGTGCTGTCTTTATCGCCAGCATCACGCGGGAAAGCTCTCCGCCTGAAGCAACAAGCCGCAGTTCGCGGGCGCTTTCCCCCTTGTTTGCGGCAATAAGGAATTCCACGTCGTCCGCGCCCCAGGGACCGCATACAATATTCGCCTGCCCGCCCGGAATAGGACCCTTTGGCTCAAGGCTTACCGTAAAGTTCGCGCCCGGCATACCGAGACTGCCGAGTATGCCGCTTATCCGGCGGGCCAGTCTGTCCGAAGCGGCGCGGCGCTTTTCGCTGAGTGCGGCGGCACGCCGCGCTATCTCCCGTTCCAGCGTCGCTATAGCTGCCCGCTGCCGCTCGCGGTTCTCCTCCGAGGCGGAAAGGGCCTCGATCTCGGCGGCGGCCTCATTCCGGTACGCAAGTACCGCATCCTCGATATTTTTGACGCCGTCAAAAAGCTCTCCATCTTTTTTACCGTCTGCGGCGCGGCCATACTTCTTTTTAAGACGGTGAATCAGGGCAAGTCTCTCCTCAACCTCCTCCAGGCGGCCAGAATCAAACGTAAGGCTGCCACGGTAGGAGCGCAACTCGCCGGACAGGTCCTCGGCCTCGTAGTAGAGGGCGCCGAGGCGTTGCTGAAGCCCGGAAAGGCTTGAATCCAGGGCGGCGGCGGCATCTATACCGGACCTTGCCCTACGCGAAAGGCTTAAAACGGACACTTCCCCGTCGAACAGGGCCGCCGCAGCGGCTTCGATGCTACCGGATAGCTTTTCGAATGCTGCAAGGCGGGTCGACTCGGCCTCCAATTCGCGGCATTCGCCGCTTTTCAGGCGAGCCGCCTCTATTTCGTTAATGGAAAACGTCAAAAGTTCTATCCGCGCGTCCCTGTCCCGCTCCGAAACGAGCGAATTTTCAAGATTCCTGCGTTTTTCGGCAAGTTCCGTAAACACTCGGTTGAACGCAAGGGCCTCCTCCTCAATGCCCGCGAAACGATCCAGGCAACGGCAGTGCTTGTCCTTGTGGAGTAGTGACTGGTGCGCGTGCTGGCCGTGCAGGTCGAACATAAAGGCCATGAATTCGGTCAGTTCTCCCCTTGTGACCGGCGTGTCTCCTATCCATATCGAGCCTCGTCCGGACGACTTTATGCCGCGGCGAACGGAGAGGCGTCCATCCTCCGTTTCTATCCCGTGTGATGAGAGCCAGCCCAACGCGTCCCTGTTCCGCCTGTCTATGGAGATCACGGCGGACACAGATGCCTCCTCCGCGCCGGATCGTATCACCGTCATCTCGGCCTTGGCGCCGAGCAGAAAACTCAATGCCCCCACGACGATGGACTTGCCTGCCCCCGTCTCACCTGTAAATATCGATAGTTGTTCTTCAAACGATATTGTCAGGTTTTCGATCAGCGCGTAGTTCCTTATAGAAAGTTCTTCAAGCATCGCGTCCCCCGCCGGCATTTTTACTGACAGCCCCGGCAAGTTTGCTGTGCAACGCCTTGTAAAAGGCGGTGCGGTCGCACGCTACAAGCCGCGCCTTGTTCGCACTCTGCCTTATCACGACAAGATCTCCCGGTTCAAGAGGCTCGGTAACCTGCCCGTCTATCGTCAGAAGCACCCCGCTCCGCTGTTCTGTACCTATCTTTATCCTGATAGGACGCTCGGCGGGCAGCACGATCGGGCGGTACAGCATCGTGAACGGGCAGATCGGGTTCAGTATCACCGCCTCAATTTCCGGGTCGATTATCGGGCCGCCGGCGGACGAACTGTAGGCTGTGGAGCCTGTCGGTGTCGCCGCTATCAGGCCGTCGGACCGGTAACTCCCGATGTGCGTGTCCTCCGTCCATGCGTCAAGCCTTATCGTCTTTGCGATGCCGGACGCGGAGATCACCGCGTCATTCAGGCCGGGTAGCATAAAAACCGTCGCGGCGCCGCGTTCCACCCTCACGTCAAGCATCAACCGTTCGGAAACAGTGAGTTTCCCTTCATGCCATTTGGAAAAGACATCAAGCCATTGCGAAGGATGCACGGACGCTATAAAACCGAGTGTCCCCAGGTTGAGCGGAATTATCGGCGTTCCGAAGGCGGCTATCGTCCGCGCAGCGAACAGTACCGTCCCGTCCCCGCCCAAGCTGAACGCTACGTCAAACCCGCTTGTTACGATCGCCGCGCCGTCGAACGAGCATAGTGCTGTCGTACAGCCTTTCCTGTCGAGCGCATCGCGTATCTCTGATGCAAGCGCGGCGGCAGCCGGTTTTTGTGTGTTGATGATTAGCAGGACCTTCACGGTAAACCTCCGGGCGCACGAATAACCATATCTAATAATAACCCAAAAACAAAAAAACCACCAACCCAGGAAGGGCCAGCGTGCAAACCCGCAGGATTTGAACGCTGGCCAAGCCTAACGGCCCTGGAGTTTGAACAAGCGTGTAGCGCTTGTCCGGTGTATTGACGGGGCGGGGAAAAGTCTGTATTGTTTTGACAATAGCGTCAAAGTAGGCGCGGATATTTATTTTAAGGATGTTAATCATGTCACGCACTTGCGATATTTGTGGAAAACATACTATTACCGGTAACAAAGTGAGCCATGCCAAAAACCGTACACGGAGGACCTGGCAGCCAAATATAAAAAAGATTAAGACCGAGATTGACGGCACAACGGTAACGCTTAAAATCTGTGCGCGTTGCTTAAAGAGCGATTTCGTTACACGAAAGGTTTCTGTAAAGGCATAAGGCGCACCCGGTGACCAGCGTCGTCTCCCTTGGCGGTTCGATCGTTGCGCCCTATAAGGTAGACTGCCTCTATCTGCAAAGGTTTATAGAACTGATCGAAACACTGTTGACGGAAGACAGAACGGAACGCTTTATCATTGTTGTGGGGGGCGGCGGACCTGCCCGGACATGGCAGGCGGCGTACCGGCAGGTAAGCGGGGCGCTGGGCGCAGCCGTGGACGACGAACAGGCAGACTGGATAGGTATAATGGCGACGCGCCTTAACGCGCAACTTGTAAAGGCACTGTTCGGCCCTTACTGTACGGACGATGTCGTTACCGATCCTGAAGCCGGAGGTAGCCTTTTTACCGGACGGGTGTTGCTGGCGGCCGGATGGAAACCCGGGTTTTCGTCTGATAACGATGCGGTACTGCTGGCAAAACGTTTTGACGCAAAAATCGTGATAAACCTTTCAAACATTGAAAAAGTATACACGGCTGATCCAAAAGCCGACCCCAAGGCAAAACCCATCGACAGCATAAACTGGAAAGACTTCCGCGCCATAACGGGCGATGTCTGGACGCCTGGAAAGAATGTGCCGTTCGACCCAGTTGCCAGCCGCAACGCCGAGGAAGCCGGGCTGAGCGTTATCTGCGCAATGGGGGCTGATCTGGAAAATCTCCGCCGCATCCTGCGGGGAGAAAGCTATAACGGCACACTTATCCACGCTTAAAGTATTTGTTGAAGTAGTACCGTACAGCGCCGAAAAAGCCTTCTTTCCGCGCCCTGTTTTTGAAGTAAAGCGCGTATATCAAAAACCGCGATATAGGAGAATCCTGCCCAAACCTTTTATTTATCCCATGTTCCTTTTCGCGGACCGCGCGCCATTCGTCGGTATGGTACTGAGCCCCAAAATGGTGGACGGTAAACGTGTTTTTTGTTTTTTCTATTTCGCCCGTCATAACATTTTTTGCGGTAAAATAATCGTTTGGGTATATTTTGTAATTTTCTAATAAAAAATATTTTTCCAGGACTGACCGCATCAATTCCGGCGCTATTATCGGGTCTATAAAATTGTGACGTTCCGAACGGTCAAGTTTCATTATTTCCGGTAACTTTTCAGGAACAAAAAACGGAGTCGTCTCAAAATATTCCATGCATTTTTTTATAAAAGGATGCCCTCTTTGCGCGCCGAAACAGCCGGCTTCAATGTTATAGCTCCGGTGATTTTCATAGGCAAGCATAATGTCGGCGTCCAGCAGTTGATCAAAAGGCCTTACCGATTCCATGTCCGTGTCAAGGTAGATGCCGCCCGTCGTGTACACGGCGTACAGCCTGATATAGTCGGCGGCGCAGGCGTAGAGCCCGACCTCAAAAGCCTGCTTTACCCAAAGAACGCTGTCAATATTGAAACGTTTCGTGTCCCACAGTACAAATTCATAACCTTTAAGTTTTTCTTTCCATGTTTCCATGCAGCGCGCGTATGTTTCCGGCATAGTGTCACCGGAAAGCCAGCAGTAATGAATTATTTTTGGTATCATATCCTTGTTCCCTCGAATAGCCTATATTTTGACACTGAAACCTTCAAGGTAGCAGGGTAAACGTATAGAAATAATGCACCGTAGGGTTGCATAAATCTGTCAAACTATTTCAGGACCGACAAAAAATTTAGCCGCCATGGATGGCGGCGTATTATTATTTTCAAAAAAGCCTGCAACCCTTGTACGGAGGCAACCGCGCGGCGATGATTGCCGCAAGGACAATCATCGCCCCTGTATTTGCCCATGTCAGCAAGCAAATACACGCCGGCTCATGATCGGTTAAACACAAACCGGCGCTTTCCCAAAGGCTGTAGGCC
>JAITIR010000006.1 GCA_031279285.1 Spirochaetaceae bacterium | reverse complement strand
TGACAAAAAATGGTAGTAAACCCCCATATGATAAATTTCCTTACGGAACGAGCCTCCCCGCCGCTCTACATATGATACCCCGCCGCTTGCGGCGGGGAGGCTCATTCGCAGTGGGGTCTGCTCCTCCGCCCTATGGCGGGGAGGTTCATTTGTAGCAGGTTTTGGTGTAGTATACCGGTATGAAGAAACAGAACGTTTTTTCTATTGCATCCGTAATACTGGGTTGTTTTCTTTTGCTTGCGGCGTTGGCGCTTGTCCTGATCGTAAACGTTAACGCTGCCCCGTCCCGCGTGCCTGTTGACACGGTTGGCGTGCGCGTAGAAAGCGGCAGCAGCGCCGTAATTGAGATACCGGACGGCGAAAGTTCCATAGCGGCAGGCAGGCGGTTGTTCAAGGCGGGGATCATCAAAAGCGTCCTGTTTTGGAATATTCTTTCACGGATTGAGCCTGACTACATCAAGGCTGGTGTATACCAGATCGATCTGCCTGTAGACCAGATAGCGCTGCACCGGATACTACAGAAGGGCTGGCAGAAACTGCTTCGGATCACGGTACCGGAAGGCGCGACGCTGCGAAAAACAGCTACGATACTGGAAGACGCGGGTGTCTGTATGTCAGCCTCGTTTCTGCAAGCGGCGGAAGACCGCAACCTGCTTAGCGAGTACCGTGTGCCCGGAAAAACGATGGAAGGTTATCTTTACCCTGATACCTACCTGTTTCAGGCCTACTACCCGGCTGAACTGGTAGTGCGCAAGATGGCGGACACTTTCTTTAGCCGGCTGGACGAACTTGGCATAGACGCATACAGCCTTGAGCCCGGCGAACTGTATGAAAAAGTAACGCTTGCTTCGATCATTGAACGGGAGTACCGCGTTGCGGAGGAGGCCGCCGTGATTGCCGGTGTATTCAAAAACCGCCTTGAAAACAGGATGCGCCTAGAATCATGCGCGACCGTCGAGTACATAATCACAGAGATTGAGGGGAAACCCCACCCCTGGCGGCTGTATAACCGTGACCTTCAGATTCAAAATCCGTACAACACTTATATACGCTCTGGCCTGCCGCCCGGCCCAATCGCCGCGCCGGGCTTGGTAGCTTTGAAAGCCGCCTTTGCTCCGGAAAATAACGATTTTTTGTTCTTTCGTGTCGTCGATCCTGAGTCCGGCAGGCATTATTTTTCAAAAAATTTTGATGAACATATAGCGGCGGGCGAGCTGTTGGTAAAGGGAAACCGCTAAGATATGGGGGCATATCCGTTATGGGAGCATATCAGCTATGGGACGCATAGCTAAAGAGACCATTGACGAGCTAACTAACCGGCTGGACGCTGTCGCCGTTGTCGGCGATTATGTCAAACTCGAAAAAAAAAGCGGTCGCTGGTGGGGCCGCTGTCCGTTTCACAACGAGAAAACACCGTCGTTCACTGTTGATCCGGACAGGAAAACGTACTACTGTTTTGGCTGCCACGAGGGCGGCAGTGTGATCAATTTTGTGATGGAGATGGACAAACTGAGCTTCCCAGAAACTGTAAGATTGCTGGCAAAACGTTTCGGTGTACCGATCATACAGGATGATTCCGGTGTTCCCGTCAATACGAGCGAGATAGACAGAAAAAAGGATGATCTTGGCGAACTGTACCGGCGTGTCGCGGGAAGTTTCAGTTATATATTGACGGAGACTCAGGAAGGGAAGGCTGCCCTGGACTATGTCAGGGGACGCGGTGTCTCGGACGAACTGATACATCGTTTCCGGCTGGGCTATGCGACCGCGGACCCGTTTTGGCTGTACCAATTTCTGATCGAAAAGGGCTATTCCGCCCCTTTTTTAGCCGAAAGTGGGCTGTTTACAAAGGCGAATCCCCGCCGTGCACTCTTTTCAGGCCGGCTTATCTTTCCAATAGCGGATAGACAGGGGCGTATAGCGGCTTTTGGCGGCAGAATCCTGGCCGGAGATGGTCCCAAGTATCTTAACTCCCCAGAATCGTTAATATATAAAAAGAGGGATACTTTATTTGCGTTGGACTTAGCTATGAATGAGATACGGAACAAGAAAGAAGTGATAGTAACGGAAGGGTATATGGACGTGATCGCGTTGCACGAGGCTGGAATCTGTAATGCGGTGGCTCCGCTGGGTACAGCATTTACCATAGAACAGGCGCGGCTGTTGGCTCGCTGGGCGGACAGGATAAAGCTGTTGTTTGACAACGATGCGGCGGGACAAGCCGCCGCGGTAAAGGCGATATTGACCTGCCGGAGCGCCGCTGCCCAGGCCTTTGTGATAAAGCCTTCGGACCTGGCTGAATTCAAAGATCCGGCGGACATTTTAAAGGATAGAGGTGCAGGGTACTTGCAAGAATTTGTAAAAAATAGTATACTTGATTTTGAGTACCTATTAGCCGAAAACAGGCGCTCACCGGATGATTCAGATGCCATGCGGAAAGCAAAGGCTGTTGCTTCTTTGTTTCCGTTTTTAGACCTAATCGGTTCTGAAGTTGAACGGGAGGCTTACTTTGGGCGGATAGCTGAGGCTTTCGGGACGGGTACGCAATCGGTATTGTATGATTATAAAGTTTGGCAAAATGGCGGATACAGCGTACAAAAAACTGAGGCAGTTGTAAGGCGTTCTATAAACATGACCGACGAGCTTTTTCCGCTTACCGCGGCAGCGGTTAATTGCGAAGCAAATCCTTATTTGTTTGCTAAACTACGTTCTGCAATCCCAATTGAGGAGTTTACCGATATTTACGCAAAAGAACTCTATGTAACGCTTGAGGAGTGTAATCGTGCCGGTAATATGAGTTTTGAAGCCCTGATAAACGGTGTTGTAACAGGGGAACTTAAACAATTCGTTGTCGAAAAGGCCGCAACACGGGAATTCTCCGAAAAACCAGAACATATAGTCGCGGATAGCATAATAAAGCTAAAGGCGAAAAACCTTATGCGAAAACGGAATGAACTTGTTTTAAAGATGCGTTCGGCAAAAAATAACGGAGCATCTGTAGAAGATTTGATGCATGAAAAAATGTTCATTGACGCCGAACTGCAAAACTTAAAGGGGGTTAATAGATGATAGAAGAAATACAAGTTGCTCCTGTTAAAGAAAAAAAGTTTTATGATATAGAAAAAGACTCTGTAGATTTGAAGCCTGAAAATATTGATGTAAGTGATTTAGGTATTGATGATATGGATAGCATTATCGAAGAAGATGCCCATGACGATCTTTCGTTGGAAAAACTTATTGAATATGCAAGGATAAAGAATAACCGTATCACACATGACGATATGGAAGAATTTCTGCCGGAGAATATTATAAACAATGCCGAAAAAATGGAGCATATTTTTTCTGTTTTGGAAGCCAGCAACATAGAACTGGAACGGGAAGAAAGCGGCGATGAAGAAGATGTTCTTAAAGCTTTTATTAAAAACGTATCTTCCGAAAAAAAACATTTACGCCGCTCAAACGAAAAGGAAGCCACTATTGATGACCCGGTGCGGCTTTATCTAAAGGAAATCGGAAAGGTTCATCTCCTTAACGGGGATCAAGAGAAAGAACTTTCCAAAAAGATGGAAGAGGGCGGTAACATAATAAAAGACGTTATAAAACGGTCCGGCATGATCATTACCGAATGTCATCGTATAGCGCAAAAAGCTTTTTCAAAAAAAGAAGCAAAAGACCTGCATGAAAAAACAAAAAAAGAAATAACCGAATACATGACGGAACGGCGCCGCCTGTATAACTTTTATAAAGAAAGCCTGCGCATCATAGATGCCGACCTGAAAAGATATATCGAGGCAAAACGAAAGCTCATATCGAGGGGCATACGCGGACCTGATATTTTTGGAGATCAAGAACTGGCTAAACTGAGGTCAGCCCTGCTTGAGTTAATAAAAAATATGGAGATACATCCGGAAGAAATAAACGTCTTTTCCGATAAATTTGTACAGGCTGCCAAGAAAATTAAACGCTTCCGTAAAGAACAGGACAGGATTGAGAAGCGGCTTCAGGTTGCTTCAATGAAAGAACTGCGCGCGCTGGGGCGCGGCCTTACTGTAAAGGAAGAACGGGAACGCCTTGAAAATGACTTATCGCTCAGTTCCGACGAAATAAAGGAAAAAATTCAGCATATTCAACAGACACAGAAACGGCTTGAACAACTGGAGGACGAATTCGAAGAATCTTGCGACAATATCAACATTATGGCGCGTGATATTAATTACGGACGCAAGATGTTAAAAGACGCAAAGGATAAGCTAATTACGGCGAATCTGCGCCTCGTTGTTTCAATCGCGAAAAAGTATACCAACCGTGGGCTTCATTTTTTCGATCTTGTACAGGAAGGAAATATAGGCCTTATCAAGGCTGTCGAAAAGTTTGAGTATCAAAAAGGCTTTAAGTTTTCAACTTATGCTACATGGTGGATACGCCAGGCTATAACACGTTCAATCTCCGATCAGGCGCGCACGATTCGTGTACCTGTACACATGATAGAACAGATAAACAAGGTGAGCAGAGAAGCCCGTCAACTCCTACAAACGCTTGGACGCGAACCGTCCGACGATGAAATTGCCGAAAAACTCGGCTGGACGGCTATCCGTGTAAAGACCGTTAAGAGTGTAGCGCGCGAGCCTATATCGCTTGAAACGCCGATCGGGGAGGAGGAAGACTCGCTTTTGGGAGACTTCATTGAGGATAAGGATGTCGAAAATCCGGCCAGCAAAACAGCTTTTACACTGCTACAGGAGCGTCTTTTCGGCGTACTGGCCACACTGCCAAAACGTGAACAGGAAGTTCTAAAGATGCGTTTCGGACTGGACGACGGTTATTCCCTGACGCTTGAAGAGGTCGGCCTTTACTTTAACGTTACCCGCGAGCGCATCAGGCAGATAGAAGCAAAGGCCCTTCGCAGACTTCGCCACCCTGTACGCAGCAGAAAGTTAAAGGATTACCTCGATCACTAAAGGTAATGGGGTATTTATTGTTTGTAACATTTACTTTCGAATAGTGCCCGTACAAATATATTTTATGGAGAGTATACAATGACAACAGCAGAGATTTTTGAGAAGCTGCGTTCGCTGCAGGATGTACTTGCAAGAAAAATTGAATTGGAACGTGAGATCAACTATATTCCAAAGATGCTGGTAACGCAGGAAGAGCTGCTTCAAAGACTGAAAAAGGAATATATCGAAAAGGACATTGAACGTAGCGCCACAAAAACAGTGGAAATGGAATTGAAAAATCTTTTGTTCGAAGCGGAGAGTACGCGTGAAAAGGCGGAAAAACACATGGATGCTATAAGCACTCAGCGTGAATATGAAAATCTTGATAAAGAAATCCATGATGCTTCAGAAAAAGAATCACAGTATCGTAAGGAAATAAAACAAAAGGAACAAAAGATACGCGAACTTGATAATGATATGGAGCGGAAAAAAGAATTGATAGATCAGCAGGATGCTGAGCTGTCACAGGCAAAGGCGGATGTAGAAGCCAAGCTTGCGGAGCGTAAAAAATTTTTGATTGAGTCGGAAGCGGAAGAAAAAGAAATAACAAAGAATATGGATGAAGAACTGTTGTTTAAGTTTGAACGTATCGTCAAAAAGAAGGGTGGAAACGGAATCGTAAGCATAAAAGGCGGTGTATGTTCAAGCTGCCACATGATTCTGCCGGTACAGTTTGCAAACAGTGTCCGTAGCGGTAAAGAAATTGTTTCATGCCCCTATTGCTCAAGCATTCTGTTCTATGAGGAATCTTCAGAGGGTGAAGAAGCTTATTTTGATGATGACACGGCAGGTAGCCTGTCGGACCTTGAGGATTTGGATGAAGAAGATGTTGAAGAAGAATACGAAGAAGATGATGAAAAAATGATGGATTACGATGAATAATTTTATGCGATGAACCGCCGCCGCGTTGTTGCGGCGCTGCCGCGGCAACGAGGAAAGTCCGGGCTCCGCAGGGCATGATGCCGGCTAACGGCCGGGGACGCAATGCCGGACACATTGATGTTTGGTATTGCGTTACAGACAGCGCAACAGAAAGTATACCGCCATGTTTCCGCTACGGCGGCCGCATGGTAAGGGTGAAATGGCGGGGTAAGAGCCCGCCGCGGAATCGGTAACGATTCCGGCACGGCAAGCCTCATCAGGAGCAAAGCTAAACAGCGCTTGGGTTGTCCCGCCCAGTAAGCGCGGGTAGGCTGCATGGAAGCCGCCGGTAACGGCGGCCCAAGACAGATGGCGGCGCCTTTCTAAAACTAGAAGGAACAGAATCCGGCTTACGGTTCATCGCTTTTTTTACCCTGCTTAAGATACTGCGCTCTTGCTGCGCGGAGATTCATCGGCGCTCTTTCTTAAGTAGGCGCTAAATCATTGTACCGGGATAGAGTATCGCGTTTTTGGGAACTACGATTATACCATCAACGATCGAGTAATTTTCGTAAGTACCGTCACTTCGGTTTAGGTTGTCGATACCGATGCGGCAGCCTTCACCTATCCTGGCATTTTTATCAATGATCGCGCCTTTTATGATGGAGCCTTTCCCTATGCCTATGTTGGGCAGACGCATTCCCGCGTTGGCCTGTTTTTGCGTTTCCGTTTCGTAGAAGTCCGCACCCATGCAGACGACACCGTTCAGGCTGGCGCCAGACTCGATGATGGTCCGCACCCCTACTATGGCGTTGGTGATCGACGAATTGGTGATGATGCAGCCTTCCGAGGCGATAGATTGATTCATGCTGCTGAAATTCATTTTGGAAGGCGGCAAGTTGTACATCCGCGTGTATATTGGCCTCTCTTCGTCGTAGATGTCGAACAACGGTTTTATATCGGCAAGGTTGAGATTCGCGTGATAGAAACTCTTTATCGTCCCGATATCCTCCCAATAGCCTTCAAACGGGTAAGCATTTACCTTCAGCGTACTGATGGCGGCGGGAATTATTTCTTTCCCAAAATCTTTAGACTCATTATCGAGACATTTATGCAGTGTTTCCGCATTAAAAACATAGATGCCCATGGATGCCAGGTAAGATTTATCGGAATTTTTATCCTTTTGCAGCTCCACCGGCGTTTTGAAGTCGGAAATATCCTTTGTAGACCCCGGTTTTTCAAGAAATTCTGTAATGACATTCTGTTTGTTTGCCTTGAGTATGCCCAACTGACTCGCGTCTTCCCGAGAAACTGTCGTACATGCTATCGTAATTGCCGCTCCCGAATCGCAGTGTTCCTTTAGCATATCGCGCAGGTCCATGCGGTAAAGCTGATCGCCCGACAGGATTATGTAGTAATCGGGCTTATGAGTCATAAAATGGCTCAAATTCTTGCGAACCGCGTCCGCCGTACCTCCAAACCATTCGCTATGTTCAAGAGTCTGTTCCGCCGCAAGAATTTCGGCGAAACCCTTTGAGAAGTGATCGAAAACATAAGTATGAGCGATATGAATGTGAAGCGAAGCGGAATTGAACTGTGTTAAAATATATATCTGCTTTAAATCAGCGTTTATACAGTTAGATAACGCGATATCTATGATACGATACTTGCCGCCGAAAGGCACCGCTGGTTTTGCCCTTGTCCGCGTGAGAGGAAACAGCCGGGTACCTTTTCCACCACCTAGAATAACGGATAAAACTTCTGACATAAACGCCTCCTTCTACCCTATACATAGAAATAAGCCGGTTTTCAATTATGGTTGGGGCCGTAGGTCTTTTAAAAACCGTACGGGGAACCGCCAAAAGCACCCCCGACTCTGTAGTTTCAAATACTGTTGAAACCGCCCTGAATCTGCGTATATAAATTTTTAATCGTTGTACAAATATACCTTATTTGAAAAAAAAAGTCTATATGTTATGAATGCAATTTTTCACGGTGACAGGCCGCAAAACAGCGTCAGCCTATTACGCACCCGTAAGGCCCTTAGGCGACTAAATTTTTTGCCAGCGTGGCGGCGCTTGCAGCGTCGGGGCTGTAGCCGTCCGCACCGATCTGATCCGCGAACTCCTGCGTTACGGGAGCGCCGCCTACAATCAGCTTAAAGCCCGAAAGCCCGCTGGCCTTTATCGCGGTTGCGGTGTCTTTCATTGAAGGCATCGTCGTTGTAAGCAGGGCGGAAAGCGCTACAATTTTTGTATCAGGGTTTTCCTTTATCTTGTTTATGAAGGTTTCGATCTGCACATCCACGCCCAGATCGATAACTTCAAAACCGGCGCTTTCTATCATCAGCGCAACAAGATTCTTGCCTATGTCGTGCAGATCGCCATGAACGGTACCTATGATACATTTACCGAGTTTTGCCGTTGTTCCACCGGCCAGTTTTGGTTTAAGCACCTCGACCCCTTTCTTCATAGTTTTGGCCGCCACAAGCATCTCCGGCACAAAAATTTCGGACTTTTGAAACTTTTCGCCAACTATAGCCATAGCGCCAATCATGCCCTCGTTCAGAATCGCCAGTGGATCTTCACCAGCCTCCAGCGCCTCCGCCACAAACCCCTCAATCAACTTCATTTTACCGGCTTCAACCGCTTTTGCAACTTCAGCAATTTTGCTCATACTTTCCTCCATAAAAAAAACTGACGCACAGCCAGCTTCCGTTGATCGGACATCAACACTTAAATGTTAATGCTGCTTACTTAACCGCTATTTAACTTCACCGAACAGACCTGCACGGTATGCGTTGATATACTCAATGCACATTTCATCCTGGCCCAGCAACGCTTCCGCCGCATAGATAAGGCCCATCATGTCCTTGTTTAGCGGATCGATTATGGCGCTGTCCATTCCCGCGCTCATCGCAAGGATGATGAAGGCCCTGTTAATAAATTTCCGTGCCGGCAGGTTGAACGATATATTGCTTGCCCCACCGGTAATGTGTATCGTTGGGTACTGTTTTTTGATCTCGCGCATCGTTTCCGTGACTTTTGCTATGCCGTCTTCCGATGTACAGAGCATCTCGATAAGTGGGTCTATGTGCAGCCGCTCGGGTGGGATTTTGTACTCGGCGGCCTTTTTCATTAAGCCGTCAAAGACGCGCAGCCTGTCTGCGGCGGATTTTGGAATGCCGGTATCGTCGCTCAACAGGCAGACACATTCCCATTTGCTGTCCGCTATCATCGGAAAAATCGTATCAACCTTGTTGCCCTCCATAGAAACAGAGTTTACAAGACCGTTCTTTTTGCAGAGCGGTATCGCCTTCGCAATTATATCGGCGCTCGGACTGTCTACCGAAATAGGTGTATCTACAGCGGCTTCTACAAGCCCAAACAACCATTTCAACGTTTCAAGTTCCTCATCCTCGCCAACCGATGCGCACACGTCTATAAAGGCCGCGCCCGCCTCCGCCTGCCGTTTTGCCAGATCTCTTATATGGGCGTCGTTCCTATCCGCGATCGCCTTACCTATTGAAGGTATGGATCCGTTAATTTTTTCACCAATAATAATCATCATAAAGCCTCTTTATTCTGTTTTTGTTTAATACCCCGCTTACCATTCCTTATCGGGTTAGGCAGGCTGCAAAACGTCACGCAAAACAGCTTGACGCTGTTTTGTGACGGGGCGGTCCGTTCTGCCGTAGGGCCTTGCTCCCCGCCATTCAGGGCGGGGAGGTCCGTTCTGCCGTGGTGCCTTGCTCCCCGCCATTCAGGGCGGGGAGGTCCGTTTCATATTATAATAATAAAAAAATTATTTAAAGGCCGATTTGCCTACGCCGGAGGAATACATGGTTTGAGTCAGAATGAAACTAACCGTAACGCCGCCATTCCGCAAAACTTCCCGAAAGCGGAACGCTTGACTCTTTTTTATATTTCATGGCAAGCTAAAGCACTATGAAAACGATTTTTGTAAAACCAGCCTGCGCAGAGCGTAAGTGGTTTCTGATTGATGCGGAAGGAAAGGCTCTGGGACGTATCGCGGCAAAGGCGGCATCAATTGTTCGTGGAAAAGAAAAGGTAATTTTTGCCCCCCACCATGAACTTGGCGACTATCTTATACTGATAAATGCCGGCAAGGTTACGGTAAGCGGCCGGAAGTACGAAAAAAAGCTGTACCATCATCATACCGGTTTTCCGGGTGGTCTTAAAACACAGACGTACAGAAAACTTGCTGAACGGCACCCTGTTGCGCCGCTGGAGGCGGCGATCCGCGGTATGCTGCCTAAAGGGCCGCTGGGTAGAAAGATATTCAATAACGTGAAAATTTATGCAGGCAGCGAGCATCCGCACGCCGCGCAAAATCCTGAAAAGATCGATTTTTAAGAGGTAATTTGTGGTTAGAAATCTTGGTATTGGTACAGGCAGACGAAAAACCTCCGTTGCCCGTGTCTATGTGCGCGAGGGTAGTGGTAAGGTTACCATAAACGGCAAGGGTTTGAATGAATATTTCCCCCAGGTTGAACATGCCAATGTAGTAAAGTCACCGTTGATGATTGTCTCCGGAGAAAATAGATTCGATGTGCTTATTAATGTGTACGGCGGTGGGGTTAACGGTCAGGCCGGAGCCTGCCGTCACGGTCTTGCCCGCGCCCTCTGCCATGTAGACGAGGCCAACTCCGCCAGCCTGCGTGCTAACGGGTTTTTGACCCGTGATAGCCGTATGGTTGAACGCAAAAAATACGGACAGGCAGGCGCGCGCAGGCGTTTCCAATTCTCCAAACGTTAAGCGCTCCTTGCGGGGTTAGGTGGGGATGCGGCTTTGTTGCCTGAAAGTCTTGCATATATGGACAGGCTTGGAGATGCAAACTAACGGATGGAAAGAGCTTGTACCGATGGGAAGGTCCCGCCTCCGTCTGCGTTGAAGGATGCCTTGCGTCTCGTGGCTCGTGCGGAACAGTCTAGTTCCGGGCTTTCATTAAAACTCCAGAAAAAAGGATACAGCCGGGCTGAGATACGTTTTGCCATTGACGCTCTGGTTGAAGCGGGAATGTTGGACGATCTGCGTTATGCCCGTCTTTGGGCAGCTTCACGGATAAAACGTAAGTCCGACTCTCCCCGCGAACTTCTGTATGCGCTCTGCTGCAAAGGGATAAGCCGCGGCACAGCCGTCGCCGCGCTGAAAGAGACGCTTAGCACAGATGTCCAGCTTGCACTTTTGCGGCGTTTTGTTGAAAAGAACGGGCTAGGCGAATCGGCAAGCGATGGAGCCCTCCGGAAAAGGCTCTGCTTTGACGGTTTTAGCGCGGAAGTTTTGGACAGTTTTTTTGATGAATGAATCTGTTTGCGGGAAAAAAATTTATGGCCGTCGCCGCTTTTGATGCGACCGTGCGAGGCAGGGTTCAACATGTAGGTTTCCGTTACTATGCCTGCGCGGAAGCGGAACGGCTTTGTGTGCGCGGTTGGATTCGCAACAATGCCGGAGGCGATGTGGAAGTCTCCGCGGAAGGCGAAGCGGAAAATCTAAAAAAATTCCTTTCCTGGCTCCACAAAGGGCCTCCTCACGGCAGGGTTGACTCTGTAAACATAAGCTGGCGCGAGCCGCGCGGCACGTACAGGGGTTTTGCGGTAGATTATGACGGATGAAAAATAAAACGCTGTTTGTACTATGTATACTCCTTTTCTGCCCCATGTCCGCCAATCCAATTGATTTTACCATTGGCGGTGGTATCGATAAAACTTCATACCCCCCCAACGATGAAGGCCCCGTCGGCGGCACTTTTGACCCGGAGTTGCTGCCTATCTATTTTGCGGAATTTAACGGCGATTTTGCGGTTGAGTATAACTACAGTATCAGGGCGGGCTACGATCCCATCTGGCTAAATACGATTTCAGGCAATGTCGGGTATCATTTTGGCAATGTGAACATGGGACTCGGTTTTTTTATAGGTGATAGTGACCTTACTTTCAAGGCACTAGACGCCGGTTTCTCAGGACGGGCAGGTTTTGAGTTTCCTGGTGTTTTTTTTGCAAATGCGGGCATAGCTTCGAGCCTGGACGGCGGTTCGGACAGTGCCGAAACCGCTACCCGCAAACTGTTCGGCGCCCAGGCCGGGTTTTGGCTTCCACACATCTTTTTTACCTTTGACTTTGAACTTAGGGAGTACATAGAGCAGCTTACGAACACCTCGAAAATATCCAGGTCACGTACAATGTACAGGCTATCCATGGAGATATATTCAAAAAATACCCCATACCGTATTGGCTTTATCTTCAGCAGCCGTAGCCTGTCCCGCAAGTTGGAAGACAGTTCCATACCGAAAGAAGAAGTATCTTTCGACACACTGGTCGTAGGGCTGCATTTTTTCAACCAGGTGAGCCGTACTTTTGCATGGTTCGTCGAGGGGGAGTTGCCGTTCAATCTGGACGAGCTTCCCAATATAAAGGTATTTTTACACGTCACAGCGGGCTTTACCTTTTCGTACAACGAAAGGTAGGGCAGGCGTCCTTAGCGTCGGCGATACACGCCCTTCAGGGTGGAGAAGCTTCATTAAAATGGGTAAAACCCGGCTTTGCCGGTGGTATTTGACTATCAGGCAATGCGGATACTTGACGTACCCGCTTGTTGATGGCATGGTGTTTTTATGATAATTCACTTCGCGTCCGGCGAAACCGTAGGCCGGGAAAATTGGCTCTCGTACTTTTACTATTATTACTTTTCCCGTGTAATGCCGTGGGGCCGGGCGTTTTGGGGTTAAAGCCGGAAACGCTGTTCACTCTGTAAAAAAGGGAGGCTCCGAAAGGGGCCTCCCTTTTTTTACGTGCTGGCCGGCGGCGTTTGCGCGGCTCCTGATAGTTACAGTACTTTTTTTAAGGAGGAATTGAGACATGATTATCGCGTTGAAACATGGCACGCCAAAAGACAGAATCGGGAGTTTTAAGGCGTTTCTGGAAAGTCAGGGGGTGAAGGTACACCTTTCTGAGGGAGCCTCGCAGACAGTGCTGGGGCTTGTGGGGGACACTTCGGGAATAGACGAGGATAGCCTTATGGCCTACCAACTGGTAGAGAAGGTGATCCGGGTGCAGGAACCGTACAAGCGCGCCAACCGGATGTTTCACCCCGAAGACAGCCGAATCGATGTTGATACCGGCTGCGGTGAGTCCAGGCGTATCGGGGCGGGATACCTGGGGATAATAGCCGGCCCCTGCTCGGTGGAAACGAGGGAACAGATCGTCGCTGTGGCGAAGGCTGTGAAGGAAGCGGGCGCGGGATTTCTCCGTGGCGGCGCTTTCAAACCGCGGACGAGTCCCTACAGTTTTCAGGGACTTGGCTGCAAGGGACTCGACCTGCTCCTTGAAGCGAAGAGAGAGACCGGCCTCCCTATCGTAACGGAACTTATGTCTATCCAGCAGCTCGAGGTATTCGACGGGGTGGATATTATCCAGGTTGGCGCCCGGAATATGCAGAACTTTACGCTACTCAAGGAACTTGGCCGCTGCAAAAAACCGATTCTGCTGAAACGGGGGCTGGCCTCGACTATAACGGAGTTACTAATGGCCGCCGAATACATCATGAGCGGTGGAAACGAGCGGATCATCCTCTGCGAACGGGGTATACGCACCTTTGACAGCTACACGCGGAACACGCTGGACCTTTCGGCCATCCCGGCGCTCAAACGGTACACCCACTTGCCGGTGATTGTAGATCCGAGCCACGCGACTGGCATTGCCTGGATGGTGCCTGCCATGGCAAAGGCCGCCATTGCCGCCGGTGCGGACGGGCTAATTATCGAAGTTCACAACAACCCGGAGAAGGCTCTCTGTGACGGTGAGCAGTCAATTACGCCGGATGCCTTTGTCGTGCTGATGGATGTCCTGAAAAAGTACGCCGAATTTGAGAAAAAACTTGTGTCGTGAAACCTCCGGGGCTGTACGGGTTATATTCATAATGGGCTCCGGGCAGAGGTGGCGGTTTTGTCACGCTGAAATCGGGAACAGTTAGGAACTGTACAGAATAACATGACCGTTTGGTCATGTTATTTCTGTACAGTTCTTTAGGAATTTGTGTGTATCATGGAATCAAGGATTTTCCACGACAGTATGCCGTCGAAACCGGATAAACGGGTGCCGCTTAACTCCTTCGTGGCCTGGCGGATATTGCGGAAATATGTTAAATTTGGAAAAACATAATTTACAAAGGTGGCGATATGAACTTTCAGTACTGGCATCCTGAAAAGGAAAGGATGGACAAGGCGGAGTTGCGGGCTTTTCAGCTTGACTCGTTGAAAAAGACGCTTTCCGGTGCGTTGAAGACGGATTTTTACGGCAGGCGTCTGGCGGAGGCGGGGATAGGGAGCGCGGACGATGTCAAAAGCCTTGACGACCTTAAGCGTATCCCGTTTACGACCAAGGTGGACCTGCGCTCCGCCTTCCCCTACGGGATGCTGGCGGTAAACAAAGATGATGTATTGCGCCTGCATGCCTCCAGCGGCACAACGGGCGTCCCCACAACTATATATTTCAACAGAAACGACATTGCCTCGTGGACTGGACTTATGGCACGGTCGATATTTTCTACCGGCTGCGACAGCCGGGATGTCTTTCAGAACATGATATCTTACGGGCTTTTCACAGGCGGGCTTGGCTTCCATTACGGCGCGGAAGAGGTGGGGATGTTCGTCATTCCGAGCGGTTCCGGCAACACGTCGCGGCAGTTCCGGATGATGCAGGATTTCGGGACCACCGTCGTCCACGCCACGCCGAGTTTTCTGCTCCATGTCGAAAGCAGGATGCGTGAGGAGGGCGTAGCGCGGGACAGCATCAGCCTGAAACGGGCCTTTGCCGGCGCGGAGCCTTACTCCGAGGATACGCGGCGCAGAATCGAGGA